>DYLD01000062.1 GCA_020722315.1 Syntrophus aciditrophicus
TACAAACCTCCATGCCCGGCTGGGCACAACGAACGATGAAAATCAGGATAGGGGGTCATGGGATGAAGCCCAAAAACATGATGCAACAACCAACTGATATCATTTGATAATTTTCTATTTTCATACAAACCGGCAACCCTGCCAGCGCCGTCATCCCACTATCCTTTTTCTCTTCTTCGTACTTGAAAGAAAGAACGCCTTGCGCCATCATAGCTTCACCTCGTTGATGATAGTTTGTTACTGTCAATATCACTCTATCACCTTGATTTATCAAGATCAACGAGGTGTTCTATCTTTTTTGATGGTGAATTAAACACGTAAAAATCTATTGACACGTCTAGGATGAAGAGTTATAGGGTTCAAGCTTTTCAAAGGGGTTGCTTTGTATATGTTTCAGGAAATTCAAGCGATTAAGCACAGGGCTTTCTGTTCAAAGAATAGATTCCAATAAAAACGATTCGGGAAATCTTTGAGCGGTTCGAGAAGTATGGCGAAACTCAAACTGAAACGTCACGTGATCAACAGGGACTGGTGCAAGGGGTGCGGGATTTGCGTGCATTTTTGCCCCCAGCACGTTCTGGAACTGGATGATCAGGACAAGGTCTTTGCGGCGAGGCCGCAGGACTGTGTATGCTGCAAGCTCTGCGAACTGAGATGTCCGGATCTTGCGATCGAGGTTGAGACGGAAGAAGAGATGATATGGGCAGACAGGTGAAATTTGTTCAGGGAAATGAGGCCTGCGTGGAAGGGGCGCTTTACGCGGGGCTGGGGTTTTTTGCCGGTTATCCCATCACTCCCTCGACGGAGATTGCGGAACTCCTGTCGGCCCGACTTCCCCAGAACAAAGGGATATTCATGCAGATGGAGGATGAGATTGCATCCATTTGCGCGATCATCGGGGCGTCGTTGACCGGAAGGAAGTCGATGACGGCCACGAGCGGCCCGGGATTTTCACTGATGCAGGAGGCGCTCGGGTTTGCGGCGATGGCAGAGATCCCATGTGTAATCGTTGATATGCAGCGTGGAGGGCCTTCAACCGGTCTTCCGACGAAACTCAGCCAGGGGGATGTGAACCAGGCCCGCTGGGGAACCCACGGGGATCACGCGATCGTTGCGATGACGGCCTCGAACCATCAGGATATCTTTTCGGTTACCGTGGATGCGTTCAATTTTGCGGAGATGTACCGTACGCCGGTCATCCTTCTGTTCGACGAGGTTCTTGCCCACATGCGGGAACGTCTGGAAATTCCGTCTCCGGGCGAATTGCCGCTCGTCGAACGTTTGAAAACCGGTGTGCCGGAGGGGGTTGACTACCACCCGTATTTACCACGCGAGGACGGCCGCCTGCCTATGTCGGACTTCGGGGGTGTGCATCGCTACAACGTAACAGGGCTTTTTCATGACATGTGGGGTTTTCCGACGGAAGATCCAAAGATTGTTTACGGTTTGATGCGTCACCTCGTGGACAAGATCGAGCATCATGTGGATGATTTGACGAGATACAGGGAATATTTTGCCGAGGATGCCGAAACGCTTCTAATCTCTTACGGTTCCGCGGCCCGTTCGGCTTTGCATGTGGTCATGAACCGCCGCCAGCGCGGGGAGCGTCTCGGTTTACTGGAACTGCAAACCCTGTGGCCTTTTCCGGCGGCTCTGGTCAGACAGAAGGCCGAAAAGGCGCGTTATGTCGTTGTCGTCGAGATGAACATGGGCCAGGTGCTCCAGTCCGTGAAAGCGGCGGTCGAAAGGCCCGATCGGGTATCGCTTGCGAACCAGGTGGACGGAACCCTCATCACCCCGACCAGCATCTTGAATATCCTGAGAATAATCCAGGGGAGGGGCGTCTGACATGGCGACGAAAGACTACATCCGCGAGAGATTCTTCCCCCATATCTGGTGTCCCGGCTGCGGGCATGGCATTATCATGAACGCCCTTCTGCACGCAATCGAGCAGATCGGGCTGAAGAAAAACGACATTGTCATGGTTTCGGGCATTGGTTGTTCGTCCCGGATTTCCGGGTACCTCGATTTCCATACGCTGCATACGATACACGGCAGAGCCCTTGCGTTCGCAACCGGCGTCAAGATAAGCCGCCCTGAGCTGACGCTTCTGGTCCCGATGGGAGATGGAGACGCCCTTTCGATAGGAGGCAACCATTTTATTCATGCCTGCCGCCGGAACATCGACATGACCGCGATCGTGATGAACAACCGTGTTTACGGGATGACCGGCGGCCAGTATTCTCCGTTGTCCGGATATGGAACGTACGCGACGACGGCACCCTATATGAATATAGATCAGGACTTCGATGTCGTTCAACTTGCGACTGCCTCCGGAGCCACGTTTGTGGCCCGCTCGACGACTTATCATGTCCACGAAATGACGGCCATTTTAAAGGCGGCTATTCTCCATAAAGGTTTTTCGGTCGTGGAGGTCATGAGCCAGTGCCCGACCTATTTCGGCCGGAAGAATAAAGAAGGCAGCGCTTCCGATATGATGGAGAAATTCCGGGCGAGAACCGTCCCGCTCGGTTCGAAGAAGAAGCAGGAAGATCCGACTCTGATCGAAAGGGGGATTTTCGTGGATAAACAGATGCCGGAGTATTGCGAGGAATATCAAAAGATCATCGGGCGGGCGATGAAGGATAAGTGATTATGGAAAGATGCAGAATGGTTTTTTCCGGATCCGGCGGACAGGGGGTCATCACAGCGGCGATCATTCTGGCAGAGGCGGCGGTTTTGTATGAAAACCTCGTCGCTGTTCAGTCTCAGTCGTACGGTCCCGAGGCTCGCGGGGGCGCCACGCGTTCCGATATTATCATTGATGATTCGACGATCTATTTCCCGAAGGTCACCCAACCCAACATCCTGGTTTGTCTGACGCAGCAGGCCTATGCCGGCTATTCGTCGATCATACGCCCCGGAGGGCTTCTGCTTACCGATTCCCATTATGTCAGGACGGAAAAGAAGGTGGAGGCGCGGCAGTTGAATCTCCCGATGTACGAAACGATTCTTGCACAAATCGGCCGCCCGATCGTTTTTAATATATGCATGCTCGGCACGCTTATCGGAATTACGAAACTCGTGCATCCGGAATCGATCATGAAGGTGCTCGAGAAACAGATTCCACCGGCATTTCTCGATATGAACCAAAAGGCGCTTGATCTCGGCTTAAAACTAGGTGCCGGCGTACACTGATTTCAGATAAGATAAGGATGACGGTTCGAACCCAACTTTGGACAAACCAAAAAATTTTTTGAAGTGACCGTCCTGGGGCAATTTGTAACGTGAATAGTTTGTACAGATCTGTTTGCGACGTCCTTTTACCGTCACGAATCTTCCACTGTCCGACGATCTTTCCTGAAGATGCCGCCCCCCTTTTTGAACAAGCATTATTATTCCTTACGGGCGTTTGCCGAGCGCGTTTTATGATCATTGTGGAGGCAAGAACATGAAGGTACACGAATATCAGGCGAAAGAACTGCTTCGGGAATACGGGATTCCCGTTCCCCGCGGCAGGATGGCTGCTACGGCCGAGGAGGCCCGTGAAGCCGCGGAAGAACTCGCCGGAAATGTTGTGATCAAGGCACAGATTCATTCGGGAGGGAGGGGGAAAGGCGGAGGCGTAAAGCTGGCCTCTTCACCGAAAGAGGCCTACGAAACGGCGGGAAGGATTCTCGGAATGCAGCTCGTGACGCATCAGACCGGGCCGGAAGGGAAAAAAGTGCGCCGGGTTCTCGTAGAGGAGGCAACGCAGGCCGCAAAGGAATTTTATCTTGGCCTACTTGTTGATCGTTCCCGGGGAAATGAGTGCCCCGTATTTATCGCGTCTGAGGCCGGGGGGATGGAAATAGAACAGGTGGCGGCCGCATCGCCGGAAAAGATCATCCGGTGCGCGATCCATCCAGTGGTTGGGTTCAGCCCTTTTCAGGCCAGGAAGCTTGCCGTCGCGCTCGGCCTGGATGCAAACCAGAAGAAGACCTTCACCGATTTGGCGCGCAATCTCTACCGGCTGTTTGTCGAAAAGGATTGCACGTTGATAGAGATAAACCCGCTTGCCGTGACCCTGGAAGGGCGGCTGGTTGCCCTTGATGCGAAGATGGATTTCGAGGACGATTCGCTTTACCGTCATCCGGAAATCAAGGCGCTGAGGGATGAAAACGAAGAGGATCCGCTCGAGGTATTGGCGAAGAATGCATCGGTGAATTATATCAAGCTCACCGGTAATGTCGGCTGCATGGTCAACGGGGCGGGACTCGCGATGACGACGATGGATTTGATCAAGATGGCGGGAGGCGAGCCGGCGAATTTCCTTGACGTCGGCGGCGGCGCTTCGGCCGAACAGATTGAAAGGGCGTTTAAAATCCTTACGTCCGATCCGAATGTCCGTTGCATCCTCGTGAATATCTTCGGCGGTATTCTCCGTTGCGACAGGGTTTCGGCCGGTCTTATCCAGGCCGCGAAGAACATCGAGATGAAACTGCCGATGGTTGTCAGGCTTCAGGGAACAAATGTCGAGGAGGGACGGAAGATGCTGCAGGAATCGAAGCTGAAGTTCACCGTCGCGGAAGGTCTCTACGAGGCGGCCCAGAAGGCCGTTGCAATGGTTGTGTGAAAAGGAAGGCGAGACCTTTGCAAAACGCCGCCTTTCGCGCTCATAAATCTTTTTCGACCCCGCGACGTCTTGGGACTTGGCTCTAGAAGGTTAAATGCTCTCTTATAGTTCCCGTTTTTAACGCCTTTAGAGCCTTGGCTGCGACGGTGGGGGGGTACCTAAGAAAAATCAATAAATTTGCGCTTCAGGCAGCATTTTTCAAAGGTCTCAAGGCATATAAAGGTGGCGTATGGGGAGGTTCTTAGATGTCGATATTGCTTGACGGACAGTCGCGTATTGTCATTCAGGGCATAACCGGTTCCGAGGGAAGCTTCCATGCCAGAGAAGCAATCAAGATGGGGAGCAACGTCGTCGCCGGGGTCACACCGGGTAAGGGCGGATTGAAACTCGACGATATTCCGGTTTATGACTCCGTGGCCGATGCGGTCAAAGAACGCAATGTAAATGTCACGGGGATATACACGCCGGCCGCGTTTGCGCCGGACGCGATTTTCGAGGCGATAGAGGCCGGCATCGGATTGATTGTTTGTATGACCGAAGGCATTCCGGTGATGGAGATGGTCCGCGTCAAACAGGCGCTGAAAGGCTCCGGCTCATGGATGATCGGACCGAACTGCCCGGGAATTACAACACCCGGGATAGGAAAGGTCGGTTTCATGCCCAATTTCATCCACAAGAGCGGCCATGTCGGGGTCGTCTCGCGCAGCGGCACGCTGACATACGAGGTCATCTGGCAGCTGACGAGCCTCGGAATAGGACAATCAACCTCGATCGGTATCGGAGGAGACCCGATTGTCGGATCGGGCTTTGTCGATATACTGGGACTGTTCGAAAAAGACCCGCTGACGGAGGCTGTTGTGATGATCGGGGAAATCGGGGGCACGGCCGAGGAAGAGGCCGCGGAATTCATTCAGTCGGAGGTAACGAAGCCGGTTGTGTCCTTCATCGCGGGAAGGACGGCCCCTCCGGGGCGGAGGATGGGCCACGCGGGTGCGATTATCTCGGGAGGTAAGGGGACGGCCGCCGACAAGGTTCGGGCACTTGAAAAGGCCGGGGTCGCCGTCGAGAGAAATCCCGCGGAGATAGGCAACAGGGTTGCGGAAATCCTTAGGAAAAAGAAGAAATTTACCGCTTGACAACCAGACGATAAATACCTTAGACCGCAGATACAATCCTAAGGAAAGCTTCCTAAAGGGAGGAGATGATATATGGAGGTTCATGCCCATGAAGTGATTGTTGTCGGGGGAGGGTTAGCGGGAACAAGGGCCCTCGACGAACTGGCTCTCCGGGGGGTCGATGTCGGCTGGATATCCAAGATCTATCCGATCCGTTCGCATTCCGGAGAGGCGCAGGGGGGGATCAACGCGGCCCTTGGGAACCATCCGCAGGGGCACGACGATTCTCCGGATCGCCATGCCTATGACACGGCGAAAGGCGGCGATTTTTTAGGTGATCAGGACGCGATTCAGATCATGACCTATCAGGCCCCCAAGACGGTAAGGGAAATGGAGCACTGGGGGGTTCCGTTTTCCCGTTTTCCCGACGGTTCGATTGCGCAGCGCCCGTTCGGCGGCGCCGGTTTCCCGAGAACCTGCTACGGGGCGGACAGAACCGGCCATTTTCTTCTGCACGCCTGCTACCAGAAATACCTGACGATGAGGGATCGGGTACATCTCTACGACGAATTCTACGCGATCGGGTTGATTATTGAGGACAAGGTCTGTCACGGCCTGATAGCGTTCAATCTCCGCAATGGTGATCTCGAGGCGTTTATCAGCCATGCGGTGATTTTTGCGACCGGTGGTTCCGGAAGAATTTACGGACGGACAACGAATTCGTACAGCTCGACCGCTCTGGGTGTCTCGATGCCGTACTGGGCGGGCGTTCCGATCAAGGATATGGAATTCGTCCAGTTTCATCCCACCGCCCTTATCGGAAAGCATATTCTGATGACCGAAGGCGCCCGCGGTGAAGGCGCCTACCTGCTCAACAACGACGGTGAGAGGTTCATGAAGAGGTATGCACCCAATTCGATGGAAATAGCCCCGCGGGACATCGTGGCCCGGGCTATCGAGACCGAGATTCGCGAGGGACGGGGTATCAACCATGAAAAGTACGTTTACCTCGATGTCCGTCATCTCGGAAAGCAGAAGATCGACGAGCGTCTCCCCGGCATCAAGTCGATTTGCCAGGACTTTCTGGGGATTGATCCGGTCTATGAGCCCATTCCTATCCGTCCGGCGCAGCACTATACGATGGGGGGGATTGACTGCGATGCGACGACGAAGACCGAGGTTGAAGGTTTTTACGCGTGCGGCGAGTGTTCCTGCGTCAGTGTCCATGGGGCGAACCGTCTCGGCGGCAATTCCCTCTTGGAGACGCTTGTTTTCGGTGAGATTGCCGGAAGGAACGCCGCCCTCGCCGTGCAGGGCAAGGGCAAACCGAAGGATCACAGCCTGGTCAGGGAGGCACTGAAAAAGAAAGAGAAGGAACTTCAGGAACTCTACAATCGCGGCGGTTCGGAAAATCCCTACAAGATAAGGGACGAATTGCACGATATTATGGATCATAAGGTTCAGATCTTCCGGAACAAAGAGGATCTGGAAGAGGCTCTCAAAGGGATCAGGGAACTGGAGAAAAGATTCCATAATATCCGGTCCATTTCGAAGAGCCGGGTTTACAATTATGACAAGACCTGGACACTGGAGATCAAGGCCAACCTGGATCTGGCGGAGATCATCACGCTCGGCGCGCTTGTCAGGGAGGAAAGCAGGGGCGGACACGCCAGAACCGATTTCCCGAAGCGCGACGACGAGAAATGGCTGAAACATACCATCGCCAGGTACACCGAAGAAGGGCCGGAGCTTTCCTACAAACCTGTCACGATAACCAAATGGCAACCGGAAGAAAGGAAATACTGAGATGGCTCAGATAGGGGAAAATGTGGTTCTGAAGATACTGCGCTATGATCCTGATTTAGACAAGGAACCTCATTACGAAACGTACGAGGTTCCCGTCGCCAAGGGGCTTACCGTACTGGAGTGCCTCTATTACATCCTTGAAAATTACGACGGCAGCCTCGCCTTTCGCTCGTCGTGCCGGGCCGCGGTTTGCGGATCGTGCGGCATGAAGATCAATGGGAAATTCGGCCTTGCCTGCCGGACCCTGGTGGAAAATCTCAAGGGCACGCATATAACGGTCGAGCCCCTGGCCAATTTGCCGCTTGTGAAGGACCTTGTCGTGGATCTGGCCGATTTTTACAAAAAGTACACGGTCGTCGAGCCGTATCTGATTCCGAAGGAGATCCCGGAGGGAAAGGAATTCTACCAGTCACCCGATGACCGCAAGAATCTCGACGGTCTCGTCGAGTGTATTCTGTGCGGGGCCTGCTATGCCGCTTGCACGATGACGGCATGGGACAAAAAATTCCCCGGACCGTTTGCCATGCTTGCCGCCGACGGAAAGCTCCGCGATACGAGGGACAGTCTCGGCGACGAGCGTCTCGTTGATCTCACCGACGAGCATGGAATATGGCGCTGCCATGACGAATTCAACTGCATGGAGGCGTGCCCGAAGCACCTCTCTCCGACCGGGGCGATTCATCACTTAAAGAGGGAGTCGGTCAAATACCGTTTCACGTCGCCGAAGCGCAAGGAACTCGTCGATGAAAAGCCAAAGCAGCTTCCCGCGGTCATTCCCGAAGCCCTGACGGCGAGAAGAAGCTTTATGAAAAGCGTCTTTTGGGGCGGTGCGGGTATTGTCGGCGCGGGCCTTTTGTTTTTATTTTCCCCGCTATTCAGCAGGCAGATACGGGGTTGGGAATCCGGCTGGATCACAGTCGGAAAAGCGCCGGACGTGCAGGCTGGCAAACCCTTCGAGATTACCTATGAACAGCGGAAATGGGAGAGGGGTAAACTTGTCTCGTATCCGAAGAGGGCCTATCTCGTTAAGGATGAGTCAGGCAAGCTCAGCGCGATTTCCCCGACCTGCACGCATCTTGGGTGTATCTGTTACTGGGATGAATCAATCCGGATGTTTTTGTGTCCCTGTCATGGAGGCGCCTTCGACAAGGCGGGCAATGTCACGTTGGGTCCTCCCCCGGCCCCGCTCGCGCGTCTGGAGGTCAAAATCGAAGCGGGGACGCTCTATCTCCGCGGGGAGGTGGCATGACATGGAAAACAGCTTAGAAAAGAAAGAAGAGCTTGATGTTCATGCGATGAGTGCGTGGGAACTGCTGAAGGCCAAATTCTTCTATAAACCCCTTTCGAAGGATATCGGCTGGTGGTACACGCTCGGCTCGCTGAGCCTATTTCTCTTTATTACGCAGGTCATCACCGGGATACTTCTTGCCGGCAATTATGTCCCCACGCTTGCGGAGGCATACAACAGCGTCGGGCATATCCAGAACGAGATGACGCTCGGCTGGCTGATCCGGGGCGTTCATCACTGGGGGTCGCACCTGATGGTGCTGACGGTCTTCATTCATATGCTCCGGGCCTTTTTCCACGGCGGGTATAAAAGGCCCAACCAGTACATCTGGGTTACCGGAACCCTTCTTCTTTTCCTTACAGCGCTGATGGCGCTTACCGGCTATATCCTTCCGTGGTCGGACCGCTCGTTCTGGGCCGCAACGATTCTCGCGAAGGTTTTTGAATTTCTCCCCGTGATCGGCGGCTGGCTGGCAAACATGGTCGGAGGGATACAGGTCGGGGCTTTGACGCTGACCCGCTACGGTTCGTTCCATATGATCCTGATCCCGTTTTTGATCCTTCTGGTCGTCGCGACACATATCGTTCTGATCCAGCTCCACGGCGAGAAGGGGCCTCCTCCCAAAGAGGGCGTGGATGTCGGCACGCAGCCGTTTTTCCCGTATCAGCTTTCCAAGGATGCGATCGCGTCGTTTCTGATGATGGTCTTGCTCTTTGTTTTGGCCGGATATATCGGAGTCCCGGCCGATCCCCCCGCCCGGCCGCTGGCCGAGATCAATTCCGTCCCCAAACCGGAATGGTTTATCCTCTTCGGCTATGAGATCCTCAAGATGTTCAAGGGGAAATCGATCGTGATCGCGCTGACCGTGATCCCTATCGTCGGAATCGCCGCTCTAATCTTTTTGCCGTTCTATGACAAAAACGAGGAGAGGGCGTACACGAAAAGACCCCTTGCGATTGCGACCGGCTTAGGCGCGGTGATATTGATCCTCTATCTGACGCTGATTGCGGAGGTGTCTTCTCCGCTGCCGGGCAAGTTCTTTGTGCCTGACCGACCGCTGGCCGTCAAGGAACTCGCAGGCCTCGCGCTGTTCGAAAAGAATGTTTGTTATTGTTGTCACAGCATGAAAGGGGTGGGTATGAAAAATGCCCCGGATCTGTGGAAGACGGCCTCCAAAAGGGATGCCCAATATCTGCGGAACCTCCTGAAGGATCCGGATAAAACCCTCGGCAAAAAGGGCCAGATGGTTACCTACCATATGGATGACGCCGATCGGGAGGCACTGGTAAGCTATCTCGGCAGTATCGATTTTATGCGTTACAACAGTAAGCTTATCGAGCCGGCCGTCTTTCGGAGCGCCCATATTATTTACCGCAACGAAAAAGCCGTATCCGATCCGGATGTGACCGCCAGAAGCAGAAAAATAGCCGAGCTGCTGCGAAAAAATCAGCAGGAATTGAAGGAAAAGAGTCCGCTTGCGAAGGTCTCAGGCGAAAAACTGGCAGAGATCGCATCGTATTTCGCGAAAAATTATCAATAGCCTCACAGGTCCAAAAAAAGATCGGCGCCCGGCAATGGAGGGGGCAGGGTTAAGTTATTTTGAAAAAGGGGGAAAAGATGGAAGAGACAAAGATGGTTGATCGTATCATACGAAGAAGGGATCTGCTGAGCCTTTCCGAATGGCGTTCAACGCAGTTAGGGATGTGGGCATGGCTTATACAGAGGGTTTCGGCCCTGCTTATCATTATTCTAGTGGCGCTTCATCTTGTTTATCCATACATCGTAAGCATTCAAGCGACGATGGTATTTTTTGTCTTTCTGCATGCAGCATTGGGACTGCGTGTGATTTTTCTCGATCTTGGAACAGACACGGCCCTGCACAGGGTGTTGTTTTACTCGCTTGTTGCGCTGGCTTTGATCCTTTTTGTGATAGTTCTCAAGTACAGACTATTCTACTTTTAATTTTGCAGGGTGTCTTTCTGTTGCAGGAAAAAATCCTTGCCGTCTTTGTTCTGTCTGCTTACCGCGGCCATGTTTTCGAGCGCAACAAGGTGAACGTAGCTTTCGCATAACGCGAGAAAGCGGTCAAAAATGGGAAGGTGATTTCCGAAGATCAACTCTGCGACCTGGCTTGTCGTTTTCGCTCCATCATCCAGAGCCTGAAAGGTTATTCTTGTTCTTTCACTGTGGTGTTTTATCATTTCTGTAATTCGTTCTGCGACATTTTTGAAAGAAGGACCGTGCGACGGCCATACCCGTTCGATCTTCAGTTGTCCGACTTTCTTTAGGGATGCAACGAAACTTTCCAGCGGCCGAAAATCCCGGGCGTCGAGGTCGGGGCTCAGATTCGGCGTAATAGTTGGAAGGATATGATCTCCGGCAATCAAAAAATGCTCGGCGGGCAGCAAAAACGAGAGATGCCCGCGGGTGTGGCCCGGCGTTGACACGACCTCAATTTCCCTGCCGCCGATCGACAAGATCTCTCCGTCAGTCAGAAAGTCGTTCGCGTTGAAAGGAGAGGTTGCCTTTTGAAAGGAGAGAAAGGTACTCGCGATTTCGTCAACATCTGTGCTGTTAAACCCGTTTCTGATACAGAAATCCTCCATCCGCCGAATACGTCCGTTGTGTTCTGAAAAACTCAGGATGGTCTGGTATTCCGATTCGCAGATGCTTATCGCCGCCCCGGAACGTTGTGCTATGAGCCCGGCCAGACCGCAATGATCCATATGAAAGTGTGTTATAATAATACGGTGACAGTCCTCAAGGCGGCGTCCGACCGCGGAGAGGGCTGTTTCAAGCGCATCCATGACCCCCGGCAGGTCGGGACCGGTATCGATCAGCGTGAATCCCTTTTGCTCCAGAAAAAGGAAGATGTTTACATGTGTCATGCGAAACGGCATCGGGAGCCTGATCATGAAGAGTCCATCGGCCATTTCCCAAATGAGTTTATTCACGAATGGATTCCTTTCTTGAGGACTTTGCGGGACTAGCCAGGGCCACCTTCTTACAAGAGGGCGGCGCCGATCGCGCCCGCCAGCTGGGCATAGGGGGAAATCAGCAGTGAATAGCCTATCGCCTTCTCCAGCGCCTTTACGACCCCTATGTTTTTCGAAACGCCCCCCGTCATCATAACAGGCGGGGAAATGGCAATCCTACTCGCCATCGATGCGACCCGCGAGGCGATGGCTTCGTGGATTCCGGCAATGATGTTTTCCCTTGCTTCTCCTTTTGACACCAGCGAGATCACCTCCGATTCGGCGAAGACCGTGCAGATGCTGCTGATTTTGGAAGGTTTCTCCGAGGTCAGGGAGAGTCGTCCGAATTCGTTCAGATCGGCCTCCAGGGCGCGCGCCATGACCTCCAGAAAACGTCCCGTACCGGCCGCGCACTTGTCGTTCATCGTGAAATTCGTCATGCGGCCTTTTTCATCCATCACGATCGCCTTGCTGTCCTGTCCCCCGATATCGATCAACGAGCGAATCGAAGAATTGAGAAAGCGCGCCCCCGTCGCGTGACACATCAGCTCGGTGACGGTTTTATCGGCTATTGCGATGCCCTTACGGCCATAGCCTGTCGCGGTTATCTGCTCTACAGTGGTCATATCTAAGCGCAGTGATGACAGCAGCTCTTCGATAACCCTGCGTCCCGCCGCTTCAACGTTGTATCCGGTCGCAATCAAATGCGTGCCGAGAAGGTGATCCCCTTCCATAACAGCCGCCTTGGCCGTGTTGGAGCCGATATCCACGCCCACCTTCAGGCTCATAAGGCAGTTGCTCCTCCGTCCACAGCGATCGTTTGCCCGGTGATGTAATCGGCGTAACTAGAGGAGAGAAAGCAAACGACCGGCGTAAGATCGGAAGTTTCGGCGATCCTACCCGCGGGGATACCCTTTACGATCTGCTCGTAAATGGACGGTGTTTGCCAGAAAGGCTTGCTGAAATCTGTTCGTACCATACCGGGGGCAATTGCGTTCACCTGGATATTGAAAGGTGCAAGTTCGAACGCCAGCACCTTCGTCAGCATCTCCAGGCCGGCCTTGGCGACGCCGTATATTCCCATCGCCGGGGATGCCTTTTTTGCGGCAAGTGACGAAATGTTTATGATCTTTCCCTTTTTTTGCTCGCGCATTGTCTTTGCCGCGCTGCGGGAACACAAAAAGGCGCCGGTCAAATTTCCTTCGACGATTTTATTCCAGACGGCAAGGTCGGCATCCAGTACCGAGGGCGAGACGATGTTCATCCCGACGTTGTTGATCAGGACATCAACGGCGCCGAAACGTTGAAGGGTTTCAGCGAAGAGGTTGTCGACGTCTTTTTCTTTGGCGACATGCGCAACGACTGCAAGCAGTCTTTCCCCTGCATTCAGGCTTTCCCGGGCCGTCTCGAGGTTTTGCTCCTTGCGGCCGCAGATGACGACCCGGCAACCCTGGGCAAGGAAGATTTTTGCCGTATCCAGGCCTAGTCCGCGACTTCCTCCGGTTATAACGACGACCTTGTCAGCGAGATCATACGATGGAATAACCATATTGACTCCTTTATCCTTTCTTGGGCAATGGTGTTGGCTGGTGCCAGCGGTTCTGCTCTCCGATATAAAACCATTTGTCGGGGAACCCGCGACGCCTGATAAAGCTTGGGTTATTTGCCCAGTTGATTAATTCCTGATAGGCATTGTATATTTTGAGAAACATCTCGGCGTCTCCGCCTGCATCGGGATGGTGTATCTTTGCCTGACGCCGGTAGGCATCTTTGATAATTTGGAGAAGTTCGCCGGAACGGAGCGCAGAGCTTTCGATTTCCAGATAGACTAGAGATGAGGGATTAACAGCGGGTATTTGTCTGACATAAGGTTTTACCGCCTGCATCGGTACGCGGTTCCGGACGGCTTCGTTGAGAACGCGGATCATCGCGTAGTATCTTTGTTTTGTACGCCTCTGTTCAGCCCACCAGTTCTCCCCGAGGATGTTGGCCATCATGCTGAAGTCCTCACCGGGGGTTTTCCCCGGGGTGCGGGGGTATAAAAAGCTGTAGATTTCTCGATCTCCATACGGCAAAACATCCAGAATGATCAGATGGTCGGAGAAGTAAAACGTCGCATATCTTGTATTCAACGCCTGCAGCAGGCCGCAGCGCATGTCGAGTCTCTGGCGAAGTTTTTGCCGGCACTCGATAGAACAGTACCGTTTTCTTCCCATGTTTTCAGTGGTTCCACAGGACAGGCATCTTCTGGCTTCCTTGTGGGTTATCGCAACAGCCTGTGTCATCGTGCAGCTTTTCCCGAAAATTCTTATGCACCCAAATGAAATCTTGGAGAGCTTTACAGAACCTCTGAAACGGTTTCATGCGCATTCAGGAACCTTTTTTGATCCCGAGAAACCTTCAAAGCGCGCTTGATTAAACCATTTTTTTTGGTTTTTTCGATGTTCTCTCCGTCAAAACCTTTAGGCCAGTATGCTACCACAAATGGGGGTTGAATAAAAAGGAATTCTCGCTACGGCAGGTGATGCCGGGAAAATATTCTTGACAGAATAAGTCCGGTTTTTATAGGGGCTTTTGTGTGCGGGGATAGAGGACGTTTTTAGAAATGAC
>DYLD01000267.1 GCA_020722315.1 Syntrophus aciditrophicus
CAGCCGATATCGGAGCGGGCATAGGAACATAGATCGCTCGAATAGCCCATCTCCTTGGCCTTCCTCCATTAATGGCCATAGTACTTCCCGGCCGCCTTGAGTTTTTCTATCTCCTCCTGCTCGAGGACCTTGAACGCCACCTTTCCGATGAGCGTTAGCGGAAGTTCCGTTCTGAACTCTACTTCCCTCGGGCAGCTCCACAGGATAAGCTGCTTTTGGCAATGGGCGATGAGAGCCTTTTCCATCTCCTTTCCTGCCTTTTGAGGATCCTTCAGCACGACGAAGGCCTTGACGCGCTGGATTTGCTTTTCATCGGGAACGCCGATAACGCATGCATTCAAAACATCCGGGTGTTTGTAGAGCACCTCTTCGACCTGCGCGGGATAGACGTTCATCCCCGACGATTTGATCATCCTCTTTAGTCGCAGCTTGAAGTAGAAAAAGCCGTCTTCATCCATCGTCCCGATATCGCCGGTGTGAAGCCATACTCTTCCATCCTCGTGTTTTTTCAATGTATTGGCCGTCTCCTCCGGATTATCGAGATACCCAAGCATCACAGCAGGGCCGCTGATGCAGATCTCCCCTTCTTCGCCACACGGCGCCTCTTCGGTTGTCCCCAGCTTGACAATCTTGGCAAGCATGTCCGGAAACGGGATGCCGACGCTCCCCTCCCGGTAACTGTTCAGAGGCGTCGCCATGATCGCGGTGACCGCCTCGGTGAGTCCGTATCCCTCGAGAAGCTGGATGCTGCCCCCTGCTTTTTTGACAACCTCCTCGAATTTCTCCTTGACATGCCTGGGAAGGGTGTCGGCGCCACTGAATGTCGCCTTAAGACAGCTCAAGTCGGCCTTTTGGAAACGGGGATTTCGCGAGAGAGCCTCAAAGAGCGTGGGTACGCCGACGACAAAGCTCGGACGTTTTTTTCTGATCAGCTTGGCTACCGTCTCCGGCGTAAACTGCGGGACAAGGATGCTTTTACCTCCGCCCATAAACGCCGCATTGATGCAGACTCCCAGGCCAAAACCGTGAAAAATCGGCAGAATGGCAAGTATCGAGTCGCCTTTCCCGAGGCTCCCCCAGCTAGAGACCTGCATCCCTTCGCTGATGAAGTTGTAGTTGGAAAGCATGACCCCCTTCGGTACGCCCGTAGTCCCTCCGCTGAAGAGTATCGCTGCCATATCGTCCGTCTTCATATCCGCCTGCGGGGCCTGCGGAAAATTCTTCGTCATCAGGTCTTTCCACCATACTGTCAGGCCGTCCTGCGGCACGCGGGGAATCTTCCTGCCACTCGTCAGCCTAAAGCCTATCTTCATAACCAGCGGAAGGTAATCGGGGATGCGGCAAAGGATAAGGGTTCTCAAATCCGTCTTTTTCTCGACTTCCTTGAATCTTCCGTAGAAGGCGTCAAGCGTCAGTGCAAAGCGGCTCTTTGTTGCATTCAGATAAAATTCAATCTCCTTTGCCGGCGACAGCGGGTGTATCATCGCCGCAATCGCACCCAGTTTGTTGGCCGCGTAGAAACAGATGATCCCCTGTGGGGAGGTGGGCATTGAAATGACGATGCGATCGTTTTGTTTCAAACCCAGGGCCGCCAGCGCATTTGCAAAGCGGTCTATCTGCCCGCTGAACTGGCGGTAGGTTGCTGTATAGCCGAAAAAGTCATAGGCCAGGGCGTCAGGGGTACGCGAAGAGGTCTGCATAAGCGCTTCGTACATTGTAACCCGCGGATATTCAATGTGTTCCGGTATATCTTTGTAAAATTTCAACCACGGCTTCTTTTCATACATGGCTTTTCCCTTTCGTTAGAGATCCTTGAAAATCATTAAAAAGAGCTTCCCTTAGACTATCACTCAGAGTCATGCGCAGTTCCTTTCGTCAAACTGCAGACCCCATTCCATTTGCGGATGAATTGAATCTTGCACGTATCAACAAAGACAAGCCCATGCAGATGGCCGCGCCCTTTTTGTCAAGCTCTATTCCACGGCACAATCTCCGCATATTTTGCGGCAAATAAGGCGTTTATTCACCGCACGGGCAGGGTGTATCCGGACTCGAAACTCTGGCAGGAATGAATCTGCCCCATGCGGCGCGACGCGTCCCGCCGCATGGGGCAGATTTCAG
>DYLD01000268.1 GCA_020722315.1 Syntrophus aciditrophicus
TCAGGTAGGTTGCATCCACGAATTTCAGACATGAGGTTCTCCTTTAGAAAGTAAGTGTTTTGCTGTCTTCTGCCATCTGCCACATGGCCGCGCCGCCGACCATTTTGACGCCATCAATCAGGTCATCGGTAGTCATATCGTGCAGTTCCATGGAAGCAGTGCAAGCTGTAAATTTGACGCCCGCGTCAATGGCGTCCTGAAGGAAGGCGCTGACGGGTTTGCCGCCCGCTTTTGGGTAGACGGTTTCGGCCATACCCTTCTTGAGGAGCAGGGTGCCGTCAATGGTGAAGAACATGGTCACTTCGTAGTCCATCGCCGCGGCGAGGGTGGCGAAGAAAAAGGGGGTGGCGCAGCGGCGCGGAGTATCAGGGCCGCTGGTCATTACAATGAGAATTTTGTCGTCAGCCATTTTGAATATCTCCTTTGATTTTTTAGAATGAAAGCGCGATAGCATCGTCCGCAGCAAACTCAATGAATGCCGCCGCGCCGGCCACTTCTACACCGTCTATCAAGTCTTCCTTTTTGATGCCCATCACATCCATGGACATCTGGCAGGCAATGAGACGCACGCCGCTCTCAATCGCCATTTCGAGCAGTTCGCTCAGTTTGGCGACATTTGCTTTTTTCATCCAACCATTCATCATGCCGGTCGCCACGGCGGTCATGCCAGGCAGGACGCCGAGAATGTTGGGGACGGAAAGGCCGGGAACAGGCTGCGGCATGGCCGGGTTAGCAATAGGGGAGACTTGTAATTTATCCGCCTTGCCTTTTTTGATGATTTCCAACCCATAGAAGGTGAAGAAGATCGCGACTTCCATATCCATAGCCGCCGCGGCGGTCCCAATGATCAAGGGCGGATAAGCCGCGTCCAGGCTGCCATGCAAGGCGATAATTGCCATTCTTTTTGCCATTTTGCTCTCCTTTTCTGTGTGTTTTGTTTACAAATACACGTACTTTGGTATACTTTGTCTGAATAATCAAAAGTCCTGCCGTTTTGGCAGGACTTTTGATTATTTAACTTTCTTTATATAGAATATAAACTTCGCGCCGTTTTGTTCATGCCCGAGCAGTTCCTGGCCGGTCTTGGATGTCCATGCCTGAACATCGGGAAGCGAACCGGGGTCGGTAGAAATCATCTTGAGGGTCTGCCCCACCTGCATACCATCCACGGCTTTCTTGGTTTTTAAGATGGGCATCGGGCAAGATAGTCCGCTGCAATCGAGTTCCTGATCAAAAGTAAAAGACATAATTGGTTCTCCTTGTTATTATGGGTTAATGACGCTCATCTCGGCTATTTGCCGCAAACGACACAAAAGATCGGCGCGTTCCGAACTGAACTGCTCTAACATGCGTGCCACGCGTTCCAGCCAGCCGGCGAACCGGGAAATCTTCTGATCATCAAAAACCGAGACCTGTTCGGCTGCCTGCTTCAACAGCCCCTCATCAATGTCATACTTGCTAGCCAAAGCCAGCAGGTGTTCGTTTTCATCGTTTGGATCGGGCTTCTGAACGTAGAATTGCCCCGCCACCAAAATGGCGATCATCTCTCCCCCCACCTCGATGCGGGCACGGGCACATTGCAGCCCCGCGTGACAGATCGTGAACTCGGGAGCAGTCTTCTTCTGCTCTGCCAACTTGCGCCAAGAGTCGATACAGGCCTGACGTCCGGCTTCACTTCCCAGAATGAGTTTACAAAAATCACACGAATTACTGATCTGCGTCAACGGATTCCCATCCTTATCGGTTGTTACCGAGGTAACCGCCGTGATCTCTGCAAAGACATCCTGAATCAGTTGCACACAATGGAGCGGCAGAACGTTTACGTCTACAGGAATATTTTTATCAATAAGGCGGTGGGCCCCAGCGAGCAAATCTTCCACTTCGCTTGTAAAGAAGCGCCATTGGTTTCCCACTTTTACACCATTGAGGCGCCCATCATTGAGCATACGGTAGATCGTCGTACGATCCACCTTAAGGAGCTCCTGAACCTGTTTTGCCGTGAGAAGGGAATTATACACTTTGTTTTTTTTGCATCAAATTGCTATGATTTGCAATAATTTACTACAATTATAATATCATAATTTATAGATGTCAA
>DYLD01000063.1 GCA_020722315.1 Syntrophus aciditrophicus
TTTTTTCGGGGCAAAAGAAATCCTGAGCGCGGATAAAACCGTTTTGCAGGGTTCCGCGGAGACAACGGCAGTTTATGGATTCGCAAAGCCGTTGTGAGACCTTAAATTTGCGCTTCAGGCAGCGTTTGTCAAAGGTCTCACCTTTAGAAATAGGGTCTCGGGTAGCATTTTTCAGTGTGCGCAAGTCCTTTTGAGACCGGTAACCCTTAAGGAGGTATCAGCATGAGCGGTATAGTGTCTTACGGTGCGTATATTCCGTGGTATCGAATCGATCGCAAGGTTATCTACTCGGCGATGGGCTGGTCGGGCTCGGCAAACCTGCTGCCCGGTGAAAAGGCTGTCGGCAATTACGACGAAGATAGCATCACGATGGCGGTAGCTTCCGCGGTCGATTGCCTGAATGGGATCGATAGAAATACAATCGACGGCGTGTATTTTGCGAGCATCAGCCTGCCTTACAAACAAAGACAGAACGCGGCAATCATCGCGACCGCCCTTGATTTGAGAGCGGATATAAAAACGGCCGATTTTACCGGTTCAACGAGATCGGGAACCACGGCCCTCGCCGCCGCCTGTGATGCGATAAAGGCAGGTTCCGCAAGAAATATCCTGGTCTGTGCCGCCGATTGCCGTCCGGCAAAGCCGGGAAGCTCCCAGGAGCAAGCTTTCGGCGATGCCGCGGTTTCTTTTCTACTGGGGGACGATGATCCAATCGCCGAATGCAAAGGAACACACAGTGTTTCTTATGACTTTGCAGATAAATGGATGGCGGATTTTGACAAATTTGAAAGGCCCACGGAAGATCGATGGATCAGGGATGAAGGATACAACAAATTCATTTCCGAGGCGATTGCAGGGCTGGCAAAAAAACAAAAGCTCCTGCCAAAGGATGTTTTCCGGGCCGCCTATCCGTGTCTCTACGCCAGAGATCATGCCATCATAGGAAAGAGTCTCGGGCTCGAACCGAATCAGATTCAGCCGCACTTGCTCGATTCTGTAGGCGATTGCGGCAGCGCTTACCCGCTTATCCTCCTTGCGGCGGCGTTGGAAGAGGCTCATGCACAAGATAACATCATCACTGCGAGCTGGGGAAGCGGGAGTGATGCGCTGCTGTTCCAGGTCACGGAAAAGATCGATGCGATAAAGGGCAACAGGAAAGGGGTTGCCAAAAGTCTTACTTCCAAAAGGATGCTATCAAATTACAGCAAGTTCTTAAGTTTTCGAAACATAATCCCGGTGGATCTGGGCGTAAGGGCGGAAACAGGAATTCCGTGGGACCAGAAACCTCTATCATGGAGACACCGCAGGGAAATTCTGGGTCTTGTAGGCGTGCGGTGCAAGAAATGCGGAACCCCGCAATTTCCGGCTCAACGGGTATGTGTAAACCCCGCCTGCAAGGCAATCGATCAAATGGAGCCGTACAGATTTTCCGACAAAAAGGGGCGCCTCTTCACCTACACGGAAGATCATCTGGGATTCACGGCAAGCCCCCCCGCGATATACGGAATGATAGACTTCGCTGGAGGCGGAAGGAATGAGTTTGAAATAACCGACTGTGAACCGGGAGGTGTCGAGGTAGGAATGGAAGTGGAGATGAGTTTCAGAAGAAAATTTACCGACGAAAGGCGGGGTACATACTTCTATTTCTGGAAAGCGGTGCCGACGAGAGTTTGATCAAGGGCAATCAAGAAAGGAGCGGCAACAATGGGGAGTATAAAAGACAAGGTTGCAATTATAGGAATGGGTTGCACCAAATTCGGCGAGAGATGGGACGCATCTCCGGAAGATTTAATGGTGGAGGCATTTAAGGAGGCGATTGAGGACGCCGGAATAGAACCGAAAGATATCGAGGCGGCATGGCAGGGCAATCAATTCACCGAGGTTAATCAAGGGGTCAGCGGTCTTCCTTTGTCGGAAGCGCTGAAGCTGCCTTATATTCCGGTGACGCATGTCGAAAATATGTGTGCCAGCGGCTCGGAGGCCCTAAGAGGGGCCTGTTACGCAGTCGCCTCGGGAGCCTATAAAATTGCGCTGGCGCTGGGCGTGGAGAAACTCAAGGATGTTGGCTACGGCGGGCTTCCGGAGCTTTCGTTGGGCATGGAAGGAAAATTACAGGCCCTTGTCAGCCCTAATTTCACCGCCCCTGGGATGTTTGCCCAGATGGCGACGCGATACTTTGCCCGGTACGGCCTCAGCCCCGAAGAGGGAAAGATGATGCTGGCGAAGATTTCCTCGAAGAGCCACCATAACGGTACACTGTGCGAAAAGGCGCATCTGAGGAAGGAGGCACCCGTAGATCTCATTATGAAAGCCCCCATTATTGCGTGGCCGTTGGGTCTATTCGACGCCTGCGGAGTGAGCGACGGGGCGGCGGCTGCGATTGTTGTCAGAGCGGAGGACGCCAAAAACTTCAGAAAAGACCCTGTTTATATCAAGGCGCTTCAGGTAAGTGTAAGTTCGGGCGAAGATATGATGTATACCGACTACGATTACACCCATGTAGAGCCGACATATCGGGCCGCAATAAGGGCATATAAAGAAGCGGGGGTAACCAATCCCCGCGAAGAAATAAGCATGGCCGAGGTTCACGACTGCTTTTCAATCACCGAGGCGGTGACGATGGAAGATTTGCAATTCAGCCCGAGGGGAAAGGTAAAAGAAGATATCGATGCGGGCAGGTTTAATCTCGATGGCCCACAGCCCGTTCAGACCGACGGCGGGCTCAAGTGTTTCGGCCATCCGATCGGCGCTTCAGGGCTGAGGATGATGTACGAAGAGTACAAACAGCTCCAGGGGAAGTGCGGGGCAAGACAGGTAAAGAATCCGAGGCTTGGTCTCACGCACAACTTAGGGGGCTTTCCTCCCCGGTGCGTTGTCAGTGTCTTTATCGTCGGAAATTAGCGATCAGGCCTGCCGTGTGCGGGAAAACGCCTTGCCTGATGCATGCCTGCGTGCTATGAAAAGCAAAAAGAACACTAAACGACGGATCGTCGATAGGGGGCTTGGGAAAAGTTTCCTGAGTGCGAATGAAAACGTTGGGGGAAAGTTCTGCAGGGCTCGGGGGAGAAATCTATCGTGCCTATCTTTGACTCTTTGGCCGAAAAATATGACCGATGGTTCGAGACACCGCTCGGACGCTATGTGGCCGCCGCGGAAAAAAGACTCGTTCTTGATTTGGCCGCTCCGGTCCCGGGCGAAAAGATGCTGGACGTCGGCATAGGGACGGGCTTTTTCACAACGGACTTTCTAAAGCGTGGTCTTGATATAACAGGGATCGACATCTCCGAAGAGATGATGGCATATGCAAGAAAAAAGGGCTTCCGGAATCTATCGGTCGGAGATGCCTGCCATCTTGCCTATCCCGACGAAACATTCAGTCTTGTCCTCTCGATTACCGCGCTTGAATTCATCAATACCCCCGAGCGGGCTATCTCTGAAATGATGAGGGTTTGCAAAAAAGGCGGCCGGATCGTTGTCGGAACCCTCGGTGCCCATTCCCTCTGGGCTCTAAAACGGAAACGAGAGGTCCGGAAAAATCCCGGATCGGTCTTTAAGGAAGCCCATTTTTATACGTTTCAGGAACTGAAAAAACTGGCGCTCAAATTCGGGAAAAGGTTTTCGGTGAGAGGGGCGGTTTTCGCCCCTCCTTATGACAATGCGCCGTCGATATGCACAGGAAAAATCATCGAGGGTCTCTGTCAGCACCTCTGCCCGGGCCTCGGCGCATTTCTGATTTTCCGGATCGACAAGGAGTGAAACCCTTGTTCGGAGCGTTTGCACAAAGAAAAAGGTGAAAACATGGAAATTTCTGCCCAGATAAGCCTCTACCCGCTGGGACGCGAACATCTTGCGGAAGATATCGCCCAGTTTGTAGAAATTTTGAGGGGAAACGGCCTGCCCTGCGAGATCGGGGCGATGTCGACACTCGTGACAGGGGATTCCGCCGTTGTCTTTTCAGCGCTCCATCAAGCGTTTGACGCGATAGCATCCCGCGGGGGGTGTGTGCTGGTCTCAACAATATCGAACGCCTGCCCTGTCTAAAGGCGATGCGCACCCTGAATTTTACAGGACACCCCGGGGGGCTACACGTGGTTTCGGAGCATCAGTTCTTGCGGATGGGGGTTCAGGTAAACCTGCTTTTTGAGGTAGTCCTGATCGTACTTTGAAATGTAGTGACGCATTAGAGTCAACGGCACGATAAGCGGCAGGGTTTCGTTTTTGTACTGATCTATTAAATCCAGCATTTCCGCCTTTTCCGGGCCGGAAAGCTCCTTTTTGAAATATCCCATGATATGCATCAGCACATCCGCGTGTTTTCTGGGCGTCGCAAAATACGCAAGACACCCCATCAGCATACTTTCATAACGATTAAGCAGCTCGTGGAACCCTGGAGCGCCGCTCGTCGCAACGAACTTCCCCATTTCCCGATAAATTTGCGGGTTATGCGCCATGAGAAGCAACTTGTGGCAGGTATGAAATTCGACAAGTTTTTTCGGCGTCGGGTTAGCGGACAGAAAATCCTTCCACCTGCTGTAAGTAAAAACGCGCTCAATAAAATTCTCCCGAATTTTCGGATCATTCAGCCCTCCTTCCTCCTCGATCGGCAGCAGTGGAAAAGACATGACCAGACCGGCTGCAAATATCCCTCTGCCGCTTTTGACGATTCCCTGTCCGCGGTAAACCTTCACGCGCGCAAGGCCGCAGCTCGGTGAATTCTTCTTGAGGATATAGCCGCAGAGATTTTCCTTTTTCAATTCGGCCAGTTTGGCTTCCCGGTAAACAAGCATCTGTTCGGTCACATCCCTGCGGGTCTTTACCGTAAAGAGTCGCGGGGATTCCGGCTCCCCTTCGAGCCGAATCGCCTCGCGGGGGATCGTCATCCCGCACTCGACCTCCGGGCACACCGGAACGTAGCTGAAATACGCACCCAATGTCGCGGCAACATAAGCGTCATGCTTATGCCCGCCGTCATAACGGACATTTTCCCCGAGAAGGCACGAGCTTACCCCTATTTTCATTTTTCCTCCAATCCGACATGAAGAAGATTGGAAAATCGATCCGTTCCCCTTTAACACGTCTCGATGCGCGAGACAACCATGCTTTCATTAATCCATCTTGACAGCCCTTTTTTGATGATTATATTACGCGCGAAATCGATATCGGAAATGATATCGTGTATATATCACACAACAAAAACGCAGAGGAAAGGAGGAGAAGATTATGATTAGAGACCTGTTGCCATCGGTTTGGCGCAGAGGCGAATCGCCGCTGCGAAAAGACGAAGAACATCCCTTCTATGCCCTGCAGAGGGAGATGGATAAAGTCTTTGACAATTTCTTCCGCAGCTTCGACTTGGCTCCGTTCGGTCAACGCGAAAGCAGCAGTACATTCTATCCATCCATAGATGTCAAGGATGGCGAAAAAGAGGTTATTGTGAAGGCTGAACTGCCAGGGATGGAGGAAAAGGACGTTGAGGTCAGTCTGTCCGACGACGCGCTGACGATTAGTGGCGAGAAGAAAGAGGAAAGGGAAGAAAAGGGCAGGGACTACTGGCACAAAGAGACAAGCTACGGCTCTTTCCGCAGGGTGATCCCGCTTCCCGACGGTCTTGACGCGGAAAAGGCCGACGCCCGTTTCAAAAACGGTGTACTGACAATTACGCTTCCCAAGCTGGAAGCAAAGCTGGCGAAGAGCAAAAAGATTGCCATTAAGACCGAGTAAGCATCAAACGTGTTCGTATCTATAAGGTTTCTCCCTTTCTTCCGAAGGGGAGAAACCTTAATAATTTTCATTTTAAGGAGATAAAAAATGGCCGCAAAAGAAATCAAATACTATGAAGACGCCCGGAAGAAGATCATGAAGGGGGTAGACACGCTGGCTGACGCCGTGAAGGTAACTCTCGGCCCGAAGGGGAGGAATGTCGTCATCGAAAAATCCTGGGGAGCACCCCAGATAACCAAGGACGGTGTCACCGTCGCCAAGGAGATCGAGCTCGAAGACAAGTTTGAAAACATGGGGGCGCAGATGGTCAAAGAGGTCGCTTCAAAGACCTCGGACAAGGCCGGCGATGGAACCACCACCGCGACGGTTCTTGCGCAGTCGATCTTTCACGAGGGAACAAAGCTCGTTGCGGCCGGTGTGAACCCTATGTCCCTGAAAAACGGGATCGATAAAGGGGTTGCTGTTGTCGTGGATGAGCTGAAAAAAATGTCGAGAACGATCGGCGATAAAAAAGAAATCGCCCAGATAGGCACTATCTCGGCGAATAACGACCATACGATCGGCGATATGATTTCGGAGGCAATGGACAAGGTCGGCAAGGAAGGGGTTATCACCGTCGAAGAGGCAAAAGGTATGGAAACCACACTGGAGATCGTTGAAGGCATGCAGTTCGATCGGGGATACATTTCTCCCTATTTTGTCACCGACCAGGACAAAATGGAGGTCGAACTGGAACAACCCTATATTCTCATCCATGAAAAAAAGATAAGCACTATGAAGGACATGGTACCGATCCTGGAACAGGTCGCCAAGTCCGGAAAGCCTCTTCTGGTCATCGCTGAGGATGTTGAGGGCGAGGCGCTGGCCACGCTGGTCGTCAACAAGGTGCGTGGAACACTGAAGTGCGCAGCCGTTAAGGCCCCCGGCTTCGGCGACCGGCGCAAGGCGATGCTTCAGGACATAGCGATCCTGACGGGCGGTAAATTCGTCTCCGAGGATCTCGGCATAAAGCTCGAAGGCATAACCCTCAACGATCTGGGCACCTGCAGAACAGTCAAGATAGACAAGGACAACACGACGATCGTCGACGGCGCCGGCAAGAAAGAGGATGTCGAAGGACGCGTGAAGCAAATACGGGGAGAAATAGAAGAGACAAAATCCGACTACGACCGGGAAAAGCTCCAGGAGAGGCTTGCCAAGATTGTAGGAGGAGTTGCTGTCCTCAAAGTAGGAGCGGCTACCGAAATCGAACTGAAGGAAAAGAAGGCGCGAGTCGAGGATGCCCTCCATGCGACGAGAGCCGCTGTGGAGGAAGGGATTGTGCCGGGCGGCGGTGTAGCCTTAATCCGCACGATACCTGCGCTGGCCGCAGTGAACAAGCTTCCCTACGAAGAACAATGTGGTGTTGACATCATCCGGCGCGCGATGGAAGAGCCTCTACGGCAGATTGCGGCAAACGCCGGCTTTGAGGGCACTATCGTTGTGGAAAAGGTCAGAGAAAAAGAAGGCGCCTACGGCTTCGATGCAGATAAGGGAGAGTATGTTGACTTACTCAAGGAGGGTATTATAGACCCGACGAAGGTCACCCGCTTCGCGATACAGAATGCCGCATCGGTTGCGTCACTGCTTTTGACAACCGAGGCTACCATCGCGGAAAAACCGAAGAAGAAAACCGCCCAGGCCCCTGCAACGCCGCCCGATATGGGTGATTATGATTATTAAAAGCGGCCGAGGAAACATTATTCCGTGACAATTTCCGCAAGCGGAGCTTAATATTCACCAAAGGCTTCCTTAAGCGCGAATGAAACCGTCGCGCCGATAAGTTGTAAAGGTTTCGCTTCATCCAACGCCGGGAGGCAGGCAGCGTGGACTTTTCCAAAAACACATCTGCTGCAGCCAGCAAAAGAACTCTCGACAGTGATCTGCTCTTGCTTCCCGGCGGAACACTCCTTAAGAGAATCCTCGAAAACGAAAACCCAGGCGCGTTCGTGCGGCGGCTTTCCGCCGAGGATTTTTTCTGGGTAGTCAAACAGATCGGCGAGGATGATTGCCTGCCGATCCTCGAACTGGCCGGCGAAGAGCAATGGCAGTACCTGATAGACCTTGATATCTGGGAAAAGGACACCCTTTCCACCGAAAAGGCGCTCGTCTGGTTGAAACGTCTCGCCGAAGCGGATCCTGAGCGGCTTTCAGATTGGCTTTTTGGTGAAGAACAACCTCTTATATCGTTTCTGCTTTACCAGGCTGCAGAAATCGTCATCAAAACGCCCGACGAGGAAGGACCGGAGCTGTCTGAAGCCTATTTTACGCTGGACGGAGTTTTCTACATAAAGGCGCTACGGGAAGAAAACCGGGAAATGCTTGAAGAGCTGCTACGGACGCTTGCGCAAAAAAATCATGAATTGTACCAGGGTCTGCTCTATGAGCTTGCCTCGATGATTCCCGCGGAAGCCGAGGAAGAGCTCTACCGTCTCCGGAACGGCCGCATCGCCGAGCATGGCTTCGTTCCGTTTGAAGAGGCGATATCCGTTTATGCCCCGCTTGACCTGGCCGCTCTGCAGACGACTTCCTCCGCACTTCCGCCTGGCAAACTGATCGACAAATCAACAGACGAATTCGTCCCGGTGGTGCCGCTCAGACAGGTAGAGAATAAAGGTATGTTCTCCCAGACTCTTGCGAACATTTCGGACGGGTTCGTTTTGGAAAGAATCGCGATCGAGTTTGCGGATCTTGCGAACCGTATCATTGCTGCGGGGAACTTTTCTGAAATATCCGATCCCGAGATTCTGAAGGCCTCCTGCTTGGAGGCGGCAGCCTATCTGAATATTGCCGTTGAGCGCCTCAGCAACAACGACATGACCAAAGCAGCAGACACCCTTGAGAAACACTCCGTTATCGAACTGTTCAGGTTCGGCTATGGTTTGGCCGTCGATCTGCAAAAAGAGGCCGGGCGATGGCGGAAGCAAAGCTGGTTTTTCTCCCGCGGATGGGGGAATGATTTTTGGGGAGCCCGCTGGGAGCACCTCCTTGACGGCCTTTTCGCGACGCGGCCGCTTTTTTCTTCGGGAGGCCAGATGCCGTACCGGAACTTCGAAACCATCAACGATCTCGACGAAACACGAAAAAATCTGCATCAAATGCAGGCCCTCGACACCATGATGGCCCGTCTTTCGCCTCTTGTGACAGACACACATTTTAATCTGACGCATAAAACCTTCCATTCGATCCTGTTTAATCGCTGGGCGCACCAGGTACTGGAAAAAGAACCGTCTGTTGAACCCCTTTCACAAAGCGATGCCGCCCGCTTCTTCGCCATTCTACGCAACGAAGAGACGCATCCCCCTTATCGAATGGCCTCTTTTAAGGACAAGTTCATTGCCGCCTTCATGGAAGGAGCGGTCGATTTCAAACCCGAGGAGACCAATGCCCTTTTCGAGGCGCTGAACGATATCTGGGAGGATTTCCGCCGCGAATACGAAGACATCAAAACAGAGGACATCGAATCGCGTTTTTCCCCGTTTGTCCTCATTTCAGGCGCAGCGTAATTAAAAATGAAAGCGGTATTGGAGTATAGACCGTGAAAAAGGCCGTATTTGTTTCGCGAGAGGTTTTTACCGAAATCCTCGATTTTCTTGCGAACCATTTCGAGGTTCAGGCCAATCAGGCCGACAGGGTCTTGACCCCCGAAGAGCTTGCGGAAGCCCTGGCAGACAAGGACGGGGCGATGGTTTCTCTGACGGACAAAATCGATGAAAATCTGCTGAGGCGTTGCACCCATCTGAAGGCGGTCTGCAACATTGCCGTCGGCTACAATAATATCGATCTTGCAGCGTGCAGCGCGCACGGCGTTCTGGCCACAAACACCCCTGGAGTTCTGGACGACACGACCGCCGACTTCACGTGGGCGTTAATCCTTGCGACAGCCCGACGGCTCAACGAGGCGGAACGATATCTGAGGGATGGGAAATGGGATAAATGGAGGCTCAAACAGTTCCTCGGACTCGATGTGCATCATGCGACGCTGGGGATCATCGGGATGGGGAGAATCGGCCAGGCCGTAGCGCGCAGGGCGTCGGGATTCGAGATGAAGGTACTTTATTATAATCAGCACAGGCTCCCTTTGGAAATTGAATCAGCCTGCCGTGCGGCATATGTCACAAAAGAGGAACTCCTGAAAAACGCCGACATCGTAACGCTGCATGTCCCTTACAGTCCCGGGACACACCACCTGATAGGCGCTAAAGAACTAAGCTGGATGAAAACCTCCGCAATCCTGATTAACGCCTCGCGGGGCGGGGTTGTCGACGACAATGCCCTGGTCGAAGCCCTGGCCAACGGCACGATCGCCGGTGCAGGACTGGACGTTTTCGAAGGGGAACCATCTGTTCATCCGGGGCTCTTAAAACTGACCAATGCGGTTCTCTCACCCCATATCGCCAGTTCGTCGAAAAAAACCCGTTTCCGCATGGCGATGAGGGCCGCCGAAAATCTCGTTGCCGCGCTTACAAACGGCAATCCCCCCGATCTGCTGAATCCGTGAGAGCTTCGAAAAATGACGTCTGAAGCCCGATTATAAAGCTTTTCGTTGGGTACGCCGCCGTCGCAGCAAGGCCCTAGAGGCGTTAAGAACGCCAAACGATCCCAGCGCGTTCAGCTCCCTAGAGCTTTTTCGCAGAGACGCCGCGGGAGCGAAAAAGATTCCATGGGTATGAAGGTAGGGTTTGGTTCATTTGTACCTATCCAGTGACGATATCTCCGCGATCCCTTTCCGGGGCGGAGCGGCCCGCTCTTCATCGGGATACCCCAGAGGCAAAAGCATGACGACCCTCACATCAGCCGGCACCCCGAGTATCTCCGCCGCCTTCGGGGCATCAAACAGCCCCGCAGGCACCGACGCCAGACCGACGGCATGAGCGGCAAGCATCAGATTCTGCGCCGCCAGTCCGGTATCGAACATATACCAGTAATCTCCCTTGTCGGTCGCAATTTTCCTATCATCATCGTATCCCGATCTTCCCATCTTGGCGCAGATTACGATCAGCACCGGGGCGTTTTTAACGGCATCGGCGCTTGGATTGGCGCCGCCTCGCACACCCCCCAGTGTATCGGCCAGCTTAAGCTTCGTATCTTTATCACGCACGACAACGAACCTTGAGCATTGCGTATTCTTCCACGAAGGCGCCCACCGGGCCGCATCCAGAACGGCATTGATTTTTTCCTCCGGCACATCATCGGTTTTGTAACGACGAATGCTGCGTCTGCCCTTGATTGCCTCGAATACGTCCATCTTGACCTCCTTGTTTGTTTTGTCCGTCCCAAGCATTTTGGCCGACAGGCGAAAAGTTACGTGACGGCTTGTTTGGACTAATACAAGTATGCAACGAATGGAGACTATGCAGATAAATGGGATATGTCAAGGGGATTTTGCTTGATCACAGACGAAAGAAACACGATTGATATTGACCGGTGAAAATGGTAGAAGGTCAATGTATGAGTTCGTTACAACCCCGAGAAAGATTTGCAGAACTGTTCAACACGGTTTGATACGCGCTGGAGGAACTGCTTCATGACACCAACTTTGGCGGTTCTGTAAAGCTGTCATTTCACGTAAAGGCATCACGGGAAAAGGGGATCGTTTTATGAGGATCGTGATTATCGGAGCGGGAGAGGTTGGGTTTTTTCTCGCAAAAAAGCTCTCTTCCGAAAAGCATAACCTGGTGATTATCGATGCGGACCCGGAACGCTGCAAAAAGGCTGAAGAGACCCTCGATGTGTCCGTCATTCGCGGCGACGGCTCCAGTCAGGCCGTTTTAAGAGAAGCCGACCTTGCCTCGGCGGATATGCTTATCGCCGCATCGGCGGTAGATGAAGTCAACATCCTCGCGTGCATGACGGCCTCCAAACTGGGGGTCAAACGAAAGATCGCCAGAGTTAGAAATCCGGGCTATTACGACAACTCCTCGATTCTTAAGCCTGAAGATCTGGGCGTAGATCTTTTTATCCATCCGGAAGAAGAGGTTACGTCGGAGATTATACGGCTGCTGATGCGCGCTTCCGCCTCCGAGGTCGTCGAATTTGAAAACGGCAAAATTCTGATGGTCGGCATTAAGCTGGACGCGAACTGCCCTATTGTGAACAGGCAGTTGAAGGATATCGGCGACGAAGAACAACGAAAGTATTTTCGTATTGTTGCGATGCTTAAAGGCGATAAAACGATCATCCCTACCGGAAACGATTATATCAATAAAAACGACCAGCTTTTTGTCGTGACCGAACGGACGCATCTGCCGGAAATTATTGCCCTCGCGGGAAAATCGGAACAGCGGATGGACAAGGTGATGATCCTGGGGGGCGGAAAGATCGGAAAGGAACTCGCCCGTCGACTGGAGAAAAACGTCGAGGTCACCCTCGTCGAATCGGATCGGGAGAAATCGATTCAGCTCGCGAACGATCTGGAAAAAACGGAGGTCTTTCAGGCGGACGGAACGGAGATAGATGCCGTGATCCGGGAAGGAATGCTTCACATGAACGCGTTTGTTGCGGTGACGTCGGATGAGGAAACCAACATCATCTCCTGCCTGCTTGCAAAACATCTAAAGATTCCGAAAACCATCGCCCTAGTTAACAAAATTACTTACCTGCCGCTGATGTCGGTCATAGGAATCGATTCAACGGTGAACATGCGCCTGGCAACGGCAACCGCAATCCTGCGCCTGATTCGAAAGGGCGAAATCATTTCGGCGACCACATTCCACGACATCGAAGCCGAGGCATACGAGTTCGAGGTTAAAAACCCGATTAAAATCATAGGAAAGCCATTCAGAAAGATTGGATTGCCGGAAGGGTCGCTCATTGCGGCGATTATCCGCGGCGGGAATGTGTTTGTTCCTTATGGAAACAGCACGATCGAAATGGGGGACAAGGTGATCGTCTTTGCGTTGCCGTCGGCTATCGACTCGATCCAAAAGCTCTTTTCCTGAAACGCGGGAGGAACCCGTTGAAACCCTCGAATATCATCTACACAATATCCTTTTTATCATTGATTCTCAGCATAGCGTTACTCTTCCCTCTGGCCTTCTCCATTTATTACAGGGACGGTCTGGAGTTCGCCTATGTCATGCAAATAGCAATCTTGCTCCTTTTTGGAAGCGTCCTGAAACTCTTCACCGAAAAGCCGCCCGAACTTACGATAAGAGAAGGTTTTATGACAGTGACACTGACATGGCTTGTTTTGTCCTTATTCGGTTCGATTCCATTTATGTTCTCCGGTTTTGTCCCGAGTTTTACCGACGCGTTCTTTGAAGCGATGTCCGGCTTTACCACGACAGGGGCCTCCATCCTGACGGACATAGAAGCTCTTCCCAAAAGCGTGCTTTTCTGGAGAGACATGACGCAATGGATGGGAGGAATGGGTGTAATTACCCTGGCGGTGGCGATCTTTCCCTATTTAGGAACGGGGGGTTCCCAGCTCTTCAAGGCGGAGGCCCCGGGTCCTATCAAGGACAAAATTTCGCCGCGGATCAGTGAAACAGCAAAAATTCTATGGTTTATCTATTTTCTACTGACGGTCGCGGAGATTGTCCTTTTGATTTTCGGAGGGGTCTCCTTTTTCGAATCCGTTTGCACAGCGCTTGGAACAATGGCCACAGGCGGATTCTCTCCCCGCAATGCAAGCATTGCCGCCTACCCGGCCTATGTGCAGTACATTGTCATTCTTTTCATGTTTTTAGCCGGAACCAATTTCACTCTTCATTACTGGTTTCTTAAAGGAAGATTATCCGCTTACACGCAAAACCCGGAATTTCGGTTTTTCGCGGGTGTAATTGCAATTGCCTTTATCCTGATCGTTGTTTTTCGTATGATCCAGGGAGAAACCTTTTCGGAAAGGTTTATAAGGGGCTCCCTGTTCCAGACAATTTCAATCATTACCACGACTGGTTTCATTACTGAAGATTACGAAAAATGGCCGTTTGTGACGCAGTTGATCCTTCTGTCTTTGATGTTTATCGGGGGGTGCACAACCTCGACAGGCGGAGGAATGAAAAATGTCAGGGTTCAAATATTCTTTAAGTATGTCAATGTAGAACTCAAAAAGCTTTTCTCCCCGCATGGCATTTTCCCGATAAAGATAGGAGACAAACCCGTCCCCGAGAACATTTTTCTGAACATTCTTGCTTTTATTGGTTTGTATATTTTGATCTTTTTTATCGGGGTACTGGCAATGGCCGGTCTTGGAATGGACATCGCATCCTCGATCGGGGCAGCGGCGACTGCCTTGGGCAATATCGGTCCAGGGCTTGCCAGAGTCGGTCCTGTTGACAATTTTGCCCACGTCCCTGTTCTGGGTAAATGGATCCTTTCGGTCCTCATGATGATCGGCCGGTTGGAGATCTTTACGGTTCTGGTAATCTTTACGCGCCAGTTCTGGCGCTAAAGATATTCC
>DYLD01000064.1 GCA_020722315.1 Syntrophus aciditrophicus
TGAAAAGCTTTTGTGCGTGAAAAAACCGTTTTTGAGAGGTTGTACAAAGCGTCAACAGTATCTATTCAGCATTGCTTAACCGTGTAATTTCACGGGTTATTTCTATTGCCTTTTGCGGGTTTAAATATCCCCACAGGGCCCCGGCTTTATCCTTTTTCATATTCATTGTGATGCCGGCCGCGGTCTTCGTGTCCATTACTTCCAGCATCGCGCCGGCCTTCGCGGGAGGGATGGAATCAAAAACCTTTGCCAGATCTTTGTATCTTTTCGTATCTGCATTCTTGATATTAACTAGCGCCGCATCGAGTTTTTCCTGTTGGGCCTTCAGTAATCCGATCTTTTCCAAAATCTCGTTTTTAAGTGCAATAAGCCTTTGCTCTTCGGCCTTCAATGAGGCCTCTCTTTGATCAAGCGCCTTCTGCCTCTCTTCGATCGCGCCGAGGAGTTTTTTAGATTCCGCAGTGAAACCATTTTCGCCCTTTACGCTGGAAGGCTGAACATCCGTTCTACGGGCGTACGTGTTTTTTGCTGCCGGGGCCGCTGTATCGACCTGTTCGCGCGCCGCTTCTTTCTGCTGTAGCACGCCGGCTGATGCGACGATCTTCAACACAAAAAACAACAGGACAAGTATCTGTAAAATCGCTAGATTCTTTTTCATTTTTCGTTTCTTACAAATCCCTGGATTGCCATTTCATTGGCCGCCCTGCGCTCACGTAATTCATCGTCTTCCTTAAATTCCAGGAACTGGCGTTCTTTTAAGTTATCCATAATCTTCCTGTCCTTGATACTGGCAAGAAGTTCCTGTCTCATGTTTTCAAGCTCTTTGGAGACCTGTTCAACAATCCTGCTCTGGGCCGCCTCCTTTTCGTTGAGAATTTTGACATAAGAAAGATACAGAAAAACATCCGTGGAACTAAACCTGGATTTCTGAATCTTCTTAAATTGTTCCAGTATAAACGTCTTCTCCTCCTGAATCGCAACCAGAACCTCTTTCTCCCTATCGAGCTTTTGGCGCTTGTCGAGAAACTCGGCAACCTTTTTTTCTTCGACGTTTTTCCGGTAATTCAAAACAGGTTCGAGTTTGAAAGTAAACACGGCTTTCACCTGACATTAGCGACAGCTGGCGCAAAAAGGCTGAACAATTCCTTTTTTGACTTCTCGAAATCAACCTTCTCGTGAATATCCTGTTTGAGAAATGTATTAACCTTGTCGATCATATGGATGGCATAATCAATTTCCTGATTGCTCCCCTGAACATAAGCGCCTATGTTTATCAGGTCCTCCGCCTTTTTGTAGGTTGCAAGAATATTCAGAACCTTGCCGGCGTTCTTCCGGTGCTCCTCATCAACAATGTCAACCATCGCCCTGCTTATGCTTTGCAACGGGTCTATTGCGGGATAATGGTTTTTATTGGCCAAATCCCTCGAAAGGGTAATGTGTCCGTCAAGAATCGACCTCGACGCATCGGCGATAGGCTCGTTGAAATCGTCCCCCTCAACAAGCACCGTATACAGACCGGTAATACTCCCCTTGCCTTCAATAATTCCACACCTTTCCAGAAGTTTGGGAAGAATGCTGAAAATTGACGGCGTGTAGCCCTTCGTGGCAGGGGGTTCTCCGACGGCGAGGCCCACTTCTCTTTGTGCCATCGCAAACCTGGTCAAAGAATCCATCATGAGCAATACATCCGCTCCCTGATCCCGAAAATATTCGGCAATCGTTGTCGCTACGTAAGCGGCTCTCATTCTGATCAACGGATGCATGTCGGACGTTGCAACCACAACGACCGACTTGGCAAGCCCTTTCGGGCCCAAATTCTTCTCAATAAACTCCCGGACCTCCCGCCCCCTCTCCCCGATCAGACCGATAACGTTGACATCGGCCTTGTTGTCCTGGGCTATCATGCCCATCATCACGCTTTTGCCTACCCCGGATCCGGAAAAGATACCCATTCGCTGACCTTTGCCGCATGTAAAAAGCGCATTGATGGAGCGTATGCCCATATCGATCGGCACGTTGATCCTGCTCCTGAACATCGGGTTGATCGTCTCCGCGTAGATCGGATATTCATCATCGAAATGAACAGCTCCTTTGTTGTCAAGAGGGTTTCCCAAACCATCCACAACCCTGCCCAAAAGCCCGCGTCCGACCATCGCATAGGCCTTTCTTCCTAGGAAGTTTATTTTGCACCCGGGCCCAAGCCCCTGCATGCTTTCCAGAGGCATCATCAAAACCTTCCCCTGCCTGAAACCGACCACCTCGGCGGTAATATACCCCTGCCGGCCGTTGGGATAAATCACGCAGGTATCGCCGATCGAAACGGCGGAACCGTAGCCTTCCACCATCAGCCCCCTTATCTCCGTCACCTTGCCGGTTATCGCAACTACACTGATCTCATTGAGGAGACGGTGATATTTTGCAAAGTCAAGTTCGGCCGATTGCATATGCATTAAGCCTTTATGAATTACCCTGATTGCCTGTAAGGGCCTTTTTTATGATGTCGTATCGGTGATCCAAACGCGCGTCGATTTCGAAATTGTCCGTTTCAAGCAAGACACCTCCCCGCTGCACGTTTGGATTCCCTTCGAAAATTGCATTTTCCAGCAGGCTGTTTCCCCGAAAAATATCCTGTTTCCGTTCGCTGATGAAAGACAGATCATCAGGATTCATTATTATTTTCAGGCTATTAACCTCTGTAACCTTGGCGATTGCCTCCCTGAGGATGGCCAGTACAACCTCTCTGTTCGTGCTGATTTCCATGTTGATCACCTTGCCGGCAACGGCAAAGACCAGATCCAACATTTTTTCCTCGACGCCGCTATAAAAATCCTCTTTTAGTTTGGTTATTTTTGCCAGAGCGGCAGAAATTGCACCCAGCGCGGCGGAGATCTCCTTTTCTTTAGACTTCAACCCGTCGGCAAAGCCTTTCTCGTACATCTCTTTCTTGAGCTTATCCAGAAGGTCTTTGTTCTTATCAGAGCTTCTTTCGCCGGCCGCGGGCAATGGCCTGGCTGGCGCAGCCCAGGTTCGAATCACCTTTGCGGAATTCCGATGGGTATCGCCGGATGTGCCTTTTATGACCTTTACATCTTTGGCCTTGATAATATTATCAGACAAGAACATCCTCCGTTCCCCCTCGGGAGATGAATATCTTTCCTTCTTGCTCCAGCCTCTTTGCCGTTTCGACAATCTTACGCTGGCTTGCCTCGACCTCGGAGAGCCGGATAGGCGGCAGCATTGAAATTTCTTCTTTTAACATTTCCGATGCCCGTTTCGACATATTACGGTAAATCTTTTCTCTCATATTTTCATCAACCAGCTTGAGGGCACGGCAAAGGTCTTCACTGCTTATTTCCCTCAAAACTTCCTGTATACTTTTATCATCCAGCTTGAGAACATCGTCGAAACTGAACATAAAATTACGGACGGTCGCCGCAAATTCCGGGTCTTCTTCATCCAGAGCAGAGATAATCGCCTCCTCACTCGCACGGCTCATTCTATTCAAAATCTCTCCGATAAAGCGCGGCCCTCCAAGCTGCTGTTCGCTTACCTGGCCTGTCGTTATCTGCTTTTCAAGCGTATTGGCGACTTCTTCTAGATACTCGTAAGGAACCCCCTTTAAATTCGCCATTCGTTTTGTAATCTCGCATTGCAGCGGCACAGGATAACATTCCAACATCTCGGCGGCCTTTTCGGCTTTCAGATGGGCTATGATCAACGCGATTGTCTGAGGATGTTCGGTTTTCGTAAAATCCGCCAGCATTTTCACATCCACATCGCGCAGTTTTTCGAGAATCGGATTCTCGAGGTCCCTTCCGCTTGAAATATCGCCCAGGATCTCCTCGGCATTACCGGATCCGAGCGCCTTGCTGACAATGTTTTTTGATGTCTCAACACTAACGGATAAACCATGCCATTGCTCTTTGGCCATCGCACAAAATTCCTTCGCAACAGAGTCGACCGTTTCCGCAGCGACGTTGGTTATGCGGCTCATCTGCTTGCCAAGCCTCCTTATATCCGAAGGCCTGAGATTTTTCATAACCTGCGCGGCAAGATCCTCGTTCAAAGAAAGGAGCAGTATCGCCGCTTTTTCTTCATCATTCATAAAAAAATCCCTTAATCCGCTCGAGAGTGCAGCAGCAAGGAACGATGTAGTTCCCTGTTTCCGGGCAGCTTGGTTAAACAATCGGACAATGTGCTCATTTCAGCCACATTTTGAGTATTTCGGCAAATTTCTTCGCGTCTTCCTCGGCCAGCCTTTTCGCAATCTCCCTGTCCGTTAAACCCTTCTTTTCTTCTTCCGTAGCAGCGGCAACGTCAATATGCTCCTCGATACCGGCCCCGGGGGATGGAGCCCTGAGGGCTTCGGCGGACCTGTAAACGTCTTTTATCATCATTTCTTTCAGCAGAGGGCGTACAAAAAACATCACAATCGCAAGAATGCCGATAAAGCCCAGAAGATACTTTATCAAAGGATAGAAAACAATCAGCTTTTCCCGCCATGTGGATGCCGGAAGGGCTTCTTCAAGCAAGTCAGGCTTGCTGAAAGGCATTTCGGTAACCACGACCTGGTCGCCGCGGGCGCTGTCAATTCCCGCCGATTTTTGAACGAGATTGACAAGCGCGTCGAGATCCTTCTTGGAACGCGGCCGGTAGGTCTCCTGGCCCTTCTCATCCTTGGCGTATATACCATCAATGAGAACGGCAACGGATAACTTTTTGACGGTTCCAACCGGCACCACTGTCTTGCTGACCACTCTGTTGATCTCATAATTGATCGTCTCATCAGACTTTTCACGTTCGGTGACACCGGAAACATCCTGCGTATCAGGCGGCGCCGAAGTTTTATCCGTCACTTTCTTGACACTTCTGGCAACAGGGGATTCAGGATCATACTTTTCTTCGGTCTTTTCCGTCAGTTGAAAGTCTAATTCGGCGGAAACCCTGACTGCCACCTTGCCCTTGCCGACAACATTTTCGAGAAGAGACTGGATTCTGGAGGCCATTTCCTTTTCTATGCTTCTTTGGTAATCGCTCTGGGCTCCGGTCATTTTCGTGAACTTTGAATCCGAAGTAACGTTTGAAAGAATATTCCCCTTGCTGTCGACAATGGTTACGTCTTGTGCGTTCATCCCTTCGATACTGCTCGCAACCAGATGGGCGATTCCTTCCACCTGCCGGGGATGAAGGGTCTTTCCGGGTTTTAACTTAATCGTTACCGAGGCGGTGGCCTTTTTCTGTTGCTCGACAAAGAGGGAATCTTTCGGAATTGCCAGATGAACCCGGCATTGCTGTATCTCATCCAGGCTGTTTATCGTGCGTGCCAGTTCGCCCTGGAGTGCCCGCCTGTAATTGATCTGTTGATCAAATTCCGTGCTTCCGAAAGATTTCTGATCGAAGATTTCAAAACCTACGCCGCCACCCTGCGGTAGACCGGAAGTCGCCATTTCGAGCCGCAATTCGGCAACCTTCTGGGTGGGGACGGATATAGTCCCGCCGTCGGCGGATAAACGGTACAAAACCTTTTTTTCCTGCAGCTTGGTCACTATGCGGCCCGCATCCTCTTGAGAAAGGTTGGAAAAAAGGACGCTGTAATCAACCCGGCCGCTTAAGTAAACAAGAAGGATAATGGATCCAATAACTGCAACGGCCGCAGCGACCAGTGAAACCCTCTTCCCCGTTGATAAGGAAAGGAATACCTCATTGAGTTTTTTAAAGAATTCGAAGAAGGGATTCATCTGTCAAGAGGTCTTTCTTCACGCTGTTGCGGCTTTTAAACCTGCATCCTCATAATTTCCTGGTAGGCCTCGAGAATCTTGTTGCGTACCTGCATCATCGCGCGAAAAGAAACATCGGCTTTTTCAAGCGCCACGATGGCTTCATGAATGCTCGCCGTTTGGTCGATTTGAACCTTGCCAATGGCCTCATCGGCGGCTTTTTGCAGCTTGTCTATATCCTCAATGGCGTCTTTTAAGACCGCGGAAAAATCCTTTCCCCCGGTTTGACCGCCCGAGGCCGGTTTGACTTGATCCAACCCAGGCGGAAGTAAATTCCCCCCACCTATAATGATTTCAGTCATGATCCACCCCCTTTAATGCTCTTAAGCCCTTTACTACTTCCCAATGTCCAGCGTCTTCAACGTCATGTTTTTTGTGGCGTCAAAAACCGTTGCACAGGCCTCGTAGTTTCGATTTGCCGTAATCATTTCCGCCATTTCCATCGTCAGATTGATATCCGGCTTGGCCACATATCCATCCTTGTCGGCATCAGGGTGGTTCGGCTCATAAACCATCCTGACGGTGGTGCTTTCCTCTATTCTGTCAACCTTAACAGCCGCCAAGGCCCCGTCAAGATTTTCCTGAAAGCCGTTCCCGATTGGTACCGCCGAAAGTACAGCAGTTTTTTTTCTGTAGGGACCACCATCCGACGTGCGGGTAGTTTCTATGTTGGCTATATTGCTGGTGATTACATCCATTCTGGTACGCTGTGCCGAAAGGCCTGAACTGCAAATTCTAAAAGACGTCAAAAAATCCATTTTATTTTGTCTCCTTTAACACGGTCTGTAAACCACGAAATTTCCTGGCAAGCAGTTCGACGGTTGTATTGTACATAATCTGGTTCTCGGCAAGATCCGCCATTTCTTTATCGATATCAACCCTATCCCCGGACGGAGAAGTCTTAAAATCAATCTGACATCCTTTTAACGGGTTGATATGCATCGGATGGGTCAGCGTTAACGGTAATTTAGGGCTTCCCACTATCTCAGCAAGATTTTCCTTGAAATCAATTCTCGAAGGTTGATAGCCGGGTGTATCTATGTTTGCTATATTGGAGGCGATAACTTTGTGCCGGGCCTCACGAAAATAGAGCATCCGTGACAAAAGATCAATCGTTTTGCTGAAAAGCCCTTCCACAGGTTATCCTCCCCAAGCGCCCTGCACAACCATGTTGCTAGATCTCGCCTGTTATCTTCGCAAACACCATGCCATGGTTATAATGCCGAAAAAAGGAAACCAGACCTTCCTGCTTTCGTACAGGTTGAGACCTTTGCAAAACGCCGCCTTTTATGCTCATAAATCTTTTTCGACCCCGCGGCGTCTTGGGACTTGGCTCTAGAAGGCTAAACGCTCTGGGAACGCTTGCGTTCTTAACGCCTTTAGCGCCTTGCTCAAGACGGCGGGGTACCTAAGAAAAATCAATAAATTTGCGCTTCAGGCAGCCTTTTTCAAAGATCTGAGGTTATCACAAAATAGGTGTCGTCATGTGTAAAAAAACAACGCCTGTAAAACGTAAAAACTATCGGTCGTGTCCAAACGTAAAAAACCGGACCGGCGGAAAAATTTTCCCGATCCCGCCTTTTCAGGTGTCTTTCAGGTCCTCCGCACCCTGAGAGTATTCATGGAGTTTGTTTCTGATGGTCCTGATGCTTACACCCAGTATCTTTGCCGCCTGGGCTTTGTTTCCGTTAACGGCCTTCAGCGTGTCGAAAATAAGTTTTTTCTCCATATCACTTAATGTCGATCCGTAAAAAGAAACATCCTGATCTTTTGCCGGGGCAACCGGTCTGGCTTCCGGGATATTGTCGAGAAAAAGATGCTCCTCCTTTATCAAAGAGCCTCCGGAAACCAGAACCGCCCGCTCTATCGTATTCTCAAGCTCCCTGACGTTCCCGGGCCACTGGTGGGATAGCAAAAGAGAAAAAGCTTCCGGGGTTATTTGATACCCTGACCCCCCTTGTTTTTGCGCGTTTTTCCTTAGAAAATAATCGATCAAAAGCTCAATGTCCTTAGCGCCCCTTTCGCGCAAAGAAGGTATCTTGACAGGTATCACGTTGAGCCGGTAATACAAATCATGTCGAAACGTATTTTCCTGGACACGCTTCAGCAGATCGGCGTTCGTCGTGGCAATAATGCGGACGTCAATCGGAATCGGCGCCTTTCCGCCGAGCCGGTCCACCTCCGATTCCTGAAGAACGCGCAGAAGTTTGGCCTGAAGCTGCATATCCATCTCGCTGACTTCGTCCAGTAACAATGTCCCTCCATTGGCCAGTTCGAACTTTCCCTGTGTTCGCCGGATTGCCCCCGTAAAAGCACCCTTCTCATAACCGAACATCTCACTTTCAAGTAGATTATGAGGTATCGCCGCACAGTTTACGGCCACAAAGGGCCGGTTGACCCTGTCGCTGTACTTGTAGATGTATCTTGCAAACAATTCTTTCCCTGTCCCGCTTTCTCCATAAATCAGCACGGTAGATTTGCTCTTGGCGACGCTCTTTAACATACCTAGAATCGCCAGCATCCGGTCGTTTTGGGTTATGATTTCCCACTCTTTGCTGTCCTCGCCTCCATCCGTTTGGGATCGATGATTTTCTTTATCCGCCGCGAGAACATTTTTGACTTTGGATTCAAGCTGTTCAAGCGAAAAGGGCTTCAGCATAAACTCGGCGGCGCCGCCCTTCATCGCCTCAACGGCATCCTGAACCGTGCCATAGGCGGAAATAATAATAACAGGAATCTCGGGCGATACCTTTTTGACGGCCCGCAGGACATCCAGCCCCGTCATCTTCGGCATCCTCATATCGGTTATAACAAGGGCAAATTCACCATTCCGAAACACCTCAAGAGCCACGGCGCCGTTTTCCGCGGTCGCCACTTCAAAACCGCAACTCTCCAGCGACCCGGCAAGTGCAGCCCTCATTGCATAATCATCATCAATTACAAGAATTCGTGCCATTGCAAACCGACATAAAACGGATATTCTTTCAAAATGCCAAAATATTGACGGAATTTAAGGCGCATTGTCCCCGTAAGGTAAAAGGACTGTAGCGACCGTCCCCCCTCCTTTAGCCGCTTCAATATGAACCGTACCTTTATGCAGATACACAATATTATGAACGATCGTCAGCCCGAGACCCGACCTTCCTTCTTTCGTACTAAAAAATGGGTCAAATATTTTCGGCAGGCTGTCTTCAGGAATACCGATTCCGGTGTCCTGAAAAACGATCTCTAAAAAAGAACCGGGTGCATTTGGAGCACCTTCACGGAAGATCCTCGTTCCTATTGTCATCCTGCCGCCGTCAGGCATTGCCTGGATCGAATTTAATATAATGTTTAAAAACGCCTGCTTCAGCATCTCCGCATCACCGACGAAATACGGCAGGTTATCGGAAAAATGACAGTCCATCTCAATGTTCCCCTGAGATGCGAGATATTCCGCGAAGGATAAGGCCCCTTTAAGCATCTCGTTGATATCGACGCGCTCCATCTGGGGAATTCGTGTTTCGCTAAACATAAGCAGGTTTGCGATTTTGTAATCCATTTTCTTAACGGACATCTCAATCTGCTCAAGGCGCTCCCTATACCTTTGTTGATGCAAATCCTTCAGCAAAAGGCCGACAAAAAGTTCAATACTGCCAAGGGGATTCCTGATTTCCTCGGCAATATACGCAGCCATTGACGTCATAAGGGCAAATTTTTCATTACGGTTTGCCATCTCCTCCAATATCTCGACCCTGGTGATATCTCGCAGGACGAGAACGCCTCCGTGAACCTCCATGTTGGTCGAAACAAGAGGCGCATTGATGATTTCTATCGTCTTCCCCTTGAGCTTGTTTCTGCTTTTGACCTTTTTTCGAAAATATCCCGAAGTTGGAACCCCTTCCCACTCCCCATCCGATGGAAGTTCGAGAACTTCGCTTATATGTTTACCTAACGATTCCGTCTCCTGTGTTTCCGCCAGCAAGCCGGCCGCCTTATTCATGTGTTGGATCTTGCCGTTTAAATCAGTTACGATAACCCCGTCGGTCAGACTCTCGAGGATGTTTTGAAGATAGTTCTTCATTTCCTCTTTTTCAGCAATCGATCGTTCAAGATCGCTATTTTTTCGTTCCAGCTCTACGTTGATCTGATGAAATTTTTCTTCAAGATCCCCATAGGCACGACGGAGCGAATCGGTGGCGGAATTGAAATCTTCAAACAACTTCTTTAGCGATGCGATCTCATTCATTGATGTTCTCCATATTTTTTCGTGGGACGTGCTGCGACATAAAAAAATCGGCAACCCCCGGCCAAAACTCATCGCTTTCGTCTTCTTTAATTCGAGAAAAACTCTTTTCCGCCTGCAAAAAGTCTTTCGTTTTGCCGTATGCCTGACCAAGCCGGAGCATCAGCCATTTTTTGTTTTTTTCATCCGTCGTATGCTTAAGGGCCTTACGATACATCGCGATGCTATCGTCAAATCTTCCCAGCTCTTGATAAACATCACCCAATCTTATATAAATATCTGACAGGACACCCTTTTGGCAATCACTTTCCTTAGCTTCGCAGAGCTGTAAAGCGACCGTGTAGTTCTTCAACGCCTCCTGTGTCAATTTTTTGGCTTGGAGTATGCGGGCGTAACGAACGTAAAAGATTGCACCTTTCTTCTGTGCGCCCCCCTTGGCAACATCCCGGTAGAGAACCATGGCCTTTGCATAATCGCCTTTCAGAAAATAGAGATCGGCAAGCTTCTCTTTGGCGTTTTGTAATTTTTGTTTGTAATCGCCTTGATGTACGCTACCAGACAGCGCCTCCAGTCTCTTTTCGGCAGCCGCAGTATTGCCCATCGCAATATCCAGTTCTGCGACGGCGAGTGCAAGTTCAGGATTATCTTTTTCACGGATTCTGGCAAAGATTTCCGCTGCTTCCTTATAAAACCCAAGTCTCAGCAGGCTCTTGCCGATTTTAATCCCCGCACCCAGGTCGTCTGAGAGAGGAACCCTATCCATGATTTTAAAATAAAGCGTGGTTACTGCTTTATAATCACCTTTTGCATAATACTGATCCGTCAGGGAACCTACAATCTTTCTTATGGATTGATCAATCTCTTTGGCAAACTCCGCTCCCGGATATTTGCTGCGTGTTGCGATATATTGATTCAAAGCCCCGGCAAGATTGCCGTATTTCTCCAGAGCCCTCGCCTTAAAATACATGACCTTCCCCAAATCTCCTTCTCCCTTTGCCAGGATGTCATCATAGGTCTTCAGCGGGTTTACGTAACTATCCATCTGCGGGATATTTGCCGCAACCCTGATACCGGGATTATCTACGCCGAGATTGGCCATAGCCAGCCTGCACTCTATGGTCTCTTTACTTTGCGGATATTTTTCGATGAATACCGAGTAGAGTTTTAACGCTAACGGAAGTTCAGCATTCTGTTCAGCGGTACGCGCCAGCAGAAAAAGCGCGTTCTTACCAAAGTCGTCTTCCGGACAGAGGTTTACCAAAAAAGAAAAGGTCTCAAACGCATCATTGTATCTGGCGGCTTTAAGGTAGCAACCTCCCATAGTATACAATACCGCCTCGGGGATATCCGATAAATCCGGCCATTTTGTTCTGGCCTGATCAAACCATTTTCCGGCTTGATCGATTCTGCCCATCCGGCAAAGGATATCTCCGAGCATGTAGGAGGCCTTCTTTGCATAGATGCCATTCGGGTACTGGTTCAAATATCTGGTTAATCTTTCATAGGCTGTTTCGTTTTTCTTCGTTGAAACAAGGGTAGATCCACTTTTATAGAGAGCTTCCTCAAAATATTTTGAGTCCGGGTACCGTTGAATAATCCTTTCCCATTCCGTCGCGGCTTCATAAAAAAAATCCAGCTTCTCGTAACTGTTCGCAAGGTAAGCGTGAATTGCATCGTTTCCTTCGGCGGGATCCGGATAATCTTTAAGGAAAACCCTACAGTAATCAACGGTCTTCAACAGTGACTGCGAATCACCTTTTATGCCGATCCTATACAATGATTCGGCTTTCATCCACATTGCCGCCTTGAGGGCCTCTTTATCTGAATTCGGCTGACTGAGAAAGCCATCCAGCAGAGTGATTGCCTCGGCGTATCGTTCAGACTGAAGGGCTTCGTGGGCCTGGGCCAAAATAGCTGATTTTTTTATCAACCCCCAAAAATCGCCGCCGGCTTTTAGAGCAGGGCTGATGTCGCCGTTATCCGCGGATCCCGTATCTGGCCGGAGCGGCTCATTTTTCGGGGCGTTACTTATAACCGGTTTGTTTATACGATCTTTTGCTGGTTTTTTGTCTGGTACAACCGGTTTTGTCTTCCCCGGGCGCCGATCCGCTTCACGAGTTCGTAGTTTTTTTATTTGTTGGGGATTGACTTTAGTCTTCTCGCTACTGCCACTTTGTTGAGAAACGGCCTCGGAACCTTTTCCCACCACGGCAAGACTTGGCGGATGCCCGGCGTTAAACCTTTTGATGAACCCCAAATCATGGACATTACGATTTTTTAATTCGCCAATGGCTCTGTTTGCGCTTTGAAAATCATCATATCGGCCGATATAAACCCTGTACCAGACCCCTTTCTTTTTTAAATTGACTCTTTCAACAAAGCCGGGAAGCCCGGTTTTTTGTATTGAGGCCAGATAGGTCTCGGCACTTTTTCTGTCACGGTACGAACCATTATGAATGCTGTAATAACTATCGGCTTCGGCACCGATAGCGTCATTCCGGACCCCCCAAAAAGGAAGCAAAACAATTAGCAGCAGGATGTAGACTATTATTTTACGCATCGTTCCATAGAGTTCATTCACAACAAATGCAGAAATATAAGCAATTATCGCACCAAACCATCTCTTTGAGCCTGTGCCATGCAAAATCTTATGGGTTTCACTTTCTTAACAGGGAGAGGCCGCCTTGCAAAAGCCTCCGATCATATGCAAAGGGTTTATTGATCGGCCTATTTAGCCTGACAGCATTGAAATCATCTTGACATATTTTCACAGGTGAAGCATAAAAAGCTGACGTCCTTCGCGATTACTTCTGGCTGCTCTCGGAGCTGATGCAACCTGGATGGCAGACATGCACTTAAAAACAACAGCTCCAAACAAAAGGGCTCCCGGCGATATTCTTCGAATGCATTGGATTTTTCACTTTTATCCTCATCCCGCAGTGGTCAAAAGGTGTCCGGGGCATGAAACAAACGCCGATGACTGATTTCATAGGGGAAACATGAAAGAAGCAATACCTCAAATGATTTTCATTTTAGTTCTAGCCATCAATTTCATAACTTCTCTGTTGGATAAGGACCGTAATACGCTGGCATCCCTGTTGGCGACAGCGCTTTTACTGGGTCTCACGTATTGGGGAGGATTCTTTAAGCCGCTGATTGATTTCCTGACGACGTCCCCATAGCTGCCGGACATGGCTACCCTGTGTTGATTTCCGGGAATAGTCGATCCGCAGACAAAGTCAACCCTCTTTATGTCCATAAGAGGTTTTGTTCTTATGGATGCGCCGCATTTTTTGTAGGTGTTTTTTCTGGCAGGTTTCCTTTCTGAAACGTGATTCTTCAATCGTTTCTTTTTAACGCCCGGGCGGCGAGCGATACGAATCCGGCCCCAGGCATGTGTCTCTACCGAGTGAAATGATGTACTTTCTAACAACCGGAACAGTAATGGGCTTATCCGCCGGCCTTGCCCCGGGACCGCTTCTAACCCTTGTCATCTCTGAAACCCTGCAGCATGGTTTGAAGGCAGGCATTCAGGTTGCTTTTGCTCCACTTATCACCGATTTACCGATTATTGTTTTTACGTTATTTGTTTTGTCAAAATTGGCCCATTTCCATACGATATTAGGAGCAATATCGATCGCAGGCGGGCTGTTCATTTTGTGGATGGGTTATGAAAACATAAGGACAACGGGATACAGGATAACCTTGCAAAAAGCTGAACCTGAATCCTTCAAAAAAGGGGCTCTGGTAAACGTTCTGAACCCTCACCCTTATCTCTTTTGGTTCAGCGTCGGGGCCCCGATTATGACGAAAGCAATAAACCAAAGTACCAGTGCCCTGTTCGTTTTTGTCCTAAGTTTTTATACATGTCTTGTCGGGTCGAAAATCCTGCTGGCCGTCATCGTTGGAAAATCGAAGTCCTTCCTGAGCGGAAACGTCTACATCTATACGATGCGCTTTCTCGGGTTGATATTATTCGTTTTAGCTTTTGCGCTTTTCTACGACGGCTTAAAACTGGTGGGATGGATAACTAGAGGATGATCGGATAACAATGCTCATCTCGAGTTGCTGTTTTATAAAAAGAATCACACGTCGACGAAAGGAGGTAGGAAACATGTTTACGAGAAAGATGTTTGTTTCTGTATTGGCGCTGA
>DYLD01000269.1 GCA_020722315.1 Syntrophus aciditrophicus
AAAGGGATGAACTTGAGAAAAAATATAAGACTGTATTCGTTCCGTTTCTTGTCAGACAGATATCTCCGCTCAACGATATTCGCGCCTATTTGGATCTGGAGCGACAGTTCCGAACTGGGAATTTCGATATAGTCCATACACACACATCAAAGGCGGGTGTCCTGGGGGCCTTTGCGGGAAGGATGGCCGGGGTGGGGAAAATAATCTACACCCCGCACGGCCATATCTTCGGCAAGAATGCCGCCATCCCGGGGCTTGAGAATTCATCCCGCCTGAAGATGAAATTTCTCCTCGAACTTAGGAAAAGGGCATATTCGGCCTGTGACAGGATTGTGGCGCTCTCGGAGCAGGACAGGGATGAGCAGGTCGCACTGGGGCTGGCGCAAGCGGACAAGTTCGAGGTAATAATGAATGGGATTGACGATTCATTCTTTGCTCCCGTCGAAGCGCATCGGGTCAAGGCTTTCAAGGAGCGGCATTCGATATCGGATGACGATTTCGTCATAGGATCGGTCGGGAGGCTAAGCAAGGAGAAAGGTCATGACTTGCTCATCGAAGCTTTTGCGAAAATCGCAGATGCGTATCCTTCCGCCAAGCTCCTGCTGGTGGGAGATGGTGCGGAGAAGAAGAAGCTCATGGCGGCTCATCCTGCGCTTGGGGATGCGGGCAGAGTGATCTTCGCAGGGAGCATGGAGGATGTCCGGCCCGCGCTTGCGGCGATGAAAATATTCGTCCTGCCCTCGCGATACGAGTCACAGGGGATTGCCGCGATGGAGGCCATGGCCTCGGGGCTTCCTGTCGTTGCCTCGGATGTCGGAGGGGTCCGGGCAATCATCAATGACGGGCAGGACGGTCTTCTCGCGAGGTCTTCGCCAGGTGATCTCACCGACAAGATTGCCAAATTGCTGCACGATGCCAACTTGAGGGACAAGCTTTCAGCCAGCGCGATGCGGAGGGCCAAGGCGGACTTCACTTTGTCCCGGATGCTGTCACAATACGAGAAACTTTATTTGTAAATATTCGGTGAAGCAGATCGTTTCACCGAATATTTACCTAGTGTCCTTTCGACCTGGAATGCGTTTGTTCAAAGCCTTCTGGTGGTCAAGCATCGTTCACACGTCCAGTGCTTGCCGGATGCTGAACCAAAGCTATAGTATGCAATGAAATACGGCAAACGGAGCTTGAATTGGTGGAAAAGTGTAAAATCTTGTTTCTGACGCCGGAGATACATTTTTTCTCGCCGGTTCTGATAAGGCGGACGATCGGGGCGCTCCCCGTCGAGGATTTTGAATTCCATATGATTCTGACCCCGAAGATCTCACGGTCGAAGAAGTCTTCATCCAGCCTGCGTGGAATAATTAGGAAGAGTGGCTTCAGGTATTTGCTATACATGTTTTTGCTGAAGCTGAAATTCGATTTTTCCAGATTCATGGAGATACTTGCCGCCAAGGCATTCGACAGACGCAGGTTCCTCTATCCACGAGACCTGTGCCGGCATTTCAAGATTGGCCTGCGGAGATTCGAGTCGGTGAACACCCCCCAATGCGTCGAGTATCTCCGCGACCAGCTCAAACCCGACATCATAGTGTCAGTTTTTTTCAATCAGATACTTAAACAGGAAGTTTTGGCTTCCGCAAAGGAGGCGGCGCTAAACGTGCATCCATCCCCTCTGCCTGAATACAGGGGCATGGCACCCATAATGTGGATGCTCGCCGAAGGCGCAAAGGAGGGCGGCGTGACCATCCACCACATGAATGAAAAGATTGACGACGGGAGAATTATCCGTATCAGACGCTTCGAAATAGAGCAGTCCGACAACTATTTCAGTCTCTACAGCAAGGCCGCGGACGTGGGAGCTGAAATGCTCGCCGGCGTCCTGGAGAGCAGGCCGGTTCCGGAAGGGGAGAGCCAAGCTCCAAGCACCATGAAATATGGACCAGTAAGTTGTGAGATTTTCGAGACAATCCTTAACAGGAATGCTCATTTCTTTGATATCAAATGATTTTCCTAGTATGCTCAGAATGGACTCCTATTCAAGAAAGGTGATTCAGACGGCTTGAAGGATAAGCTCATCCTCATCGTGA
>DYLD01000270.1 GCA_020722315.1 Syntrophus aciditrophicus
GGGCATGGGGGTTAGTCGGATGAACCAAATCGATTCACATTTCTGACTCAGGGGGCATAAACACGTCAAAAGACGAACCCCTCGCATGGTCATCACATCCAAAATTCGGGCAAGTGTAGAATTCTAAATTCGAAACAAGGAATAGTTAACTTGGCTTATACAACATTCAACAGGAATAATGTTTATATGTTAGTAGTTTTTTAGGCACACCTCCTCAGATACGTGCAGAGGTGCGGCATCCAATTCACTGAATACCACAGTTTTTTAAGGCTGTTTCATATCCAAGGAAGATAAATATATATTAAATTGATAACATATGATATTCATTACTTCGATCTAATCGCCGATACGCAACCCGATTTATGAAAAACAGAGATAAAGAAGATGTTTGTATGATTTATTTTTTTTACCAAAGAATTCGAGATTCCCGAACTAAAGCAAAAAGCAGTTGGTGTACATTTCCCAAATCGAACAATTGAACCAGAATTTCTGCGAGAGGCCGAACCTCCGAGAGTTGACGGCCGCAAAGGCATCGTCCTTTCCGGCCGAGGTCCGATTTGGCTTTACGGATTTCTGATCCACCACTATCACCCGCACCCCTGGATCGCGACGTACGAGCCTCGCTATGGCATCGCCGTTGTCGTCGAATCGCATATTCCCGGCGTTTCGGCCGGGGATACATTGCCGGTTTCGGAGGAAATGCGCAAGTTATTTGAAACGACTTGAACCACCAACAAGCGGAGGGGAGGATGCAAAAAGTACTGATCTGCCTCAACAGCGCACAGGTCATCCAAAATGTCATCGCTGTATTGAATGTAGAGCCGGATCGCGTTGTGATCTTCACGACGACGGATGTCGGTGTACAGCTTAAGCAGCTCAGGACGGCCCTTTCTCTGATCGGCTGGTCTCTAAGCGATGAGGACATTCATGATATCCATCCAACCCGTTTCAACGATATTGACGACACTTGCAATCGCTGGCTTGCCGCCCAGGATCATAATCAAGAATATATCCTGAACGCGACAGGGGGAACCAAGCCCATGAGCCTGATCGCCGGCGAAGTGTTCAGAAACCTTCCGCACTTTTCCGCCATCTATATAGACAGCGACAAGGACCAAACTATTACCCGTTTTTATCCCCACCCGTATCAGTCAGCGCCGATCCGCCATTTTCCGTCGATCGAAACGTATCTGGCGGCGTACGGTTTTCGAATGGGAAGCCTCTCAGACCCTATCGATCCGGTACCATACGCGCCGCTCTGGGAATATGGCGTCTGCAGTTTCAAACAGATGAACTGGCTTTTGAAAAGTCTTCCCCGGAACCCCGCCGGCTGCGACATTTACACGGCTGGCAATCCGCGGCGCCTGGAGACCGACCTGAACCTGTTGAAACGCGTCGGTATCATCGAAGATATCCGGCCGACGGGCGCGGCAGGCCGCTTTACCATCGTCTATTCCCGGGAAAAAGCCGTCACAAGCCTTATCATCAACAACGGCTGGCTCGAAGAATATCTGGCCTGGACGCTGAAAAGGTTGGGGTTCGACGAGGTGCGCCGCGGCGTGAAGATTATTCCGCCCTTTGCGCCCGCAACATTTGCGGAATTCGACGTCATCGCGCGAAAGGGGGCGCGGCTTTACATGTTTGAATGTAAAACCGGCAGTTATCCCGTCTCGCAGGAAATCATCCACGCCATTGAATCAAAAGTGCGCATGGCCGGGGTGTTTTTGCTGTGCCGGTATTCGTGACGACAAAGCGCGAATTACCCGGATTTCAGAACGAGAGACTCCGTTTCAGCCGGATACACATTATCCTTCACGACGATCTTGTTCAATTGGGAGCTTGTTTGGAGAAACTCCTGTCCCCTTTTCCGACAAGCCCCCGGCAAGTAAAGCCGGTGGGCTGACCGACAGCAAACCGATGCAGCCGCCCCCTGTCAAGCCGCAGGCGACGTCTCCGGTTGCCGATGCCTTCTCCGCGCTGCAGAATCCGGTCCGCTGGCTCGAAGCGTGGGAGGCCATGGGAAGGGGCAAGACAATCCAGGCCATCGCCGCCGCCGAGCTGATGGCGGCGGTCTTCGCTA
>DYLD01000271.1 GCA_020722315.1 Syntrophus aciditrophicus
ATGACTTACAGCAAGGAATATTTGTCGGGGCTCCCGGTTCTTGAGTTGCGTGGGCTCTGCCGGAAACATGAGAGCCGCTACGGTCTAACTGGACGGCAAGTGGCGGATATGGGGCGTGAGGATTTGGTGGGGGTGATTTTGGCGTGGCAGGCCGAACATCCTGCTACACCAGATGCGACATCAACAGTAGACCAGAAAACCGATCCTCCAGATGATACAGATACGTTGGCGGCGGAGCTGGCGGCAGTGATAGCGAGGCATAAACCACCCGCTCCCGCCCTGGACGTGGAGGGGGTGAGGAGGATCGCCTCTGATGTGGTCAGGGAGGCGATAGAGCCACTGAAGGATCGTCTGCGCGTGGATTATACCATAGGTGGTTTGGGCAATGCGCCGGAACTAAGACACCCGATGAAAACGATGCCTCGTATGGGGTGGGATATATTGTCCGCGTTGCAGGCGCGGACGGTTTCAGGCGAGCGTGTGCCTCTCCTTTTGGTGGGCCCCCCTGCCAGTTTTAAAACATCAACATGCTCCCGGGTTGCGGAGATGTTAGGCCTACAGTTTTACTGCCAATCGGTCGGCGAAACTACGACAAAAAGCGATTTTTTCGGGTTTATTGACGCGGGCGGGACTTACCGGTCAACGTTATTTCGCCGGGCATACGAGTTTGGCGGAGTTTATCTCATGGACGAACTGGACGCTGGAAATGCCAATGCCATAGTCGCGCTAAACGCTGCCCTGGCGAATGGACATGCTGGTTTTCCGGATGGGATGGTGTCAAGGCATAAGGATTTTGTTGCTATAGCGGCGGCGAACACCTACTGTTTGGGACACAACCGGGAATTTTCCGGGCGTAATGCGTTAGACGCGGCGACACTGGACAGATTTGCAGTATTGGATTGCGTTTACGACACGGACTACGAGATAACAATATCAACGGGGGTTGTTATGCCGCAGGGAGGCAGTCCGCGCACCGGGCGGGATATTACAGAGAGCGAGGCCCTGGATGTTGTGCGCAATATCCAGCGATGGCGCGGACGGGCAGAGCAGTTAAAAATCCGGATGTTCATCACTCCTAGGGCGGCCATACATACGATAGCCCTGATGCGCGCTGGCTTTAGCCGGGAAGAGGCGGAAAAAATGTGCGTATGGAAATCTGCTCCGGCTGAACTGGTACAAAAAATAAAGGGGGAATAAATCATGGACAGAAGGAAAAAAAAATCGGGCTCCCCGGTGGAGGATAGACCTGCCACCGATGCCAAGAGTGAGATTATCCCCACCGCGGAATGGACACAAACGGCAGGGCGACAGAACACGTATATCGAGCGTTTTCGCTGCGGCTCTGAGATTGTGGCGCGGCTGGAGGAGATTATTGCGGCTCTAAAAAGGAATGAATATGTTTTCCGGTTCAATCACTGCCTTTTTGAATATACCGATAAAAAGGTTGCGTCATCATTGCTCTACGGCGATGGTGCCGGGCAGGACAAAATCCGCAATGGGCTATACACCGTATACCAGGACGTGGAGTTTACGTTGCGCGAAAAGCCCCGGGGAATTTATTATGATGTGACAGGCTTAGCCCCGGACGTTACGCGCTATTTGGCTGGAGAGCCGGAAAATATGGTAAACATTGCGACGCGCCCGGCGCGGGAAGTTCTGCCGATATACGTAAACATTTGCGCGGATGTGCATGTATCGAATGACGAAATAAAAAACCGCGGGGCGGCGATAATAGCCCTGCTTGGCCATCTTGAGCGGACGCACGACGTGGAACTCCACTTATACAGCGCGTCTACGTTGAAGGCAGGCGGCTTCTATTCGTTGGAAATAGAGCCGAAACTGACTCCGTTGGATTTTGATTCGCTAGCTTTCATGTTGGCCAATCCTCTAATGCTCCGGTGCGTGGACTTCTGCCTATATCAGGCATACCACAAGGCACGGCATGAGGATGACATCAAAAAGGGGCTCGGTACGCCTGCGAACTATGGCCGCGACATGCTGGAGAAAAACGCGATACATTTCCCCTGCCTGACGCGAGAAAACCGACATTTGTTTTCCAGCGTGGATTGTGCTGTAAA
>DYLD01000272.1 GCA_020722315.1 Syntrophus aciditrophicus
CATATCTCGGAGCCTTCGCATACGAGCTCGGTCCGCTGGATTTCACGGATGCAAAAAAATTCTCCATCATCAATGCAGACAGCGGAGAGGAAGTGTTTGCAGGCGAGCCGAAACTGCTGGAGAAAAACCCGAGATTCTCGGAGAAACCGGGCGGCGCAAAGGGATCATCCAGCAAGGGCGGAGAAAGGCCAATGATGTATGGAGAGAATGTCTATCTCCTCGATTTCACCGGCCTCTCCAAGGAAGGAGTTTTCTTCATCTCCATCCCGGGCGTCGGCCGCTCCTGGCCGTTCAGACATGGCAAAAACTCCTACGGGGAAGCCTTCTACACCGCGGCGCGCGGACTCTTCCATCAGCGCGCGGCAACCGCGCTCGACGCAAAGTTCACCGCATGGACCAGACCGAAATCCAAGACGCACGACACGATCTACGAATGCGAAAACATCTCCTTCCCCATCCATACGGGGACACCCAAGGGATATAGCCACTTCGACGTGATCGGCGCCACAACCGACGAGACGAGGAAAACCGAAAACGTGATCGGAGGGTGGTATGATGCCGCAGATTGGGACAGGAATGAACACCACTACACATGCGTCTTCGACCTGCTCAACGCATACGAGTTCTTCCCGAAGAAATTTTCCGACGGCCAGCTCAACATCCCGGAGTCGGGAAACGGAATCCCCGACATCCTCGACGAAGCCGCCTACGGTCTCGAATGCTGGCTCAGAAGCATGGACGGACACGGCGGAATATCAGGATCCATCGAGACATACACACATCCAGACTACGAAGACCCCAAATGCAGATATGCCTTCTCGCGGCGCACCAGATGGAATTCTCTCTGCTACGCCGCTGCCGCAGCACAACTGGCCCACAACATGGAGAAATTCGACGGAAAAGCGGCCGCACGCTTCGCGGAAAGCGCAAAAAAGGCGTTCTCCTTCGGGACGGATCCCGGAAACTCGCTCGGAAAGGTGAAGATAAACGCGAAGAAGGGCAGAGGAAAAGGCGAAGCCTACTCGTTCGAATGGGAGGAAAGGGACGACATGAACATCCCATACCTGATCCACGCAAAGACGCAGATGTTCAAACTCACCGGCGACAAATCGTTCCTCGATGGCATCGCGGAACTCTCCGAAAAGACGAAGCCCCCCTTCGAATGGCATTTCTCGCACAGGGACTTCTCAGCCTGGACAGTCGCCGACATCGCCCTCGGCGGAAACGGCGCCATGCCACCAGAAACCACGGACAAATGGAGGCGCTTCTTCCTGAAGACCGCCGACGAACTCCATGCCCACCTGAACACAAACCCCTATCGGAACACATGGCCAAGATACCAGAATTACTGGGCCGGCTGGGGCGCAAACTGCGTAACCAATTTCAACAGATGCCTCGCGATTGCATTCAAAATAACGGGAGATGTCAAATATCTCGACGCGATAATCGCCAACTCCGACTTCATGCTCGGCGCAAATCCGCTTGGAATGAGCTGGACCACCGGAATAGGATTCGTCTATCCCATAGACATCCAGCACAACAACAGCGAACACGACGGAATCATGGACCCGGTCCCGGGCATAAGCATCTACGGAATCAACGGCGGACCGCCCATGCACCACAGGGCAAGAGAACTGGCCTGGGCTCCCAAAGGCCCCGACGGGAAAAACATAGCCTTCATCAAGGACCAAAATAAAAATGTCCCCTTCTTCAGAGCATGGTCATGCCACCCGGGCGTGAACACGGCGCAATGCGAATTCACAGTCCACGAAACAATGTCGTCAACCATATTCACGACGGCAATCCTCCTCGGCGAAGGATGGACCCCGGATGCCGCACTGAAATCACGCAGGCCACGCGCCGACCAATACCTATTCGGACATTGGTATCTGCCATGACCTGAAGGGACGTAAATATTCACTGGACTCTTACAAAGGGACTGGACTCCCACAAAAAAAACGCCTCTTTCGAGTTTTGAGTGGGTGATGCAAGGATCGAATATGACTGGAAAGAACGTTTGAAGACTTGTCCGCCAATCCTGTCGTTGGACTAGAAATGT
>DYLD01000273.1 GCA_020722315.1 Syntrophus aciditrophicus
CTTAGCCGAGGCCGAAAGGCGTAGGTGATGGACATCCGGTCAACATTCCGGAACCACCTGGAAGGAGCGATGGGATGACGCAGCGAGGTAGGCCAGCCTGTTATTGGATTCAGGTGCTAAACGTCTAGGCGTTGAGACCGGCAGGAAAATCCGCCGGTTGAGCTGAAGCGTGATGGCGTGCCCCCGAGGCGCAAGTGGCTGAGCCTTGCTGCCGAGAAAAGTCTCTAAGCGTTGATATTCAGGTGCTCGTACCGCAAACCGACACTGGTAGACGGGTAGAGTATACCAAGGCGAACGGGAGAACTATCGTTAAGGAACTAGGCAAATTTGCCCCGTAACTTCGGGATAAGGGGTGCCTTCTGGGGTGCAAGCCCTGGGAGGCCGCAGTGAAATGGCTCTAGTGACTGGTTAACAAAACCACAGGTCTCTGCTAAGCCGAAAGGCGATGTATAGGGGCTGACACCTGCCCAGTGCCGGAAGGTTAAGGGGAGAGGTTACCCTGAGCGCAAGCGAAGGGGAAGCTTTGAACCGAAGCCCCGGTGAACGGCGGCCGTAACTATAGAACTGACCCTGTAGTTGTAAAATCTGGCTATGTGCTGGAAAACCCGGTGTATCCTGCGCTACCCGCCGCAACAGGCGGATGGGTGACAATGCGACAGGTGCGGGCAATCAGCAGGAAAGGCTCTGGATGCTTAACGTCAAACAAATACCACCTCATGTTGGCTACTATCTGGCGGGCTTTGCAGATGGAGAAGGAAGTTTCAACGTCTCCTTCCGCGCCCGGCAAGATTATCGCCAACCTTGGAAAGTTTCGCTCTGTTTCAATGTCTCGCAGAAGGACAAGGTCATCTTGGCCCTCTTCAAGCGACATTTGCAGTGCGGGACTTTACGAAGCCGCCCAGATGAAGTGTGGTATTACGAAGTCAACAATCTGGAGGCCATCCTCACGCACGTCATCCCGTTTTTCGAGCGTTTTCGCTTTCTTTCTGCCAAGAAAAAACGCGACTTTGCAAAATTCGTAAAGTTGGCGAAAATCTTACAGGAAGGACGACATCTTACGCTCGAGGGAATTCGAGAAATCCTCGAAATCCGACGTGAAATGAACGATGGCGGAAAACGACGTTATAGCGATGCTGAAATCCTTGCACGATTTCAGACCAGAGAATCCTCAGAGACTATACGCCAGACCTCCGAAAGCGGAGGATGATATAGTCCGGACTGCCTGGCGACAGGCAGAGCGGGTATCCAACCCCGCCCCCTGGAAAGGGCGTAACAAAACGAACGGTCCTAAGGTTAACATTTTGCTAGCCTTAGTAAAATCGAACTATATGCGGGAAACTCCTCAACAGCCAGTCGGTACTCGTCGTGGAACTCCACGGCAGTTAAAATCCGCTGGACATGGGGACAATCCGCAGGGAAGGCTTCTATGACTGACAATCTGGAAGAACCCTCAGAGACTTTACGTTCGATCTCGCCTAGTGACAGATTGGAAGCGCAATGGGTCGTTGGGTTCGTCGATGGGGAAGGGTGTTTCTACATAGACATCAATTCGCAGCCTGAAATGAGTGCTGGTTACCAGGTGCTGCCGGAGTTTACAGTCGTGCAACATGAGCGCGACATACAACTTCTGTATGCCCTGAAACAGTTCTTCGGTTGTGGAGTGGTGCGTAGAAATCACGCAGAGCGGATGGCTTACCGGGTGAGAAATGCTGCTCACTTACGTGAGCGTGTCCTCCCGTTCTTCGAGAAACATCCGCTGAAGTCGAAGAAGCGCCTCGATTTCCTAAAATTCAGGAAGGTACTGCTCTTGATGGAGCGAGGCGAACATCTGACCCCGGAAGGCATTCAACGAATCAGAGCAATAGCCTCACAAATGAACAAAGGGCGAGAAAGATAAAGTCCGGCTTCTCTGGAAACAGAGTGAGATGTACCGAGCGAAATTCCTTGTCGGGTAAGTTCCGACCCGCACGAACGGTGTAACAACTAGAGCACTGTCTCAACGATAGACCCGGTGAAATTGAAATGGCTGTGAAGATGCGGCCTACCCGCAGCAGGACAA
>DYLD01000274.1:0-1491 GCA_020722315.1 Syntrophus aciditrophicus
ATGGCCGAGCTTTGCCATGGCGGAACAGGATCTCACGATGTTGATGCTGTTCGCAGTCCCGGAAGGGACAAGTGCGGCAGAAACATACAAGATCTTCATGATGCAGGGATGAATACGCTATCCGAAGCCGTGAAATATGCACTCAACGATTTGATTTTACAAAATAAGCCTACGGCCGGATTGTTTTTCAAAGTGAGGCGCCCACGGACGGGCGCCGTCGGCAAATCTGCCCCCACTGACGGAGACTATCTGCCCTGCCTGCCGACAGGCAGGCGACAGACGTACGGAACGAATACCCTGGCCGTAGGCTCACGGATTCAGGTATGTTAAAAAAGTGAGATATTGTACTCATGCCCCCTTGCGCGGGGAAGACGTATGGACCATCTAATCATACGCTTCGAAGGCGGAAGCATCTTTGGGCTTCACATGAAAAAACATGAATGATCGAATTGAAAAAACCCTCAAAATATGGTGCGGCCAAACAACCGATCTGCGAAAAGAAATTCGAAGAATCGCATTTTTGATCCAGATCAATTAAAAAAACAGATCACCACTATAAAGTGTCCAATCCATACTGGCAAATAAAACCCCCTTATAGGAGAAAACACTGTGAGCAAAAAGGTCTTCATAAACCAGGATGAATGCATCGGCTGCCAGAGCTGTGTGGAGATTTGCCCGGAGGTCTTTCAATTCAACGAGAGTCTCGGCAAGGCGCAGGTCCTGAACCCCGAAGGGCCGGAGGATCTAATCGAAGAGGCAATGGCAGCCTGTCCTGCCCAGTGCATCCACTGGGAGGAATAAGCGCCAAAGGAAAATGATATCCATGCCCCTAAAAACAGAAGAGGAAAGTATTTCTTATCCTGTTTTGTCCGACGCTGACGTTTACGAGGCGATGAAGACCGTTTCGGGCTATCTGGATATAACGCCGGAGGACTTCAGAGGGCTTTATCGACTTGCATATCGGCACGCCATGGAACGCATCTGGCGCTCGACCACAGCCACAGAGTTCATGACCCGGGATGTTATCTCGGTATCCCGTCCAACTCCCTTGGTGGAAGTGGCTGCCATCATGGCCCGGCACAGGGTTTCCGGGGTCCCAGTCGTCGGATCGGACGGATCGGTTGTTGGGATGATTTCCGAGAAGGACTTCCTGATGCACATGGGGGTGGGAAGAAATGCGACATTCATGGACATCGTCGCAGCATATCTGGAGTCCCAAAAGTGCCCGGCCGTATCGATACATGGGCGCAATGCCGAAGACATCATGAGCACTCCTGTCATTTCCGTATCCGAGGACGCGAGCCTTTTGGATGTCGCCAGAACGTTGACGGAAAATGGAATCAACCGGGTGCCTGTACTGGACTCGGACAAACGGCTTTCGGGCATAATCACCAGGGCCGACCTTGTAAAGGCCGTGAAGGCAGAGAGGATTCCATGAATGATCGCACTGCAAAAACCTCGAAATCTGATCCCGCTCAAAAAGCCCGAGAT
>DYLD01000274.1:1543-2052 GCA_020722315.1 Syntrophus aciditrophicus
ACTGGAAAATTGAAGCAACGCCGCAGATCGGGTTTTTTCAGCGGGATCATGAATTATTTCCGGAAAATGACGGGTTACACAAAGGGCCCTCCAATGGTCGGCCCTACCGAAATCCTGTGGTCCTGGATCGGCGCTTTTCTGGGGATCTCAGCAGTAGCCTTTCTCCACTACGAGATCCTGAACGAGACGGATCTTGTCATGATCATAGGCTCATTCGGGGCTTCGGCCGTACTCATCTATGGTGCCATAAAGAGCCCGCTCGCCCAGCCGAGAAACCTCATCGGGGGGCATGTCCTGTCTGCCGTCATCGGCGTAGCCAGCTACCAATTCCTGGGGGCACATATATGGATTGCCGCCTCTGTAGCAGTTGCCACAGCCATTGCCCTCATGCATGCCACTAAGACCCTCCATCCTCCCGGCGGGGCAACGGCCCTTATCGCTGTTATAGGAGGCCCCAAAATCCATGACCTCGGCTATCTTTATGCCCTCATGCCGGCGGGCTTAGGAGC
>DYLD01000275.1 GCA_020722315.1 Syntrophus aciditrophicus
TTTCGGCGAAAAACGGGTTTCCGTTCAGACACTACATACTTCAACCGCACCTCAGCAGGTGGAAAATAGCAGGGACGCCAGACCCGATAGTACGAGAGCCGTTTCGGTCCAAAATTCGAGGCGGATACCTGGCATCATGTGTCCGGCGCGGTGCCAGCCGATGATCAAGCCCATGAGCGCCGGGCAGATGGTCAGCAAAACGGCCCAAACCGGGAACCATCCGATCAGTGTGCCAAGCACGGGAATGGCTGCCTGAATCTCCAGAAAGACAAACAGCATGCGCAGGGTCTTTTCTTCGCCGAAGACCAGCGGGATGGTTTCCCGGCCGAAGATGCGATCGCCTTGCATGTCGAGAACGTCGAAAAAGGCAGTCCGAACGAAGACAAGCCCGGATGACCACAAAAAAACCAAAACCGTGCCAGGTATCGGAATATGGGGGACGGAAAGGGCCGGAAGCAGTGCACTGACCACTCCCCAGGCGATGGCGATCAGCAAGGTTTTTGAACCGGGAATATCCCGAAGCCTGCGCAGGCGCCATTTGAAATGTTTGGGGATGACCGGCACATTGTAGGACAGGCCGGTCACACTCATGAACAACAGCGTCAAAAAGGATAACCAACCGAGTTGGAAAGACAGCCTGATGCTTGCGAGGCTGGAGACGAGGGCCAGGGCAGCCAGTACATTTCGATGTTTGCGGTAGAATTTTTCCCTGCCCGGATCGTTGTATCGGTCTGCATGGGTTCCAGTCAGGTTGTTCAGGATGTGCATCGAAAATACGTAAAGCACGGCTATGGTCGCATGGTTCCTGGAACGGGAAACGCCCTGGAGCCGGGAACAGGCTATACACAGCGATCCGGCTGCCAGCGCCACATAGACATTGGTCAGCAGGGCGGCCTGCTGGATGGAAAACAACGCGCGTTTGAACCACAGGCCGCGTTTGAGCGAAAGACTTTCCGCCCGTCGAACGACACGGTTGATCACCCAGTTCGGGGTGGAAGCGCCTGCCGTGATGCCGAGAACGCGGCTCGATTCCAAAGATGCGGGATCGATATCGTGATCAGATTCGATGGCCAGAGTTTTCACGCCGTTGTTTTTCGCGACTTCCGCGAGCCGTTTCGTGTTGCCGCTGGTTTTCCCGCCAACCACGATGAGCAGATCGCAAGCAGCCGCAAGCTTCTTGACTTCTTCCTGGCGGGTCGCCGTGGAATCGCAGATCGTATCGAAAACCCGGTATGTGGGACGATGATGCTGGGCCCATGCCTGGATTTTTTCGAACATGCCGGAATTGTACGTCGTTTGTGCGACTACGATCGCTTTTTCAAAAACAGGCAAATTTTGAAACTCGTCAAGATCGGCGGCCACATAGCCTCGATCTTCGGAAAATCCTTTCAGTCCTTTGACTTCCGGATGGTCCGCGTCACCGAGAATCACGATGGGGAATCCGTCGCGGAAATGTTTTCGAATGATCTGCTGTACCTTGATCACCCGGGGGCAGGTGGCATCGATCACCTGAAAGCCGGCCTGCACCAGCGCAGCCTTATCCTGTGGCGGCACACCGTGAGCCCGGATGATGACCGTTCCGGAGCCTGAATTGGGGATATGATCCAGAACGCGGATATTTTTTTCTTCCAGAAGCTCCAGCACCTGAGGATTATGGATCAGCGGGCCGTAGGTCAGAATCGGCGATCCGTATTTGGCTGGGGCATCGAGGGCCATTTCGACGGCCCGCTTGACCCCCATGCAAAAACCCGCTGTCCGGGCAATGACAATTTTCATCTCTAAAGCGTTCCTGCGATCATTGATGTCTTACTCCGCAATTACTGTATAAAGGTTCATGAATCATTCCGGATGGTTCACCCCCCAGAAATGAAAATGGACGACCCATAGTAGCCCGGGTTTCTTACCCGGGGATCGGAATTTACCGCTTTATTCCCGGATTTGGAAATCCGGGCTACCATCCATTTTCACGATAAATTCCCATGGCGCGGGCGCCACCCCCAGGAGATGAAAATGCCCCTATTGCGGATCCCGGA
>DYLD01000276.1 GCA_020722315.1 Syntrophus aciditrophicus
TTTCGCTACCTTAGGACCGTTATAGTTACGGCCGCCGTTTACCGGGGCTTCGATTCAGAGCTTCTTCCTGACAGAATCGTCAGGGATAACCCCCTCTCTTAACCTTCCGGCACCGGGCAGGTGTCAGGCCTTATACTTCATCTTTCGATTTCGCAAAGCCATGTGTTTTTGTTAAACAGTCGCCTGGGCCATTTCTCTGCGCCCCGATTATTCATCGGGAGACCTTTATCCCGAAGTTACAGGTCTAATTTGCCTAGTTCCTTAGCCACGGATCACTCGAGCACCTTAGGATTCTCTCCCCAACTACCTGTGTCGGTTTGCGGTACGGGCACCATGTACCTGATGCTTAGAGGTTTTTCTCGGAAGTCTGTTTAGGGTCACTATCCACTTGCCCGAAGGCTCATGGTACTGTCAGGTTCGTCATCCCAAAGCTATTAACCTCAGAATATAACTACACCCTTTAACGTACTATTCCGTCAGTACGCGAACCTTTCACTACTTCGTCACCCCCTCGCAGTACACGGTGGTACTGGAATGTTGACCAGTTGTCCATCAGTATCTCCCGCTGCGCGGAATTAACCTTAGGCCCCGACTAACCCTGATCCGATTATCGTTGATCAGGAAACCTTAGTCTTTCGGTGTTCCGATTTCTCATCGGAATTATCGTTACTTATGCCTACATCTGCTTTTCCAGTAGCTCCAGCCAGCCTCACGACTAACCTTCAGCGCCTCTGGAATGCTCCCCTACCTCCCGACACTTGCGTGTCGGGACCACAGCTTCGGTGGTATGCTTATGCCCGCTTATTATCCACGCACAACCGCTCGACTAGTGAGCTGTTACGCACTCTTTAAATGAATGGCTGCTTCCAAGCCAACATCCTAGCTGTCAAAGCAGTCGCACCTCGTTTAACCAACTTAGCATACACTCCGGGACCTTAGCTGATGGTTCGGATTCTTCTCCTCTCGTCCACGGATCTTAGCACCCGCAGGCTCACTCCCGGGTAACATCTTGCAGCATTCGGAGTTTATCAGGGTTTGATAGGCGATGAAACCCTCTATCCCTATCAGTAGCTCTACCTCTGCAAGACTCTCTCCCGAGGCTGCACCTAAATGCATTTCGGGGAGTACGAGCTATCTCTCAGTTTGATTGGCCTTTCACCCCTATCCTCAGTTCATCCAAAGACTTTTCAACGTCTACTGGTTCGGCCCTCAATCCCGTGTTACCGGAACTTCAGCCTGACCAAGGATAGATCACAAAGTTTCGCGTCTACCCCCACTAACTCTGTCGCCCTCTTCAGACTCGCTTTCGCTTCGGCTCCTTCCGTCAACGGAATTAACCTCGCTAGTGAGGAGTAACTCGTAGGCTCATTATGCAAAAGGCACGCCGTCATCCCGATATCTATCGGGACTCCGACCGATTGTAAGCGAATGGTTTCAGGTACTATTTCACTCCCCTGTTCGGGGTGCTTTTCACCTTTCCCTCACGGTACTGGTCCACTATCGGTCTCTCAGGAGTATTTAGCCTTGCCGGATGGTCCCGGCCGATTCAGACAGGATTCCTCGTGTCCCGCCTTACTCAGGATACTGCTTGTTATATACTACCTTTCGCGTACAGGACTATCACCTTCTTCGGTCCAACTTTCCAGTACGGTTCCGCTTCAGTTATATATAACATCTTCGCAGTCCTACAACCCCATAACAGCCAAAACTGCTATGGTTTGGGCTATTCCCCGTTCGATCGCCACTACTAAGGGAATCACTATTGTTTTCTCTTCCTCCGGGTACTAAGATGTTTCAGTTCCCCGGGTTCGCCTCCCCGACTGTAACGTCAGGGATACCCGGCCTTCAACCGGGTGGGTTACCCCATTCGGAAATCTGCGGATATATCGGATATTTGCTCCTCCCCGCAGCTTATCGCAGCTTGTCACGTCCTTCTTCGCCTCTGAGAGCCAAGGCATCCACCATTCGCCCTTATTTACTTTCTTGAGTAATCTCTTGTTAATCCTCTTACTACCAGCATGTCAAAGAACTTT
>DYLD01000277.1 GCA_020722315.1 Syntrophus aciditrophicus
TTGTTGTTCACGCGATCCCTTTATGGAAATTTTTGCTGGATGCCCCCGCCGTTTTTTCAAGGGGCTGATCGCTATTCGCAATTATTCATGGATGAACTCATTTTTAAGATTTCTTGCTGTTTTAGAGGTAAAATGGCCAATTCTTGTTAAATATGGGGTAAAAAAAATGGTCTCGCATGGGGCTGGAGAATCTGATTTTGGCGATGGCCGGGGTTTTGAAAAGGTGCCCGGATTCCCTGCCTGGCATCGGCGGCACGGGGGCCTTTTGAGGAAAGGCTCAAGGCGCTGGCGCAGGATCTTAAAATCAGCGATCATCTATTATTTAAAGGATTTATTCCGGAAGATGAACTGCCTGATTATTATCGCGCAGCGGATATGTTCGTCTTGCCAACCGTGGACCTCGAGGGAGAAATTCCATTCTCGAAGCAGGGACACGGGGAATGCCGGTCTAAAAGAGGTTAAGGCAATATATTTCATTTGCAGTGCATAATAATATGGTATATCGTGCATTGTAAATGAAATAAGAGCGTCAACAGTATGGAAAAGGAGAAAATCAAGGAACTTATCATCGGGCACAAGGAACGCTTTCTGTGTCGTAGCGACCTCATCCAGCGAGAGGTGCAGGCTGAGATCGCCCGTTTTCTTCTCCAGAGGGAAATCATTTTTGTCACGGGGGTGCGCCGCAGCGGCAAATCCTCCCTTGTGCGCTTGATCTGCGGGGATCTCCTGGAAAGGGGCGACGTCGCCCCAAATGACATCCTCTACCTGAATTTCGACGACGAGCGCTTCTCGTCATTTACCGTTCAGGACTTCGCGTCCCTCTACGAAACCTTTCTTGAACTCGAAAATCCCCGGGGACGGCAATACCTTTTCCTCGACGAGATCCAGCGAATCCCCGGCTGGGAGCGGTGGCTCAACCGCCTCTACGAATTCGAGGATGTCCGGATTTTCGTCACCGGCTCCAATGCTGCCATGCTCTCCCCGGAGGTAGCGACTTCCCTTACGGGGCGGCATCGTCAGATCGCCGTCTGGCCGTTTTCGTTTCGCGAGTTTCTTGCTCTCAAGGGCCTGAGTTTTGACGACAAGGATAGCGACCGCCTCCTTCACAGCCCCAAAACGAAAGCGGACATTCGGCGGCTCTTCACACAATATGTGGAAACCGGAGGTTTTCCGGAGGTCGCGCGGACAAAAGACGCAACGCTGCTGGAGCAGTATTAGCGCGACATCATTTATCGCGATGTCCTTGCCAGCTATGCCACAAAAAATATTAAGGAGATCAAGGAGATTTCCCTTTTTCTGGCGGCTAATCCGGGCTCCGTCCAGAGCTACCGGAAGCTGGGAAGCCTCATTGGCATCCGGAGCGTCAACACGGTGAAAAACTATCTTGGCGTTCTGTATGATGTGTACTTATTCCAGTTCATTGATCTTTTCGCCTACTCCCTTAAGCGGCAGATATATACCCCGTCCAAGGTTTACTGTGTGGATGCGGCGCTCGGCGGGGCCGTGAGCTTTCGCTTCTCTCAAAACATTGCCATGTTTATGAAAACATAGTTTTTCTGGCGCTGAAACGGTGTGGTAAAGAGGTATTCTACTGGAAATCGGTACGGGACAGGGAAGTGGATTTCGTCGTGAAGGAGGGGCTCAGGATCACCGAGGCGATCCAGGTTAGCGCTGCTTTTGCCGATCCGAAGACCCGCGAGCGTGAGTTCCGCTCCTTGTACGAGGCGGCAGAGGAGCTTAAGGCGGGACGGTTGACGGTGATTACCGGAGACGAGGAGGGGCTCGAAAAGACCGACCGTGGCGAGATTGCCATTGTCCCGCTTTGGAAATGGTTGCTGAGGTAATAAAGGGACATAATACACATTTTCGCGCTACTATCTTTTGCGCATGGCTGCATCCGGTAAACGCCTCCCGCGCGGCGCGACCTTTAGGAAAAATAAACAATCTGTATTGTGTCGTCAGGTTTTTCCAAATCGCCGGGATCGGCGATTTGGTCTTCGCCTCTTCGAGCCTCCGGGCGCTTCGA
>DYLD01000278.1 GCA_020722315.1 Syntrophus aciditrophicus
GATTGACGCGGAAAACGCGGAGAAATTAAAAAAATCTCTGTGTCCATCTGTGTCCATCCGCGTTCTCCGCGTCCCATTTTTGAACTTCAACAGGACGCGGACGAGCGCGGATTGACGCGGAAAACACGGATGAATTTCCTGCCCCGATTCGCGTTCGCGCAGCGACGCGGCCCGCACGGGGATCGAATCCCCGTGCCATTCGTACGAAGTCCGTTGGACTGGCGCCACCAGGACGAAGTCCTTTGCATGAATAGCCCCGACGTTGACGTCGGGGCGGGCTGGCGGCCTGACAGCCGCCTTTTGGTTTGGTGTTCGATGTCGAACTAAATTGCTTGCGAGAGATACTTCTCGGCGGCCTTCAAAAACTTCTTCGACCAGTTGATGATTTCCTGGGCTTCGCTTTCTTCCACTTCGCCGATCATTCCGTAATCCCCGATGTTTCTTGTGTCCTGCGCTTCCATCAACAGGCGATGAAACTCTGGATCAAGGAGTTTGGTCTTGGCAAACTCTTTCCCATACGCGGCAATGACCGCCGAGTGACTGGAAAAACTCAAACCTTTGGAAAGCAACAATGCCTGGGCAATGTAGAACATGGAATAGTAAGCGCGTGAAGCGGAAAAGTTGGCAAAGTCATCGCGCAGTAAATTCTCGGCGGCTTTTTGACTCAGTTCTGCGCGTTCCAACAGTTCCTTGATCTCAGGCGTCATATGACAATCCCCTCGCGGCGGACGTTCATCAGGAAAGGTATTTGGCTCTGCTCGTACTGCTGGCGCGTCGCGAACGCCCTTGAAATGACCACATCATTATCCAAGGACAGTTTTGCCACCGCCCTCGATGTCTTTTTCAACATCGCCCCGTATTTGAAATCATCTTTTAGAACAACCAGCACATCAATATCCGAATCGTCCCGCGCATCGCCGCGCGCCTGAGAGCCGTAGAGAATGACCTTCTCCACGCCTTCGCCCAGCGTGTCTTTCAATTCTTTTTGCAAAGAGCGCAAGATTCGATGTAATTGCTTTTGTTCCATGTCTTTATTTTACTCTTTTTTCGGCGATGAAAACCGTCCACGAATACCCTTCCCCCTTCGGGGACTGCGCGGGTACGATGCGGGACGCGAATTCATGAATTGACGCACCCTCATTCGTTGATTCGTGCAAAACTCGCCCTGAGCCTGCCTGTCCCCGTAAGGGGGTCGAAGGGTTCGTGGACGGTCTCTCCCAGAATGAAATCAAAACCTGCCCTGAGTGCTTCGCAATCGAAGGGAGACAGCGTGACAGCCGCCTTTTGGTTTGAATGGCGGCAATTCCTTCCCGCTAACAAGCCCTTGAAAGATTGTTAGCAATGTGCTAATATCAGTTCGTGTACAAAATCATCTTCAAGAAAGAAGCCGCGAAATCGTTGAACAAACTTCCACGCAATGTGGCAAAGTTGATTCGCGAAAAACTTGAAGCGATTGCCGCCAACCCTTACGCCGATCATCCCAATGTGAAGAAATTACAAGGCAGGGATGGTTATCGTCTGCGCACTGGTGATTGGCGCGTGATCTACGAAATCCAAAACAATCACCTGGTGATGCTGGTATTGCGTGTTGCTGCACGCGGAGAGGTGTACCGATGACAGAAAATATTCAACTGATCGAACGTGACGGCAAACCCGAATGGGCTGTGCTTCCTTACGAGGAATATCTGGCTCTGCTTGAACGAGCCGAAGAACTGGATGATATTCGTCAATACGATGCGGCAAAAGCCGAACTGGAGCGCGGCGAGGATGAACTTATCCCTGCTGAAATGGTCTTTGCCATTTTGGACGGTGAAAACCCCGTCAAAGTCTGGCGCGAGTTTCGCGGACTGACCCAGCAGCACCTCGCGGACGCGGCGGGAATCAGCAAGCCCTATCTCTCGCAGATCGAGACAGGCAAACGCAAAGGCAGCACAGACGTCCTGTCCGCGCTGGCGAAGGCGTTGAAGGTGACGTTGGAAGAGGTGATCGCGAGGGAAGCGGAATGAATCGCAAACAGAAC
>DYLD01000065.1 GCA_020722315.1 Syntrophus aciditrophicus
AAGTTCGGAAGGGATAACCGCTGAAAGCATCTAAGTGGGAAGCCCACCTCAAGATAAGATATCCCTCTTGATGGAGACATCAGGACTGAAGACCCCTTGTAGACCACAAGGTTGATAGGTCAGGTGTGCAAGCACAGTAATGTGTTGAGCTTACTGATACTAATCGGTCGTGAGGCTTGACCATAATTTTTATACTTAACCTGGTCTGAAAATCGCAATATGCAATTGTTGGGAATGTAACGATAGGATATTTCGGTGGCTATAGCGGAGAGGATCCACCCGTTCCCATTCCGAACACGGAAGTTAAGCTCTCCAGCGCCGATGGTACTGCATGGGCGACTGTGTGGGAGAGTAGGTGCCGCCGGATTTATATTCGAGCCCCTTCACATCGGTGAAGGGGCTTTTTTTATTTTACAATCCCTCTACGGCTATGTTATTGATTCCTGCACTTTTAAAATATAAACCTCCATGCCCGGCTGGGTACAACGAACGATGAAAATTAGGACACGGGGTCATGGGGTGGAATCCAAAAACATGATACAACAACCAATCGAGATTATTGGTGAGTTTGCTATTTTCATATAAACAGGAGATGATTATATGTCCGGGCACTCTAAATGGAGTACGATTAAACGGAAAAAGGGTGAAATTGATTCCAAAAGGGGGAAGATTTTTACTAAATTGATCAAGGAAATCACGCTTGCCGCGCGGCTCGGGGGCGGCGATATTGACGGGAATCCTCGTTTGAGGCAGGCGGTTCTCGACGCCAAGGAAGTCAATATGCCGAAGGACAACATCGACAGGGCGATAAAGAAGGGGACGGGGGAACTAGCAGGAGCTGCGGCATATGAGGAAACCACCTATGAGGGATACGGCCCTGCCGGAGTAGCGGTGCTCGTTGATGTGATGACCGATAACAAGAACAGAACGGTTGCGGAAATCAGGCATATTTTTTCAAAGCACGGGGGCAATCTGGGAGAACATGGATGCGTATCCTGGATGTTCGAAACAAAAGGGAGCATCGTCATCGATAAAAAGACAGTAACAGAAGATGAATTGATGGAAGCAGTCCTTGATGCGGGTGCCGAGGATGTTCGGGACCAGGGAGGTGAGTGGGAGGTAATTACCGATACGGCAAACTTTGAGAAGGTCAAAAAAATCCTTGCCGAAAAACAGTGGAAATATCTAGAGGCAAAAATCGATAAAATCCCGCAGAATACCGTCAGTCTCGATCAGACCAGGGCCGAGCAGATGCTGAAGCTGATGGAAAAATTGGAAGACAATGACGATGTGCAGCATGTTTACGCGAACTTCGATATTTCCGATGAGATCATGGAAAGGTTAGGCCAGTAGTTTCGAAAAGCTTAATCTTAACAGGAAAGATGTTGCTGTTTTTCCGCTGAAAGGGTTTGACGCGACGTGAGAGTTTTGGGGATCGACCCTGGGGTCCGCGTAACCGGATATGGTGTGATCGAAAGCACGGGGCGAGATGTCCGTTGCGTAATCTACGGTGAGATTAAACCTCCACGAAAGGCCAGATTATCGATTTGTCTCAGCTCAATATACGCTGGAATTAGAGAGACCATTCATAACACCTCCCCTGACACAATGGTGGTTGAAGACATTTTTTGCGGCAAAAATGTCCGCAGTTTGATCAAACAGGGACACGTCAGGGGAGTAGTGGTTTTGGCAGGTGTGAAAGAAGGGCTCTCTGTCTTCGAGTACACGCCGCTCGAGATAAAAAAGGCCGTTACCGGCTATGGTCTTGCACAGAAGATGCAGATACAGATGATGGTAAAGAAAATTTTGAGGCTTAAAGAAATACCCCCTCCGGATGCGGCTGATGCCCTGGCCGTTGCTATTTGTCATATGCATTTTTCCAAGAGCGAACAGGTGTGATGTGATCGCGCGATTGACCGGCACCATTATCGAAAAATCGGTTATGAGCTGCATTGTTGATGTAAACGGTACAGGATACCTTGTAACCGTTCCTCTGAGCACTTTCTATGAATTGCCGGAAATCGGATCAACTGTAACTCTGAGAACCTATATGCATGTAAGGGAAGATTCTATCAGCCTTTATGGGTTTATCACAAAGCAAGAGCGTGATGCATTTCTGATGATGATTTCTATAAGCGGGATCGGGCCGAAACTCGCTGTGAATATTTTGTCCGGAATCAGTGCCTATGAATGGTTTCAGGCTGTGGCGGGTGAGGATATCAAACGCCTGACGATCATTCCCGGGGTCGGTCGTAAAACCGCCGAGCGGATCATTCTCGAACTTAAAGAAAAGATTGCGAAAGGCGGCTTCCTTACGGGTAAACCGGCCAGCCGTGTTTCCGGTGCCGCGGAGTTTAAGGAAGACGCGATCTCAGCCTTAATAAACCTTGGTTATAAAAGCTCCGCGGCCAGAGCCGCCGTAGAGAAGATAGTCAACGAGGAGAAAGGATCCCCTTCGATTGATCAAATACTTAAGCAGGCACTTCGTGTTTTGTCGGTTTGATGCAGATGAAAAAATCTGAGCCCGTAAAAGTATCGACGAAAAATCCGTTTACCGTTTCGGACGAACTGGCCGAAGACACCGACAACGATTTGTCTCTGCGTCCTAAAATCTTGTCTGAGTACATCGGACAGGAGAAGATAAAAGAGAATTTGAATGTCTTTATGGAAGCGGCCAAACAACGCAATGAACCCCTTGACCATGTGCTTTTATCCGGCCCCCCGGGCCTGGGAAAAACGACTCTGGCGCATATCATATCCAGGGAAATGGGGGTTGATATCAAGATTACGTCAGGACCGGTTATCGAGAGGCCCGGAGACCTTGCGGCGATTTTAACAAACCTTCATGAGAATGATGTCCTGTTTATCGATGAAGTTCATCGACTGCCCCATGTTGTAGAGGAGATACTCTATCCGGCAATGGAAGACTTTTATATTGACATCATCATAGGACAGGGCCCTTCGGCACGTTCCATGAAACTTGAAATTCCGAAGTTTACGTTGATCGGGGCGACGACAAGGGCGGGATTGCTTTCCTCGCCGCTGCGTGACAGGTTCGGGATGAGCTTCAGGCTGGATTTCTATACGCCGGAAGAGCTCGCCGTCATCATCAATCGTTCTGCGCAGATTCTTGCCGTGGAAATTAACAAAGACGGAGCCGCAGAATTGGCCCGCCGCTGTCGCGGCACGCCGCGGATCGCCAACAGGCTTTTGCGCAGGGTGCGGGATTTTGCCCAGGTTAAGGCAGACGGGCGGATAACCCAGGATATCGTCATGCAGGCCTTGTCGATGCTGGACGTTGATGAAAAGGGTTTCGATCAAATGGACCGGACCATACTTTTATCCGTCATTGATAAATTTGGAGGCGGCCCTGTCGGCATAGACAGCCTTTCGTCCGTTATAGGGGAAGAAAAAGCAACGATTGAAGATGTCTACGAGCCCTACTTGATACAGGAGGGCTACATGCAGCGAACGACGCGCGGAAGAATTGCTACCCGACTTGCTTATGAGTATTTCGGGCGGAAATGGGTCGCTGAAAATCAAAGGGGACTTTTTTGAAACACCGCGGGTCTGAGCCAGAAAGAAAAGGGGTGGAGTGTGTCTTTTGCAACACACCGGGTCCCCCTTTTTTTGTTGGATTAACAAAGCATTTTGGTGCAGGTCAAATAACCGTCCTGTTTTTAAAGTGTTACGCCTTCCGTTTTTTCTTTATAGAATATACAATCTGGTATTAATCTTGCGGTATGCAGACGCAGTTACGGAAGTTTGAAATAGCGGGATCGATCGGAGGAAGAGTGTGTAGATGTATTTTCAACGGACGGTAAAAAAAGAGATTTCCTGTAAAAGCGTCGGCTTGCATTCCGGTAGAAAGGTTACGATGGTCATCAGGCCGGCCGGAATCGACCATGGTATTGTTTTTGTTCGTAAAGATTTGCCCGGCGATAACAGTATTAGAGCGAATGTTCATAACGTTATTGATACGACACTCGCGACCACGATTGGTTTTAACGGGGCTACTCTTTCAACAATTGAACATCTGATGTCCGCATTTAGCGGTATGGGCGTGGATAACGCTGTTATCGAGGTTGATGCCCCGGAACTGCCGATTATGGACGGCAGCGCAAAGCCGTTTGTCGACCTTTTAAAAAGTGTCGGAACCAAGTTGCAAAACAGCGTGAAAAAACTCCTGGTTATCAAGAAAAAGGTTTCTGTTTCGGATGGAGGGGGAACGGCGATGTTTCTTCCTTCCCCGGAGTTTCAAATAACCTACAACATTGAATTCAAACACAAGGCGATAGGTTACCAGTCCTATCACATGAAGTTCTCGGATGTTTTATATGAACGGGAGATTGCCCCGGCCAGGACCTTCGGGTTTTTGAGCGATGTGGAATACCTTCAGGCAAAGGGTTTGGCCCTGGGAGGATCTCTCAAAAACGCGATAATCCTTGATGGAGACCGGGTAATAAACAAAGAGGGTCTTCGTTTTCAGGATGAATTTGTCCGGCATAAAATTCTCGATTCGATAGGGGATCTTTCTCTTTTGGGTGTCCCGATCATCGGTCATTTTGTCGCGTCGAAATCCGGCCACCATTTGAATCATATGCTTCTTAAAGAAGTGTTGGCAAGACAGGAGTGCTGGATACTTGTAAATGATTTCCGGAAAGAGGAACTGCCCGGCTCCACAGAGAAATTGCGCATACCTTCTTTTCGTATTTTGGATTCGGCACCCGCTTCGTCGTGGGCCGTCTGATTTTTTCGTAAGTCCTTAATCCATCCCCTGTTTTTTGCAGATATATCTTGCTTTTTGGTTTCTACTCTTTTAGTATAATTCCACCATATTTAATGCTTGAAAATAATTAAGTAATTTTTCTGCGTCGCCGGAAAAATTCATAATTTCAAGGTGGTTGTGTGTTGAAGAAAAAGCCATTCCTGCTGCTGTTTTTGATCATCTTTTCGCTCTTTTTTTGTTCTGTTGGGATTGACGCAAAAAAGGCGCTCATCAAAGATGTCATGATAACAAACGACGTCAGTCATTTACTGTTATATGCCCGTGTCAGTGGTTGTTTCACCGAAAAGATCGACAGGGCCGTCTATGCGGGTGTGCCTACAACGTTTACTATTCTGGTTGATGTTTTTAGGGAAGACGATGGGCAGCCGGACAAAAGGCTCTCCCGCATAAAGGTGCAACACACAATAAAGTATGACAATATCAAAAAAATTTTCAACGTCTCGGTCGATGGCCAGAAGAGCTGGGTAAGCTTCACGAACTATAATCATGCGAAGCAGATGATGGCCGATATCAATGCCCTTCCGGTCATGGTATTGAACAAACTGGACAAGAACCATTTCTATTATTTGAAGCTAAAGGTTGAGCTCAGAAAAGTAAAGCTGCCTTTGCATCTGGAGTATTTGTTGTTTTTTGTCTCTTTTTGGGACATTGAGACAGATTGGCATGTGGAAAGGTTCTTCTACTGATGAGGATTGCGGCGCCAAAAATACAGCTGGATGTCCGGGAAAAGAAAAAAAGAAGACGTGAGCGCATCGCGATTTTTGTCGTCCTCATTCTTATAGGGGTTGCTATCTATGCGGAAAATTTAATATTCACAGGAAAGGACGTTGCTCTCCCCCTCCCGGGGAATGTGTTGATCTTCGGTTTGATCAATATCAATATTATCCTGCTCCTTCTTTTAATCTTTCTGATTACGAGAAATCTTGTCAAGTTGATTTTTGAAAGAAGGCGAGGGATTGTTGGTTCCAAACTCCGAACACGCCTGGTGACGGCATTTGTCGGCTTGTCGTTGATTCCAACCGTTTTATTGTTTCTGGTTTCGATAGGTTTTCTGTCCAACAGCATAGACAACTGGTTCAGCATCCGTATGGAGGACGCGCTAAAGAGAACCTTGGAGATCGCTCAGATTTACTATCAGCAGTCAGCCGATCAGGCAAAATTCTATGCCCGTCAACTCAGCAGGGATATTACCGAAAATAGCCTTTATGAAATGGATAAAAGGCGATATCTTAAGGCGTTGATTGAAAGAAGGCATAACGCATATAAAATGAATATGCTTGAGATTCATATCAACAATAGCAAGGATAATCTTTTTGTACACAATGACAAGCAGCCGTGGATTGCACCCAAGGGAATCAGCGCGAAAGGGCTAGAGGAAATATTTGCGGGTCAGGAAATCTCTATTACTGAAACCGTCGAGAAAGGAGATCTGGTACGGGGCGTCGTGCCGATTTTTTCGAAGGCCTCGCCATCCGAGGTTGTCGGTTATGTCGCGGCCAGTTATTTTTACCCGTCCGGTATAACCGAAAAAATCGGTGTCATATCCAAGCTCTACAGCGAATACCAGCAGCTTGGGCTTTTGAAAACACCAATCAAGTTGAGCTATACCATTACGCTTTTTTTGGTCATGCTTCTTATCATTTTCTCGGCCACTTGGTTTGGCATCTACCTGGCCCGGGGGATTACCGATCCGATACAGAAACTGGCGGAGGGCACCCGCAGAGTCGCGCAAGGGGATCTGGATCATGAAATTGAGAAGGTTGCAGACGATGAGCTCGGAATTCTCGTCGCATCTTTTAATAAAATGACGGCCGATCTTAAAAAAAGCAAAATTGGCTGGGAGAAGGCGAATATTGATTTGGAACGCCGACGGAACTATATGGAAACCGTCCTCGGCAATGTATCCGCCGGCGTCATTTCTATCGACGCAAACGGCTTTATTACGACAATCAACCGGGCAGCGGAAAAAATGCTGGGCATAAATGCACCCAAGATTATTCACAAACGATATGATGAGGTGCTTATCCGCGATCATCTTGCGTTGGCGGAATTGGTCCTTCGTGAGATGAGGGAGAGCGGCGCCGGTTTTATTGAAAAACAGTTGGATCTGGTTCGTGGCGATCGGGCCATGACCCTCCTCGTAACTGTTACGTTAATACGTGACGAGGAGGGCAACGAGATGGGAATGGTTTTGGTTTTTGAGGATATCACACAGCTCCAGCGGGCGGAAAGGGCTGCCGCGTGGCGCGAAGTTGCCAGACGAATGGCGCATGAAATCAAGAATCCTCTGACCCCTGTGCAGCTTTCCGCGCAGCGTCTCAGGAGAAAGTACGGCGAGAGGTTTACAGAGGACGGGGAGGTCTTTGACGAGTGCACGAGAACCATCATCGATCAGGTTGAGGTATTAAAAAATCTGGTTAATGAGTTTTCCGATTACGCGAGGCTTCCCGTAACGAGACTGGCACTCAGAGATCTGAATGAAACAATTCAGGATCCGGTGATCATGTTTAAAGATGCCCACAAGGATATAGATTTTTCTTTTGCTCCCGGGCCGGGAATTCCCAAGCTGATGCTGGACAAAGAGCAGATAAAACGTGTTATGGTTAATCTACTCGATAATGCCGTGGCCGCTTTGACTTCCGGGCAGGGGAGAATAGAAGTCAAGAGTCTTTACGATGGCGAAGCAAAGGTGGCAAAGGTTGTGGTTATCGATAATGGTTGCGGTATCCCTAAAGATTACCGGATGAAGATGTTCGAGCCGTATTTTTCAACGAAGAAGACCGGGACGGGTTTAGGATTGGCGATAGTCAATACTATTATTCAAGATCACGGCGGGCGGGTTATTGTCGAGGATAATCCGGGGGGTGGAACCAGGGTCTGGTTTGAGCTGCCGGCGGAACCATAATGAAAATAACACCTTCACGCGAAGGAAACCGTTTAGGACATTTTTTCAAACTCTTAAACCGGCTGGATGATTTATGAATAGAGCGATTCTGATCGTTGATGATGAGGAAAGCATCCGCCAGAGCCTCGGCGGGATACTGGCCGACGAGGGCTTTGAAGTTTTGGTATCCTCAAGCGGTGAAGAGGCGCTGCAGACCGTTGAAGACGAGCAGCCCGGCCTTGTGCTTCTGGATATCTGGCTTCCGAAGATGGATGGAATCGAGACGCTCAAGATGATCAAGGCGTCTCATCCTCAAATACAGGTTGTAATGATGTCCGGGCACGGCACAATCGAAACGGCGGTCAAGGCGACGAAACTCGGCGCGTTCGACTTTATAGAGAAACCCCTTTCGCTGGATAAGGTTATCCTGACGGTCAACCATGCCTTTGATTTCATCCAGCTGGAAGAAGAGAATCTTTTTCTCCGCCAGAAGATCAGCCACGACTATGAACTTACCGGCAGCAGTGCCGCAATAACCGAATTGAAGGAAATGATCAATATCGTTGCCCCGACGAATGCATGGATACTTATCATGGGGGAAAACGGCACCGGAAAGGAACTGGTCGCACGGTCAATCCATCATCAGAGCCAGAGGGCAGGCAAACATTTTGTCGAAGTGAATTGTGCGGCCATCCCGGAGGATTTGATCGAAAGCGAATTGTTCGGACACGAAAAGGGTTCTTTTACGGGTGCTACGGCCAAGAGAAGGGGTAAATTTGAGATGGCCGATGGAGGCACTCTCTTTCTCGATGAAGTCGCCGACATGAGTCTGAAGGCTCAGGCCAAGGTCTTGCGCATACTACAGGAGAAAAAATTCGAAAGAGTCGGAGGGACCAGACTCATTCCGACGGATGTAAGGGTTTTAGCCGCAACAAATAAAGACCTCGAAAAGGAGATGAACGAAGGGCGTTTCAGACAGGATCTCTACTACCGCCTTAATGTCATCCCGTTGCGTGTCCCCCCCCTTCGCGAACGGAAAGAGGATATTTCTCTTCTGGTTAAAAGGTTTATCCATGATTTTGCGATGAGGGAAGGGGATAAAGAAAAAACAATTACCGATGATGTAATTGACCTTTTAATGCAGCACGACTGGCCGGGCAATGTAAGAGAGTTGAAGAATCTCGTAGAACGGATGATCATTATGACCGCAGGTGATGTTATCTCGAGAGAAAATGTATCGTCATTCGTTGATATTGGAAAGATCGGGAATCTTGCCATAAAGGAAGAAACGCCATTGGCTTCTTTTCGCACTGCAAAACTGGATTTTGAACGTCGGTACATTTTGCGAAAGCTGCGGGAATTCGGCGGAAATATTTCCCGCACTGCCGAAGCGATCGGCATGGAAAGGAGCCATCTCCACAAAAAGATCCGCAGTTACGGAATCGATTTCAAGAATGACACGGTCGACGATCCCGAAAATTAGGTATTTTTCCTGTACCAGAGATCAAGAATAAACGAACTGTTCGACGGCAGCGAAATCAGTCCGAGGACGATGATAACCCCGATCGAGATCGCGTGATATAAGAGCGCAAACGAAAGGGCCGACGTTTTGGTTACGTTGAATATACCCAATCCGAGGATGCACGCGTAGTGCCAGTTGCCTATGAAGCCGGGCGCGGAGGGAATTGCAATTCCCAGAATCAGAACGATCATGAGAACAAAGGCGGCAGTGAGAGGGAGATTGAAATGGAATGCCAGGAAGAACAAATAGATCGCAGCGGCATTCGCCAGCCATATGGCGGCAGAGATCGCCACTGTAATGCTAAGTAAAGTTCTGTCTTTGACCCCGCTGAAACCTTTAATGAAATGATCAACTAATTGATTAAGCAAAATCGCATAGCGCTCAGGTAGTGGGTTTGTAATCCACGCAAGTATAGCCTTCGCCTTTTCTTTCCGGATAAATATCAGTGCCAGAAAAGATAGCATGCCAGTCATCACCGCAACGAAAATCAAACCGGAGCGGAAAAGCCATGGCGGGAGAGGATTCACCCCAAAAACTATTGCCGCAATGATAAGGAGGGTTGTTATATCCAGCATCCTTTCCGCGAAGACGGTTGCGATCGCAGAACCCATCGGGATATGACTTTTTTTTGTGATGAGATAGGGTTTAACCAGCTCTCCGAGCCGGGCAGGTATCGCGACAATCGCAAGAAAACCGACATTGCTTACGGAAAAGATTGTATAAGGATCGATGTTCTCCAGAGGCTTTAAAAATAGGTTCCACCGTATCACCCTCATAATCTGGGTCAGAACAATCACGATCATCGAGCCTGCGACAAACAGATAATCGGTTTTTTGAAGCTCGATGTATACCTCTACCGGATCAATTCCTCGCAAAGAAAACCAGACCAGCAGCAAACTTAAAAGAAGACCCGCAAGAAGTTTTTTCTTCATTGCTCTATTTTATCCTCCGCGGGTTTCTTTGTGGACTATTTTTTGCGCAGGTTTTCCTCGATTTTGTCGTGGATCAGTTGAGAAGATTTTTTATTTCCGATAAGACCGACCCTGATCGAGACGGTGGTGAGGTCCTTTGCTTTATAGGTTACGGATATAACGACTTTTTCTCCGTCTATTAATGCCGAGATCTTTCCTTTGCCGATCTCTTTTGCCGGCAATACATCCAGACCGTGCATATCGGCAACGGTTTTCTCGCAGGCCTTCCAGACGGAATCAAAGGATTGACGGTAATCGGTTTCGAGCTCCCCTTTGATATAAACAAAAGTCCCCGTGCCGGCCCCGACCGCGGCCCCGCCGACCAAAAGGGGCGTGCATCCGGATAACAAAAACAATGGGACGATCAATGTCAAAATCACGCGGTGGATTGTTTTCATAAGCTATCCTTTCATAATATCCGGTAAGAAATTCGGCTGAAGTTTAGGAGTTTATTTTTCTTTGCTTAGCCTCTCGAATTCAAGTAAGAGCTCCTCCTGCTTCTTTGTAATGTTTGCAGGCACGTCTATGACGATCTCGACGAATTCGTCTCCCTGACCGTACCCTTTTAGATAAGGTATGCCTTTTCCTTTGAGACGGAAAACCTTCCCGTTCGGGGTTCCTCTCGGTATCTTTATTTTGTCGGTCCCGAAAAGGGTTGGTATTTCAGCATTTCCACCCAGCACGGCCTTCGCAAAGCTGATCGGGACACGGCAGTAAATGTCGTTATCTTTTCGTTCAAAGATCTCATGGGGCTCTACTTCTATGAAAACATACAGATCGCCGTTCGGACCCCCGTTTTCTCCTTCTCCGCCCTCGCCTCTCAGGCGCAGGCGCGATCCGCTCTCGACCCCTGCCGGTATTTTTATTTGCACGGTTTTACTGGTAATTACCCTGCCTCCTCCGCCGCAATTCCTGCAGGGATTTGTGATAATCGTTCCGCGGCCGTTACACTGGGGACAGGTTGTACTTATACTGAAAAAACCGCTCGACTGCGTGATCTGCCCCCTTCCGTTGCAACGGGGACAAACCTGTGGGGAGGTTCCGGGTGCGCAGCCGCTTCCGCCACATACCGGGCAGGCCGTGTATTTTTCTATCGTGATCTCGGTATTTGCTCCGAGCGCCGCGTCCATAAAGGATATGCGCAAATCATAGCGTAAATCCGCGCCTACCCTCGCGGAAGTACGGGAACGGGATCTCGCCGAGCTAAAACCGAAAATATCTCCAAAAATGTCCCCGAAACTGGAAAAGATATCTTCAAAACCGGAAAAACCCCTGTACCCTGCGTTGTTCAGACCTTCATGGCCGTACCGGTCATAAATTTCCCGTTTTTCCGGATTGCTTAATACTTCGTATGCCTCCGCAGCCTCTTTGAAGATCTCTTCGGCCTCTTTGTTTCCGGGATTTCTATCCGGGTGGTACTGCATCGCTATTTTGCGGTACCGTTTTTTTATCTCTTCTTCCCCGGCGTTTCTATCAACGCCTAGTATCTCGTAGTAACAACGTTTTGTGGTCATCATTACAAGTAAAATGCCTCATTTGCTATCGATCTCGTTTCTTGCGAACATAGCTCATGGAAGATGTTTACAGCCACGTCGCACTTCCTAAAACCATCTTTGGGGTTTTTGCGAAGCTTTCTATGAATCAATTACAAAAATAATGATCCCTATACGATATGTCAACCCACTTACTGTTTAACGAGTCTGTTAAGCGCTTCTCTATATTTTTCCGCCGTTTTGTCGATAATTTCCTTTGGGAGTTCGGGCGCCGGGGGTTTTTGATTCCATCCGATGGACAGAAGATAATCACGCAAAAACTGTTTATCAAAGCTCTTCTGCGGCCGTCCCTCGCCGTAATCGTCCCTAGACCAGAAGCGCGACGAGTCGGGTGTCAGAATTTCGTCTATCAATAGGAGATCGCCGTTTAAAATGCCGAATTCCATTTTCGTATCCGCAATAATAATTCCCGCCTTGTCGGCTATTGCAGATGCCCTGTTATAGATAGACAGACTTGTTTGAATGATTCTTGCCGTCAGTTCTGTTCCGATGATGTTTTCCATCTCGGTGCGACTTATAGGACGATCATGCTCACCCGCTGTGGCCTTTGTCGAAGGGGTAAAGATTGCCTCCGGCAGTCGGGATGATTCCCGGAGTCCTTTTGGGAGATTTATCCCGGAAATCGGCCGTCCGTTGATATAATCTTTCCATGCCGAACCACTCAGGTATCCGCGGACAACGCATTCGACGGGCAGCGGAGACGCCTTTTTTACCAGCATGCTTCTATTTTTCAATATTTCTTTGTACGGATCGCATGCATCTGGAAAGTCCTCGACATCCGTGGACACGAGGTGGTTGGCAATAAGGTCTTCGGTCTTTTTGAACCAGAAGGCCGACATCGTTGTCAGGACTTCTCCCTTACCGGGGATAGGATTCGGCATGACGGAATCGAAAGCCGAGATACGGTCGGTCGTGACGATCAAAAGATACGGATCAAGGTCGTAAATATCCCGCACCTTTCCTCTTCCAAAGAGCTTTATTCCGCGAAAGTCTGTTTGTGTGATCTCGGGGCCGGCCATGAATTTTCTCCTGATTAATATTGCAAAAAGGGATTATATTGTCTTTCATGACCTATGGTTGATGTCTGACTTCTTCCATAGTTGTGCCCGGGAAGAACGATTGTTTCATCCGGAAGCGTCAGCAGCCTTGTTTTTATCGAGTTAAGCATCGTTTCCCATGACCCGCCGGGAAGATCGGTTCTACCAACAGCCTCGACGAACAGCGTATCGCCGGTGAAGACATACCCGTTCATGAAAAGGACGATGCTACCTGGTGAATGGCCCGGTGTATGAATAACCTGTAGTTTGACCTCTCCTATCTCTATCGTGTCCCCGTCGCGAACGAGCCTGTCCGCTGGGGGGGACGGTTTGGCGTCGAACATTTCGAGAACTTCGATCGGGGTGTGGATCAGCATGTCCGCGTCCGCTTCGTGAATGATTATATCCGCCCCTGTTTTTCTTTTTATGTCCCCGTTGCCGCCGATATGATCGGCATGACCGTGCGTGTTGACGATATGGGTGATTTTAACCCCGTGATCAGCCGCCGATTTGATGATACCTTCGATGTCGGCTGCAGGGTCTATAACAAGGGCCTCTTGTGTCTTTTCATCTCCGACGAGATAGGAAAAAACGGCCATATTTCCGACTTCCCGTTGTTCTATAAACATCCCTTCTTCCCTTGAAGATGTTGCGAAACTGTCCAAAACGGCTTCCTTCGCGCCGGGGATACTTTTTTTAACCTCGAAAACCCTGAGACCTTTGCAAAACGCCGCCTTCGCGCTCATAAATATTTTTCGACCCCGCGCCGTCTCGCTCAAGGCTTCAAAGGCTAACCGCTCTGGGATCGTTCGCGTTTTTAACGCCTTTAGAGCCTTGGTTTTGACGGCGGGGTACCCCGAAAAATCTTTAAAATCGCGCGTCAGGCACCATTTTTCA
>DYLD01000002.1 GCA_020722315.1 Syntrophus aciditrophicus
GAGACATTCTGACAATTCCCATCCGATTTGTTTTCGGTATGTCAGAAAGGTATGGCCTCACTTTGTAACCACCCCGTCCGGATGGGAATATCTCTTGGATGTATGAGCAAGGCTGTTTTCATTGACACCATAATCGAAATACGATACGGGATCAAACACGGTTTGGAAGACAGGCGATCTTTTTTGCAGACGCTGAGTCCTGAAGGCCGTTTGTTTTTGCCGGTGTGAATTGTTGTACTTTGGGCGGCATCGCCTGGATCTCCAGTTATGGTTGACCGGGACGAATAGGCAATGTAGCGGTTGTTCTGTTTCCGTAAACATAAACTGGCTTGGATGATTTGATTCATGAGGGTCCTTCGGCGCTGCCGGAGGACTTTTTTTATGGGAGGAAGACATGGAACGAAAGAAGGTAACGATTGCGGATCTGCAAAAAAAGAAACAGGAAGGCAAAAAGATCACGATGATGACGGCCTACGATTATCCCACCGCAACCCTGGTGGATCAGGCGGGGATCGATACGATCCTTGTCGGCGATTCGTTGGGTATGGTTATGCTGGGATACGATTCAACCGTTCCCGTTACGATGGACGAGATGATCCACCATTGCAAGGCGGTCAGCCGGGGGGCGAAGGGAAGCTTTATTATAGGCGATATGCCTTTTCTGTCCTACCAGGTCAGCATAGAAAAGGCCGTCGAAAACGCGGGACGGTTCATCAAGGAAGCTTTCTGCGACGGCGTAAAGCTCGAAGGGGGCAGCGATATGGCCGACGTGGTCAAAGCCATTGTCAAAGCCGGCATACCCGTCTGCGCGCATATAGGTCTCACGCCCCAGACGGCGACGATGCTGAGCGGCTTCAAGGTGCAGGGCAAGGATGCCGAGAGCGCCAGGGAGCTTGTGAAGTCGGCGAAAGACCTCGAGAAGGCGGGGGCGTTCATGATCGTGATGGAATGCATCCCGGATCTGTTGGCCGCCCAGATAACCCGAGAGCTGAAGATACCAACGATCGGCATCGGCGCGGGAAAGGACTGTGACGGGCAGGTTCTGGTCTACCACGATCTGGTTGGTCTTTTTGAGAGATTTACGCCCAAGTTCGTCAAACAGTACATCAACCTGTCCCCGAAGATCAAAAAGGCCTTGGCACAGTATAAAAGGGAGGTTGAGGAAGGGACATTCCCCGGTCCCGAGCATACGTTCACGATGAAAAAATAGAAAGAAGGAATCTATCCTCCGGTCGTCGCTTGCCTTGTGTCGTTGTGTTTGGGGCAAACACAGAGAAAAATCTATCGGGAGAAAAAAATGAAGATTCTGGTTGTGGGTCCGGGCGCGATGGGTTGTCTTTTTGCGTCCCGTTTGCAGAAGGCCGGTTACATGGTAGCGCTTTTGGATTACAGCAAAGAAAGGGCCGAGCGGATCAATGCGCAGGGGATCATCGTTGAAGACGTCACGGGCGAATATAACGTGAAGGTGCCCGTATTGAGCGGGGAGCTTTCCTCGCCCCCGGATCTGGTGCTGATCTGTGTCAAATCATACAAGACACGCGAAGCGGGGCAGGCCATCGAGCCGTGGGTTCCCCCGCAGACAACGATCCTCTCTTTGCAGAACGGTGTGGGGAATATTGAAATATTGCAGGAAATATTCGGGAGCGAGAGGGTTCTAGGGGGCGTCACGGCGGAAGGCGCGACGCTCCTCGGAACGGGTAAGATCAGGCATGCAGGCCAGGGAGAAACGATCATAGGGCCCAAGAAGGGTTTTGAAGGCACGGTTGAGAAAATAATTGCGGCCTTCAACGGGGCGGGTTTCAAAACCCGATCGGTGAATAATGTCGACGATCTGATCTGGGGAAAGCTGATCATTAATGTCGGGATCAATGCGCTGACCGCAATCACAAGATTAAAGAACGGACGCCTTCCCTATATAAGCGGCACCCGCCTGATTCTGGAAGAGGCCGTAAAGGAAGCTGTCTCCGTCGCGCGGGCGAAAAACATACAACTGCCCTACGCCGACCCGGTGGGTCGGGTTTTGGAGGTATGCGAGGCGACCGCGGAGAACATCGCCTCGATGTTGCAGGATGTCCTCAAACGAAAGCTCACCGAGATCGATTTCATCAACGGCGCGATTGTGCGGGAGGGGAAATCGCTGGGTATTCCGACCCCTGTTAATTTCGTCCTGACTTCGCTGGTGCAGGCCGTTCAGGAAACCTACACCCAGAGGATTCAGGAGGGATAGGGAACATTGTTCCCATAGTGCAGACGCATATGTCGCCGCCTGATTTAGAGCTTGTTTGCGATATCCCTTTCGTCGGGAATTTGGTCATCCAGGAGCGGTTTTTCCAGCAGATGGCTCGGCAGAAAGAACCTGTTTGCGATCAGTGTCGGTATAACGGCACTGGCAATGACTGCGCCGACGATAAACGAATACTGTTTTTGGCTGATGATGTTGTTGGTTAAGCCGTAAAGCGCGGAGATTGTCCCGAACGTCAGGCCTGTGGACATCAAAAGCATATAATACCATTGCTCTTTTCTGTTTTCCCGAAATCGGTTGATGGCTGGATAGAGACCCGATATCTTCGTAACCATTTTGCCGCCGAAGAGAACGAGAAACGTAAACGGCGCAGCAACGAGGGCCGGGATGGAGACAAGGGCTCCGGCCCTGAGAAAATACAGAGGGGTCAAAAAGCCGATCGTTAATGTCCTGAGCCTCCGAACAAAATGATTATCCCGTTCCATCGTTTTTGCCAAGACCATTCCGAAGACATAAGCAGGCAGTACCGGTTCGCTTCCCGACCACAAAGCCAGGACGCCCGTCGACAGCAGCAGGGAAAGCACCCACTTGGTTCGAATGGCGGCGGTTTTGTAGGCGTAATGCCGGATGATGAAATCCGTCATCGGGCTCAATGTGAAAATCAGAAGAACCGTTACCGCAACAAATAGAAGGGTCTTGTATGTAAAAGGTGCGAAGACAAGACCCAGCGCAATCACCGTGCCCAGATCGTTGATGAAGCACGCGCCCAAAATCCCTTTGCCGAAATCTGTTTTGTTGAATCCGTATTCGAGCATGACGGCATAGACGACCGCCATCGAGGTTGTCGACAACGCAATCCCGGAGAGCAAACTTGCGTTGAGGTTCCAGCCCACAACGTGATATGAAAGGAGAAAGCAGCCGATGAACGGCGCGAAAAACCCGATCAATCCGATAACAGACACCTCCTTGAGTTTGGATTTCATGACGTCGGGATTGAGCTCTGCTCCCGCAAGAAACGTCAACAACATCGCACCGAGACCTGTACAGAATCTCATCCAATCCGCATTCAGGGATAATGTATCAAAGTGGTTTAATCGGAAGGCGGCAAAGCCGATGATCGTGCCGACGATGATCTCCATCAGCGCGATAGAGATTTTCAAACGGTTGGCGAAGGCGGTGGACACAACGGCGGCGAAGAACCAGAATGCCGCGACAAGATAGATCGTTTGCATGCGATAACTCCTTTCGGTATTTTGCAGGAGTTATCAGCATGAAAGCGGTTAAAGGCGAACTCCATCACCTGGATGATAAAAACAACGCAATCTTCACGACGCGCTTCATGAAACAAATTCCCGTTATTTTGTCAAGAAGGAACTGCAAATAATGAATAAAGAAGTTTGATCTCCTTTGCCCATTTTTTGCTGTCCGGCGTTTCGAGGATCAGCGGAATATTGTCGAAACGCCTGTCATTCATGATCAGTCTGAACGGTTCCATTCCCAGCTTGCCTTTTCCGAGCGGTGCATGGCGGTCAACGCGGCTACCTAGGTCCGTTTTCGAGTCGTTCAGGTGCATGCCGCTGAGATAGCCGAAGCCTATGATCCTGTCGAAGGATGCAAAAACCTCGGTGAACGACTCCGAGGTTCTCAGATCATAGCCGGCGGCGAACGCGTGGGCTGTGTCTATGCAGACTCCGATTCTTTTTTTGTTTTCAACCAGCGCAATGATCCGGGCGATCTGCTCGAAACTGCACCCAAGATTTGTCCCCTGTCCGGCGGTGTTTTCGATAACGACGGTCACCCTTTTTGTCTTATCAAGTGCGATGTTGATCGATTCGGCGATGGTTTCTAGTGTTGCGTCTTCCGACGAAGCACGAAGATGACTTCCCGGATGGAAGTTCAAAAGCCCGATGCCGAGTTTTTCGCAGAGTTGAAGCTCCTTGATAAAGGCCATGCGTGACCTGGTCAGTTCCCCGGCTTCAGGGTGGCCCAGGTTGATCAGGTAACTGTCATGCGCGAGAATATGTTCCGGCAAAAAGCCGTTGGCATGGCAATTTTTCCTGAAGAGGCGAATCTCTTCCTCGGTCGGCTCTTTTGCATTCCACTGCCGTTGATTCCGTGTAAACAGTGCAAAGGCCTTGGCGTTGATTTTTGCCGCGTTCAACGGGGCGTTATGAATTCCGCCTGCCGCCGAAACATGGGCGCCTACGTATTTCATTTCTTTCCTTTGAAGTTTCATTTGACATACTTATTTTATTATATCACAATTCTTACAATGGAGGTTTGCACAACTGTATAAAAATGGTGGCTGACGAAGGATTTTAAAGGTTTTTTGGGGGTCAAAAAAGATTTCTTAGGACCACGAAGGGGGATTGGCAAAGAATTCTTTCGCTTGCGAAGGGATGCCTCAACTGCGGCTTCTTCTGAGGGAGGTGGAATTTTTATTCGTATCCGAAATGGATATACCAGATTCCCTATGCCGATTGGGTGCATATCTTTGAGATGCCGCTTGCCGGCTATCTTGGCTATATCCCCTTTTCGCTCGAGCTTTTTGCGCTGTACCATTTTTTGACATGGCCGTTCAGAAAAAAAGGATAGCAGTGAAATTCTTCCGGAATAACTTCGTTCTTTTTTTGGCAATTTTTTTTCACTAAAGCAGGGGAGATGTTCAATCATGGATAAACAGATTCTGTATGCGGTGATCATGGCAGGTGGCAAAGGAACGCGTTTCTGGCCGAGGAGCAGGGAGAGGATGCCCAAACATCTTCTCGATATCGAAGGGGAAAAGTCATTGCTCAGGCAGACGGTCGATAGAATCAGACCGCTTGTTTTGCCGGAGCGCACGATCGTCGTGACGGGCAGAAGTCACGCCGAAGAAGTTCTCCGTGATTTGCCCGACATTCCAGAGGCCAATATCTTGATCGAGCCGGAGGGTAGAAATACCGCTGCATGCATCGGCCTGGCAGCTCTCGCTATACAGGCACGGGGAACCGATGCGGTCATGCTTGTTCTGCCCTCCGATCACCGGATCGCAAACGAAAAGAGGTTTTGCCAGGTTTTACAAGAAGCGGCCGAGATGGCAGAGTCGGGACAATTTCTTGTGACGATAGGGATCAAGCCTACCGGGCCTGAAACCGGCTTTGGATATCTCGAGCAGGGCGATATTGTCCGGATGAAAGGTGATTTGCAGATCCGCCGCGTGAAATCGATACGCGAAAAGCCGGATATTGCCCGGGCCCGGGAATTTTTCGAAAGAGGAGGATTTCTCTGGAATAGCGGAATGTTCATCTGGAGGACCTCGACGATCCTTGAGCAGATCAAACGTTTTCTTCCCGATCTCTACGAAGGGCTTCTTAAGATCAAAGAGGCCCTCGGTACCAAACGTGCGGGTCGTGTGATCGAAAACGTCTACCCGCTTTTGCCGTCGATATCGATTGATTACGGGGTCATGGAAAAGGCGGAGGATGTTCTTGTCGTTCCGGGTGATTTCGGATGGTCGGATCTCGGCAGCTGGGATTCTCTCTGGGAGGTTTCCGAAAAGGACGAAAACGGGAATGCCGTCCGCGGCCGTTTTATCGGCTTCGATGTCCGTAATTCGATGGTTTACAGCCCGAAAAAGTTCGTGGCGGTAATCGGAATCGACGATGTCTTCGTTGTTGAAACCGACGACGCGCTGTTGATCTGCCGCCGCGGCCGTTCTCAGGACGTCCGCCGGGTTGTCGAAAAGATTGAGAAAGAGGGTTGGAACGAATACCTTTAGGCTTTTTCTTTCTAATCAGGGTTTCTCCAGGTAGCCGAATTCCTTCAACAGCTTCGGATCGTTCGTCCAGTCTTTGGCGACGCGGACGAACAGTTTCAGAAAGACCTTGGTTGCAAAAAAGCTCTCCAGATCATGGCGGGCTTTTGTCCCTATCTCCTTGAGCATCATGCCGCCCTTGCCGATGATGATCCCCTTTTGTGAATCCTTCTCAACGTTTATCGTGGCCGAGATTGAAAGGAGACCCTTTGCCGCATCTTCCTTGAAGCTATCGACAACAACGGCGGTCACATACGGGATTTCCTGGTGCAGCCGGGATGTGATCTTCTCCCGGATAATTTCCGCGGCGATAAAGCGCTCGCTGCGGTCAGTCAGCGTCTCTTCGGAAAAATATTGGGGCCCCTCGGGGAGAAGTTTCCATATCTCATCGAGCAGTCGCTCGATGCCGAATCTTTTCCGCGCGGATATCGGGATAATTTCGCTGAACGGATAATGAATACGAAAGGCGTCGATAAGCGGAAGAAGAAGTTTTTTATCGACAAGGTCTATTTTATTGATGACCAGAATGACTTTATGTGAAGAACCCCTGAGAGATTCGATGATAAACAGATCGTCCTTGTGGGGGGTTTTCCTGGCCTCGACGAGAAGCAACAGCATATCCACACCGCCGATCGTTGCCTCTGCCGCCTCGACCATTGCCCTGTTCATCAGTGATTTTGCGTTGTGGATACCCGGTGTGTCGATAAACACCATTTGACCGGGTGTCGGGTTCCCAACGTTTTTGATCGCCATGATCCTGTTTCGTGTCGTCTGTGGTTTGCGCGTTGTTATCGCGATTTTCTCCCCGACGATCTCGTTTAAAAGTGTGGACTTGCCGACGTTCGGCCTGCCGACAATACCTATAAAACCTGATTTGAACATGTTTTTCTACCTGCGGGTGGTTTTACTGATGTTGGTTCGTCCGGTAAAATCCGTCGTAAATTTGGTTTGCCCGTCCGACAGCGCGAGGCTTCCCCTCGGCAGCGACGGATCCATTGCAAGACGAATATTTTTCAGTCCTGAATGCTCTTTTAGGACAGTGATGTTTTGTTTGCTGGGCCCCCGGAAGTTCGAAATATCTTTTGGGGGGACAAACCATTTGACGTTTTGGATGCTGCCGGTAAATGCATGAAGTAGCTCTTCGGCCATATCGAGATAGATGCCCCCTTCGACGACTGATCTGAATGCCGGATGGAACGGGCCGGCGACAACGGCACCTGGTTCCTCCAGTTCTTTTGTTGTCTGCAAGCCGAGACGTATTACCGGGATACCGGCATTTGCCAGTTTTCTTAGAGCCTCTTTACAGATGTCCGTCGCCTCGGCGAGGCTCAGCGGCCTGTATCTCCCTTCTCTGAAGTCTTTTGCCAGTACGGTATCCTTAAGGACTATTGTCGGGTGTATTCTGACCGTATCGGGCCGAAGTTCGATAGTTTTTTGGATAGTCCGGGCAAACCCCTCCGGGGTGTCGCCGGGAAGCCCGACCATCAGATGAATCCCTGTAACGAATCCTTTTTCTTTCAGTATCCGGATCGCACGCACATTATCCTGCACGGTGTGCCCCCGTTTCGACAGCAGTAAAACACCGTCGTCGAAAGATTGCACCCCTACCTCGATCGTCGATATTCCTGATTTCTTTAGAAAGTCGAGGTTCTCTTCGTTGATCTCGTCCGGGCGGGTCGAAATCCGGATGCTTTCAACAGTGCCGTCTGCGAGAAAGGGGACGGCAAGATGCAAGAGTCGCCTTTGTTCTTCCGTTTTTATCGCGGTGAATGTTCCCCCGTAAAACGCGATTTGCACAGGTCCCGGTTTTCGCGAAGTCTTTTCTAGATGGGAGCGAATTGTTTCTGCGAATACCTGATCTGTGATCCGTTCGGGATAGTCTCCCGCAGTCAGATGCTCGTTACAGTATATGCAGCGGTGACGGCATCCCTGGTTCATAAGAAAAATCGGGATAATCATTTCAATCTGTTTTGTTCTCCCCTTCGCGACTCTCTTCGTGTTTGCCGAGGATTTCGATAGCGAGGCGGGCTGCCTGCTTCTCTGATTCTTTTTTACTCTTTCCCTTTCCTGTTGCTATAAGACGATCCCCGATAAAAAGGCCTGTTTCGAAGGATTTGTCGTGATCCGGACCAGTCTCGGAAATCAGGGTATAGCGGGGCATTGTTTTGAACAGCAGCATGCTTTTTTCCTGAACCGCGGTTTTAAAATCGTAATAGGTAAAGTCGTAATTCGCTTGTTCGATAAAAGGTGCAAAGAGCTCCAACAGAATGGTGCGTGTGTATTCAAATCCTCTATCGAGATACATCGCGGCGATGACCGATTCAAACGCGTCGGCCAGAAGAGATGGTTTATTCCTTCCTCCGGACGTTTCTTCCCCTTTCCCGAGCATCAGATAATCGCCGATACCGTATCTGCGGGAAAGATCGGCAAGTGACTGTTCGTTAACAATGGAGGCGCGCAGCTTCGAGAGTTGCCCTTCCGTATAGTCCGGGAACCTTTTCATAAGCAGGTCGCTGATAATCAACTGCAGGACGGCATCGCCGAGGAACTCCAGTTTTTCATTGTCGGCTATCGACAGGGCGGCTTTTTCATTAGCGTAAGAACGGTGGGTCAGGGCCTTGTCGAGGAGGGTTTTGTCGTTGAAGTCACAGCCAAGTTTTTTCTCCAGAGCGGTGATTTGATGCAATCTATCCTCTGTCATCACATTTTCCTTCAATTGTTCAGGTCAACGTTTGGCATAACTCTTCAATATCTTTAAAGAGGTTTCACTCGCGTTCTCTAAATGCATAATTTTGCAACCAGGCGCTCCCCATTGAAATGCTCAGGGATAACACATACAATGCTGTTCGGTTTTACGTCATCACCATAAACTGCTATCGGAATATAATTATTAGAAAATCCTAACGGAAATCCAGTGGTTTTATCAATCCTTTTTTCTATAAGCACATCCATTCTTTTTCCGACGAATTGTTCTGCGAATTGATGCTGTTTGTTTTTCCCTATTTCTCTGAGGGATTGTACGCGAAGTTTTTTTTCGTTTTCCGGGACCTGGTGATCCATAGTTTCGGCGGGTGTTCCGGGACGTGGGGAGAACGGAAAGGCATGTAGATAGGCTATCGGCATCTCCTCAAGCAGAGCTGCTGTCTCGGCGAAGTCGCTGTCCATCTCTCCGGGAAAGCCTGCCATGACATCGGTGCCGATTGCAATCCCCGGGATTGATTCGTGCAGTGTCATAACGAGATCGCGAAAAAACGCCGTTTCATAAGGCCGTCGCATCCTTTTCAGGATTTTATTGCTGCCGTTCTGCAACGGGATGTGGAGATGGCGACAGATCATATCCGATTCTTTGATATGGGAAATCATCTCTGTGGTGATCTCACACGGCTCTATCGAGCTGAGACGGATCCGTTCGACCGCCCGTTTTTCCTCTATCTTTTTGAGCAATGCGGTAAGATTATTGCGTGGATGAAGATCGTGTCCCCAGACGCCGAGATGGATTCCTGTAAGGACAATTTCGCGGTAGCCGTTTGCGGAGAGTTGCTCGATTCGCTCTAGAATTGTCTCATCCGAAAGGCTCCGACTGGTTCCCCTTGTGTACGGGATGATGCAGTAGCTGCAGAACGCATCGCAGCCGTCCTGAATTTTTAGAAATGCCCTTGTATTCTTGGAGAAGGTATCGGACCAGAGGCCTGAAATCGTTTTCTCCTCCCTGATGTTTTTGACAAGGATCGCTCTTTCATCTGCCCTGGGATTAGTCGCAATATCGGCAATCCTTTCCTTTTCGGTGTTTCCCAATACAGCTCCAACTCCGGCAATAGAACGTATTTCTTCGGGGGCCCGCTGTGCGTAACATCCTGTGACAATAACCTTTGCGCCCGGATTTCTTCTGATGGCCCTGTGAATGAGCTGCCTGGATTGATAGTCTGTTTTTTTTGTTACTGTGCAGGTGTTGATGACATAGATATCCGCAGGCTGCTTAAACGGCACTATGTTGATTCCGCGGGCCGATAATTCTTTGATTATCCCCTCGGATTCGCATTGGTTGACCTTACATCCGAGCGTCGCAACGGCCGCGGTTTTATCACCTATCTGTTTTATGATGCGAGGTATCAACAGCCCCTATCCTTTTTTGTTTTATCGAGACCTTGGAAAAACGGTGCCTGAAGCGCAAATTTATTGATTTTTCTTAGGTACCCCGCCGTCCTGAGCAAGGCTTTTGAAGGCGTTAAGAACGCAAGCGTTAGAGAGCGTTTAGCCTTTGAAGCCGATGCGAGACGTTGCGGGGTCGAGAAACATCCGATCAGCGCGAAGGCGGCGTTTTGCAAAGGTCCCTTATCATCTAATGGGCGTTGGGGGCATTGTCAAGAAAAACAGTAGGAAAAGATTTCTGTTCATTTTGTTGCTGCTGTTATAAAATAATATACCTTGGTTGAGCTTTCCTGGGCGAACGGTTTTTTTAAGAAACGCTGGTTGCACCCATTTTCAAAAAGCGGAAGGAGGCCTCTGTGTTATGGAAGAAATAGTAAGCACAGTCGCGGAAAATCGGATCTTGGCGGTCATAGTAGTGCTCGCGTTGCTTTTGATCGTCTTTTACGTTGTTAAGAGCGCGGTAAAAATAGGCCTTGTAATACTGATCGTTGTTATTGCTGTTGGGGGCTATCTGTATTTTAAAAACCCTGAAAACCGGTTCGCAAACGTGACTGATGCAATGAACAAGGCAAAGACTGCTACATCAGAGGTTGTTGGAAAAGGGAAGAGCGTCTATAACGAAAGCCGCAAGTTGATGCAAAAGGGAACGGATACCTACAAAAAAGGTAAAGAGAAAATGGACAGCGGCAGGCAGTCGTTGGAAAGGGGTGTAAAGACGGGAAAAGAGATGGTCAGGAAGGGAAAAGAATGGATTACCGATCTTTTCTTGTTTTTGAAAGAGAAATTCGACAGTGAATCAAAAAGTCAAAGAAAGGTGAAAAGTGTATCAAAAACAGGCCTGGATGATTCAGAGAAGGTCAACCTCCATTGCCCGCACCGGACAAGACAGTACGCATAATTCACAACCGTTGCAGAGTTCGGGATCAAAGAGAACCTTCCAGGTTTCGCGGTCGAAATGCAACGCGCCCGTCGGACAAACACCGGTGCATGACCCGCAATGGATGCATTTGTCGGTATTCTGCCGGACGCTTTTGGAAAGTGGCTCAACACCTAAACCCTGCGACTTGAGATAACGTATCCCCTCATCGAAGTTTTCCTTTGCACCGCTGAGGTCAAGAACAAGAAGGCCCTCTCTGCGGGGGGAAATTCGTGCCTTCAGGATATTCATAACGAGGTCGTAGCGTTTTACCAATTCGTAAATAATTGGTTTTTCTGAAGATTCTGCAGGATAATGGACAACCACCTTTCTCGAGTACATCTTGGATACAACCCCCTGGCCGTTTGTGGAAAACCTTGAGACCTTTGCAAAACGCCGCCTTCGCGCTCATAAATCCTTTTCGACCCCGCTGCGTCTCGCGGCGGCTTCAAAGGCTAAACGCTCTGGGATCGTTCGCGTTTTTAACGCCTTTAAAGCCTTGGCTTTGACGGCGGGGTACCTAAGAAAAATCAATAAATTTGCGCTTCAGGCACTGTTTTTCAAAGGTCTCACCTTGTGAAACCTCTCCCAAGCGGTTTCATTCGCGCTTCATGAAACGATTTTGGGTATTCAGCAAAACTCTTGCCTTGTAATTAAGGGGGACCGTTTTTCAGCCAATCGAACCCCGAATCTCCAAAAGCTCGTTCCAATCAATAAGGGGAAATACCACATGCAGATTGTGATCGTCAACCACAAGGCGGTAATCGAGATTGTGGAAGATCTTACCGGCGATTTCGCGTGTAGGCTCCGGCGGAACTACGCTGTCGCTTTTGCCGTGATAGAGGATAACGGGAATCTCGAGAGGTTTTTTGCAATAGCTTGCAGGATCGGCATGTAAAAGAGCCGGGGCAAGCAATACGAGTCGTCTGACGCGGGATTCGTTCAGGCAGGCGAAGATTGTCGCCATCAGGCCGCCGTAACTGGATCCGACAAGGATCATGTTCGTGGCGCCTGCCAAATCTCTCGAGAGCTTCTCCATTCTCTCACTCAATGTTCCCGCATAGTCTTCTATCAACATGTCAGCGTATCTGTTTCTGAAAAAGCTTCCTTTAGTTCCCCGACTGCTGCTGTCCAAACCATGAATAAATACGCGCCTAATGTTATTCATTTTTCTGCCACTTTTGCCGAAGGTATTGCTGTATTTACAAGTCGTTGCTTTACATATCCCGGTATGCTAAAGATTTGCAAGAAAAATTGCAGGCGCTTAAAGAGAGTCATGAAAACGGATTTTTATTGATTGAAGCGCCTTTTGAAAGAGGAGAAAGCATGGCGTTGGTGTTTCCATTCAGGGCGCTCAGACCCAGAGCTGAATTTGTCTGCAAGGTTCCGACGCTTCCCTACGATGTCTTTAGTCTCGAAGAGGCAAGAGATCAGATAGCGAAAAATCCTTTTAGTTTCCTTCGCATTGAAAAGGCGCAGTGTGAGCTGCCCGATTCGATCGTGGAAAGCGACGAAAAAGCTGCGAAAAAGGCGAGAGAAAATCTGAATAGATTCAGAGCAGAGAAGATTTTTTTTCAGGATGAATCCGAATCGTTTTATATCTATAGGCAGCAGGCACGCGACCATGTCCAAACAGGTATCGCAGCCTGTCTAAGCACACGCGAGTACCGTGCCGGGAGGATTAAAACCCATGAACTCACGCTGGCCGGCAAGGAAAGGGAAAGGATGGTTCACATAAACAGCGTCGGAGCTCATACCGGGCCGGTCTTTCTGGTGTACCGAGGGCGCAGAGAGATAGACGATCTGGTTTCACAGTTTGTCATTAAAGACCCTGAATATGACTTTATTGCCGACGACGGTGTCAGACACACGGTCTGGATGATCAATGAAACCCAAGCGGTTCAATCATTAAAAGACGCTTTTTCGTTGGTTGAGACTTTTTATGTCGCGGATGGTCATCATCGAGCTGCTGCTGCGGCGCAGGTTGCAGAACTGAAAGTGTCCGGTGATGCCGAAAGGACAGAACGTGATTTGATGCTTGCCGTCCTGGTTCCTCACGATCAAGTGAAGATATTGGGGTATAACCGTGTTGTCAGAGACTTAAACGGTTTTTCTCGAGGCACGTTTTTGGACCAGATAGAAAAAAAATTCAGCATAGCGAGGCATTTTAAATCCGGCTTGCCCGAACGACCGCGTGATTTCGGCATGTATTTTGACGGGGAATGGTTTCTTTTGTCGGCGAGGCCCGAGCTTTTTGGCATCGATAGCCCGCACAGGCCATTGGACGTTTCGATTCTTCAAGACCATATTCTTGGTCCCATGCTGGGAATCAGGGATCCGAGAACGGATCGGCGAATTGGTTTTATTGGCGGTGCAAAAGGGGCGTCAGCCTTAGAAAGAGCTGTTGATAAAGGTGACTTTAAGATTGCCTTTTCGCTTTACCCGCCGACGATAGAAGAGATGATGGCCATTGCGGATGCCGGCGGGATTATGCCGCCCAAATCCACTTGGTTCGAACCGAAACTTCTCAGTGGTTTATTTGTCCACCTGCTTGATTCGTGATGAATAAAAAGGCTTTGTTGCGCGATGATGAGAAAATAGATTCCATTCTTGGAGGCCGTCTGGGCATCATCCAGCCAAAAAGGGGTTATCGTTTTTCAATCGATGCGCTTCTTCTCGCCGGTTTTGTTCATCTGCAAGAACAAGACAGGGTGATAGATTTAGGAACAGGTTGCGGCATTATCGCGATTATTCTAGCAAAGCAAAGACCTGAAGTGCGTGTATTGGGAGTGGAAATCCAAGACCGTCTGGTTTCCATCGCAAAACGTAGTATTCAGTTGAACGGGCTTTCCGATGAAATCGAAATTGTAAAAGGGGATATCCGCTTTCCGGAGTCATTTTGCACGCCGGAATCATTTTCCACTGCGGTCTTTAATCCCCCCTATAGAGGATTGCATTCCGGAAGGATCAATCCTGATCCGGAGAAGGCTGTAGCCAGGCACGAAATATTGGGCACGCTCGGCGACTTTATGGCCGCCGCGGCATATGCGCTCCGTCCGGGAGGGCATGTCTACGTGATTTATCCGTCGATGAGAATGTCGCATTTGCTGGCCCAGATGAGATTGGTCCGTATTGAACCGAAGAGGCTCTGCACGGTTTATTCCCATTCGGGTGCCTCAGCCTGTTTCGTTCTTGTCGACGGATTAAAGGGGGGAGGGGAAGAACTCGATGTTCTTCCTCCGATTTGTATTTACAATCGGAACGGGAAATATACCCGACAAATGACCCGTATTCTCAGGTGTCTTGCGCCCTTTGCACCTTGCGCCGCCGTATGATCTCCTTTTTCATGACACGTTCGATTGTTTCTCTAAGCTCAGTATCCTTGATGGACGCGAGACTCTGTTTGAGCATCTGCAAATCCCGTTTCTCAAGTTTTTCCTCCGTTTCGGAAGCAGAGGTTTTCGTATCGGGAGCCTGAATATGACGTACCGGAATCTCGCCGACAACGAAAAAGAGCCGCTTGAATTCTTCAGAACCAGACAGCTCATTTAGCTTGCTCCGGATTTCTTCCTTTAGGAACTGTAACTGGTGAATCCATGCAGGGGAAGAGGCCAGTACATACAAACAGCCCCTTTTAACATTTTCCGGAATAGTCTGAGATGCGATTTGGGGACCTACCGCTCTTTCCCAAAGGTCTCTGAGGCGCCTGTTTGTCCCTTTGTAGGGGATGTCCAGTTTTTTAAATACCTTTGGAAAGATATCCGCGATAAGTACGGGTCTTTGGGATGTATTGCTTCTTCGCATGCGTTATTTTTGCACATTTTTCAACGGAAGGTCAAGGGTGAGCAATATTTCACTTGACCTGTTAACGATTGGAGGGTTAGCAGTCCAAGAAGCGGTTTCGGATTTAACTTCGTGAACAGTATCATTTAGCCTTCACTGTTTTAGGAAAGGAGTAGGGGATGGATTTGGTAGACATGATAAATAGCGTCAGGGCAAATCCCGCCTGCAAAAAGGCCGGGATGATTGTTTGTCATAATGGCATTGTCCGTGAAACCTCTAAAGACGGCCGAGTGGTGCGGGGACTTCAGGTGAAAGCGGATCGTGATCGTCTTGAGCGTGTTATCTCAGAAATGAGGCAGAAGCCAGGGATTGTCGCGGTTCTCGCAGAGGTGCGTGAGGGTCGTCTGAAAATCGGGGATGATATTATGTTTGTCGTCGTGGCCGGCGATATCAGGGAACATACATTTCCCGTTCTCGAGGAGATGGTTGAGGCACTCAAAAAGCTTGTTCTTGTGGAAAGAGAGATTTGAGGACTTGCCGGGCTGTTTGGTCGCTTGAAAAATCATAAGGCCGATGCTATATTTTTCACGCATTTCTCGTCGCAGTGAGGGAAAATAATTGTAGTTGAAAAGAAGCCGGTGCTTTATAGCTTGCCTTCAAATATCATTTGAGAAGGTTTAGCTTCTAGGGGTTCAAAAGTGACGGACAGGTTTCTGAAACAGAGAATGAAGATGGTTGAAACCCAGATCAGGCTTAGAGGAATAAAGGATCAGAGGGTTCAAAAGGCAATGGAGAAGATTCCCCGTCATCTCTTTGTGAACGAAGGATTGCATGATCAGGCCTATAACGACAACCCACTCCCGATCGAGTGCCAGCAAACCATTTCGCAGCCATATATTGTCGCGCTGATGACCGAGGCAATGGAACTGACCGGATCTGAAAAAGTCCTCGAAATAGGAACGGGCTCCGGGTATCAAACCGCGATACTTGCAGAGCTTGCCGGGCGCGTGTTTTCTATTGAACGTATCGCGTCTCTGGCCAATGCGGCGAGGACGATTTTAGACGCGCTGGGTTATTACAACGTCGCGATTCGAGTCGGCGACGGTACGTTTGGGTGGCGGGAAGAATCACCTTTCGGTGCAATTGTCGTCACTGCCGGGGCCCCCAAGGTGCCGCGGCCTTTGCTTGAGCAGCTTGCCCCCGGGGGGCGTCTTGTAATCCCTGTAGGTACACGCAGCTCACAAATGCTTCTTAAATTGACCAGGCTCTCTGATGAACCTGAGGATGTCAAACAGGAAAGGCTTTGCGGCTGCCGTTTTGTCGATCTGATCGGGGAAAATGGATGGAAAGACTGACAGGCCGCATACAAATCTGTCTTTTTCTGGTCATTCTCTGGTCATGTTCAGGATTGCCCTTTAAAGAGACCGGCCCGACGGGGGTCTATCATCGTGTAAAAGCCGGCGAGACATTATCGGAAATTGCCGGGGCGTATCACGTTGATCTTTCGAGTATTGTTAAGGCTAACCACATTGTTGATGTCTCCTCGATCGAAAAAGACGCGGTGATTTTCATTCCCAACGCGCAGGGGTTTGTTGATCAAACGAAAATCATTTCAAAAGCAGGTCGATCTCAAGCCAAAGGAGCCCAAGGCGACACTGTTGAACAGCGCCAGGTTTCCACCACGCACCACGGTAAAATTTCCAAAAAGCAAAAGATTGGTGAAAAAAGCCGCAAACAGGTTTCCGGAAATGTTCTTGTCCAAGAGGACGTGGATAGGCCTACAAAGGGGGCAAAAGTGTTAACATCTGAAGATCATTCGGACAAAGGAGAGAGTGTCGATAAAAAGTACAAGCCAGGAGACCTCACTCTAAAAGAGAGCCGGCAACAGACTCGTCTAATCAAACACCTTTTCATTTGGCCGTTGAAGGGAAAAGTGATTTCTTTCTTTGGGAAGCAGTCAAACGGGATGTTTTTCAACGGGATTAAGATATCACCATTGGGAAATACGGCTGTATTGGCAGCCCGGGATGGGGTTGTTATACGCTCGGAACGTTTGAAATATTATGGTGAAACCGTGATTCTTCAGCATTCCGATGATTACGCGACCGTTTATGCAAACCTTGTCATCCGCGCAGTAGACCTGAAATCACGCGTGAAAAAAGGTGATAGAATAGGTTTTATCGGCGATATCTCCGAAAATAACAGGCCCTATCTCTATTTTGAAATCCGGCACAAAAATAGGGCAAAAGATCCTGTTTCTTTTCTTCCCTGAAACGAAAAAGTTGTTGGATAAGCAGACATCATATCTCAATGGTTTTCAAAGAGGCTAAGGCTGTCAGACCATTGCGAATCCCATTGACTATTCTGTAATAATCTGTTAAACTACTTTTCTAAGATTAAAACAGATGGGTGTGGAAATGTTTAAGGTAGGTGATTTCGCTGTTTACCCCGCGCAGGGAGTAGGAATTATAGAGGCCATAGAAAACAGAGAAGCCGGTGGAACTAAACAGGCGTTTTATATCATGAAGATTATGAGCAATGGGATGAAGATTATGATACCCTTAAATGCAGCCAAATCGGCGGGGCTTCGTGAGGTGATCAAGGAAAAGGAAATACCAAAAATATATGATATTCTTAAAAATAGAGACGTTACGATAGACAAGCAGACATGGAACAAGAGATACCGGGAATACCTGGAAAGAATCAAAACGGGTTCGGTCTTTGAAATTGCCAGGGTTCTGCGCGATCTTTACGTTCTAAAATCAGACAAAAATTTGTCCTTTGGCGAGAGGAAAATAATGGATACGGCACGAGGGCTTCTTGTTAAAGAGATTTCTATTGCCGCGAAAGCCGAAGAGGCAAAGATTGAAGAAGATATTAAAATGATTTTTACGATGCACTAGCATCCATGACATACAATGGAAAGCTCTGTTGAGTCTGGCACGTTTAAGAAAAGGAGACGGTACCTTAGAAGATCAATATCTGTGAGATAGTCTAAAAAGCGGAGGTAGGGAATCTGATCGTAAAATCTATATTGTTCCTTCTGTGTGCATCTAGCGGGTACTCGATAGCCTACCACAGTTATAATGAGTGGTGGAAATGGGCTGTAGGTGTTGTGTTGGGCCTGCTTATCGCAGTATTGATAATACAGGTTGAGAAAGCGGCCCGTAAGGTGTCTTTGCGGGTTATCATCGGCGGGGTAGTGGGCATGCTTATAGGGCTTTTTATTGCCTTCCTGCTTGCCTATGGATTGAGCTTTGTAAGCAATATTATGGAAAATCAGGAGGTCGTTCCCTGGATCTACACCCTTCTTACCGGTGCTATGGGCTATATAGGATTGGTTTTGGGCTCGCAAAAGGTTGAGGAATTGAGTCTTTTTGGTTGGGGACCGGCCAAGGAGATGAGTGATTACCGTCTGTTGGATACCAGTGTCATTATTGATGGGCGCATCGCCGATATTTGCGATACGGGATTTTTAGAGGGCAATTTTATAGTTCCCCGTTTTGTCCTGGATGAGTTGCAGTACATCGCTGATTCCTCGGACGCGCTGAAAAGGACGCGAGGCAGACGGGGTTTGGATATCCTGAATCGTATGCAACGAAGCACCGGGATCAACATTGATGTGGTTGACCATGACTTTCCGAAGATCAAGGGTGTTGATTCCAAACTCATCGCGCTGGCAAAAAAGACAAACGGCAAGATCATTACGAACGATTTTAATCTGAATAAGGTTGCCGAACTTCAGGGGATTAAAATTCTCAATGTGAACGAGTTGGCCAATGCCGTCAAGCCGGTTGTTCTTCCCGGCGAATTGATGACGGTAAAAATAATAAAAGACGGTAAAGAACCCGGTCAGGGTGTGGCTTATCTGGATGACGGGACGATGATTATTGTAGATAATGCCCAGAAGTATCAGGGTGAAAGTGTTGAAGCCATGGTCACCAGCGTTTTACAGACGACTGCCGGCCGGATGATTTTTTCAGAAATGAAAGCTATTGCCGACAAAAAGGGCTCCTGATAGATAGAATGCCCCCTTGCCTCCCCGATATAAAAATCGGATAACAACCGCATTTTACAGACAATTTCCTTTTTTAAATCTTTTGTTTTGTTTGTGAATATGAGAACATTGAAAAATGCAGCCTTCGCGCTCGTGAAATCTTTTTCTGCCCCGAAAAACCTTTAAAATCGAGCTTCGGGCGGCATTCTTTAGCAGTTGTGCAAAGGTTTCAATATGATTTTGGCTTATGGACCCATTTTATGAAGACAGCCGCGATCATCCCCGCCGGGGGGAAAGGAAAAAGAATGGGGGCAAGGACGCCCAAACAATACCTGACTGTTCAAGGAGAGCCGATCCTTGCCCGTACTCTTAGGGTGTTTCAGCTTTCTTCGTCCATTGATCAAATTATCCTAGTCGTTCCTGAGCCGGATGTAACGGATGTAAGAACGAATATTGTTGAGTATTATGGGTTATCGAAGGTTAAGGTTATTATACCCGGAGGAAAAGAAAGACAGGATTCCGTTAAAAATGGACTTCGTTATGTTGATGAAAAAGTTGAAATAGTCGTTGTTCATGATGCAGTGAGGCCCCTTGTTACGGCATTCCTGATTGAACAGGTTATCGAGAAAGCCAGAGAATTTGGTGCCGTTGCGAGCGGAGTCCAAATCACCGATACAATAAAACGCGTTGAGAAGAGCGGAAAAATCGCTAAGACCGTTGCACGCGACTTGCTTTGGTTGACCCAAACCCCTCAGGCATTTCAACGAGAAGTCATCATCGAGGCGTACCGCAGGGCTTACGAGGATCGTTTCTACGGCACGGATGATGCGTCTCTCGTTGAGAGAATCGGCGTTCCTGTGTGGATGGTCGCCGGTAACCGGAACAATATCAAGGTCACGACAAGGGAAGATGTGATCCTATGCGAAGCGATCTTTGGCCGCCGGGACGGTTGAACTGCCGGAGATAACGGGATGAAAATCGGATTCGGGTATGACAGCCATCGCCTTCAAGCAGGGCGGAAACTGATCATAGGCGGCGTTGAAATCCCATTCGAAAAGGGTCTTCTAGGACATTCGGATGCCGATGTTCTTGTACATGCCGTATGTGATGCGATCATCGGCGCTGCAGGCGAAGGAGATCTAGGGGCACATTTCCCCGACACCGATCCGGCCTTTAAGGATATATCCAGCCTGGTTCTATTAAAGCGGATAGCGCGGATGGCCAAAGAAAACGGTTATCGGATATGCAATATCGACGCGACAGTCGTTTTGGAACGGCCAAAATTGGCCCCCTATTTAACACGGATGTCTCAAAATATCGCTGAAGCCGCATCTGTTTCCCCCGGGGATGTTAATGTAAAAGCCAAAACCAATGAAGGTATGGGATTGGTCGGAATTTCTGAAGGTGCTGTTGCGTTTGCCGTCGTTCTGCTCGAAAAAATCTAGAGGTCTGCTAACCTGCGGGCCGGGTTTCTTCTTGACCGGTAGTGTTTGGATGATTTATATACATACAGTATTTCCCCTTATCCGAAGGGGGCTCGCAGTCAAAATATTATAATAAACGCACACAGGAGGGTCGCATTATGAAATTTATTGATGAAATAGATATTAAGGAGAAAAAGGTTTTGTTCCGGTTTGATTTCAATGTTCCGTTGGATAGTTCTCTGAATATTACCGATGACACCCGGATAAGAGCGGCGCTCCCGTCCATTAATTATGCGCTTGATGAAAAGGCCGCCGTTATCATGATCTCTCACCTTGGCCGACCGAAGGGCAAAGCGGTGCCTGAAATGAGCCTTGCCCCTGTCGCGAAACGCCTTTCGCGTCTGCTGGAGAAGGATGTACAGTTTGTATCGGATTGTGTTGGAGAAGAGGTACGCAATAAGGTTGCCTCGTTAAAACCGGGGGATCTGCTTCTTCTGGAAAACCTGCGGTTCCATAAAGAGGAGGAAAAAAACGACGAATCTTTCGCATCTGAACTTGCCGGATTCGCGGACGTTTATATTGATGACGCATTCGGCAACGCCCATCGTACGCATGCCTCCAATGTAGGTATTTGCAAATTCGTACCCGCCTGCGGCGCGGGCTTTTTGATTAAGAGAGAGCTCGAATATTTCGGGACGGCGGTTGAGAAGCCGGCGCGGCCATTCATTGCCATTGTTGGAGGGTCGAAGGTTTCGGGGAAGCTCGAGGTTGTGGCTAATCTGATCCGCAAGGTTGATAAGATTATCCTGGGGGGAGGGATGGCATTTACCTTTTTGAAGGCTCTCGGGTACAATGTTGGAAACTCTGTTGTCGAGGATGATTTGATTGGAAGGGCTACCGAGGTCATTAAGGCAGTCAAGGAGCTTGGCGTGAAGTTTTACCTGCCCGTTGACTGTGTTATTGCCGAAAAGATGGATCCGGCCGCTCAGACGAGGATTGTTCCCGTGCAGGAGATCACGTCGGGCTGGATGGGATTGGACATAGGTCCGGCCACGATCACCCTTTTTAACGAGGCCCTGGAAAATGCAAAGACGATTATATGGAATGGTCCTATGGGTGTATTTGAAATGCAGCCTTTCAGCAAGGGTACCGCAGCTATGGCAAGATCGCTTGCGGATTCCCCCGCAGTTACGATTGTCGGAGGAGGGGACACGGATGTTGCGATCCAGCAGACCGCGGTCCACGACAAAATTACGTACATATCAACCGGCGGAGGCGCCTCTCTGGAACTTTTGGAGGGAAAGGTATTACCTGGCGTCGCAGCCCTTGAGCAATGCTCTCAGAAGGCATGATTAGACGTTCCAAAATGGTTGAAAAACGTTACGAATGGCATGAGAAACATCCGGCTGACGTTAGAATATGACGGGACTTCGTATTGTGGCTGGCAGCGCCAGAAGAACGGACTTTCGATACAGCAGGTCGTAGAGGAATCAATCGGCCGTATAACAGGTGAGAAAGTAAGGCTGATAGGCTCGGGAAGAACGGACAGAGGCGTGCATGCACTCGGTCAGGTGGCCAATTTCCACACCGTCTCCTCGCTGAAGGAGCGTGGTCTTCTTTTAGGGATCAACAGTTTGTTGCCGGAGGATATCGTTGTTCGAACACTTGACGAAGTCGAACCCGATTTCCATGCCAGTTTTTCCGCAAAGAGCAAGATTTACCTTTACCGCATTTGCAACCGTTCCGTCAGACCGGCGATAGAGCGTCGTTATTCCTGGTTTCTATGGCAGCCTCTTTGTGTCGAGGCGATGAGAGAAAGCGCCGCCCTTTTTTTGGGCAGCCATGATTTTTCTTCGTTTTGCTCCACCCACGCCGATGGTTCCAATCGCGTCAGAACGGTCTTGTCACTAAAAATCGAGAAGGATTGCCGGGAATTCGTAAAGATTTTTATCGAGGCGGACGGATTTCTCCGCTACATGGTGCGGACAATTGTCGGTCTTCTTGCGGATGTCGGACTGGGTAAGTGCACAAAAGAGAAGGTCAGGGAAATTATCGAGGCAAAGAATCGTCCCAGTGCCGGGTTGACGGCGCCTCCTCAAGGATTGTTTCTGTTGCAGGTCAAATACTGATGAAGATACTGGTTTTGGGCTCCCGCGGGATGTTGGGAAGCGAACTTATGCAAGTGCTTCAAAGCAGCCATGTTGTCTTCGGCCTGAAATCCTCGGAATGTGATATTGCATTTGCCGAGGACTGCCGGCGTGCGATTGCCCGGTATTCCCCGGATGTTGTCATAAACGCGGCGGCCTATACGGATGTTGACGGATGTGAAACAGACAAGGACCGCTGCTTCGCCGTCAATGCCGAAGGCGTCAAAAACATTGCTTCGGCCTGCCGGGAAAGGGGAATAAAGGTCGTTCATTTCAGCACCGACTATATTTTTGATGGGACCAAGAACGCGCCGTACTGTGAAGAAGACGATCCGTCGCCGATCAATGTATACGGTTCTTCCAAACTCGAGGGGGAACGTTTTCTGAAAGATACATCCACAAACTGGCTTCTGATTAGAACTTCCTGGCTTTATGGTCTTCACGGAAGGAATTTTGTCAAGACTATCATCGATAGGTCTTCGGCAGTTGAAAGCCTGGACGTCGTTGACGATCAGATTGGTTCCCCAACCTATGACGTTGATCTTGCCCGGGCCGCGAAGATTTTGCTGGAAGCCGGAAAGACGGGCGTCTTCCATTTCGCAAACCGCGGGCAGTGCAGCTGGTACGAGTTTGCATCTAAAATACTGCAACTTGCCGGGAAGGCCAATGTGCAAATCCGTGCGATCAGTTCGAAGAATTTACACAGAGCGGCGCTCCGGCCGGCCTGGAGCGTTCTTGATACGACAAAGTACGTTCAGGAAACTAACGAAACTGTCAGGTACTGGGACAGTGCGCTTAGGGACTATCTCGCTCTCATCGGATATCCCCAAGATGTCTCCGGCATGCACGTCGGCCGTTCTGGCTGAGACAGTCCATCATAGTTCTTTTAAGGGGACCGGAGAATGGTTACTTTGATTCCGGGCGGCGGCCTCGTTTGTTCATATTTGATCTCCACAAGCGACGGACTCATCGTCGTGGATCCGGGAAGCATCGGGATTGCCGATGCGGCCAGGTCGTTTATCAATACTCTATCCGATCGCGGTATGCATGACGTCAGGGCGATCGTAGCGACCCACTTTCATATTGACCATATCGGGGGTATGAAACGTCTGCTGGGGTTTTGTCCGGAGGGGACTTTTGTCTTTATGCACCGGCGCGTTGAGGATTATCTAACGCATAAACGTGACCTCCCGCGTCTGCAAGGCTGGTTTTCTGACCTTCCGCCGGTAGCAATCAAGAGTTTCCTTCGTGTGCGCAGGCCATCGCAGCTTTGGGTTGAAAGTCTCGCCGGGATTCCTCTTCCGGGATTTGGAACCCGTTTTCATCCTCCAATACCACCCCAGAGGATTAAATGGTTTTGCCCGGGTAATGCCCGTCGTTGCGGCATAGGATTGGATGGCTGGGAAATAATTGAAACCCCGGGTCATACCGCTGATTCAATCTCGCTGTACAACGAAGACACGGCGGAATTGATATGTGGGGATTTCATTTTGAATCTGGATCGTGATAACGGGCGGCTCAATCGTTTTTGTGAAAGTCGTGCAGATATCTTAAATACATACGATTTTCTCTGCGACACGATAGTTCCCAAAACCATCTATCCGGGACACGGGGATGTGATCCGGGGCGATCAGAACGTATTGCGGCGGGTTAACACTTTTTAATAGGGAGAAAGAATGGCCGGAAAGATCGTTGTTCTGCCGGAAGCTCTTGTCCGCCGGATCGCGGCGGGGGAGGTCATAGAACGGCCCGCTTCAATTGTTAAGGAACTCGTTGAAAATTCCCTCGATGCAAATGCAACCGAGATATCCGTTACGCTGTCGAAGGGAGGGAATCAATCAATCCGGGTTACGGATAACGGAGAGGGCATTCATCCTGAGGATGTTCCTTTGGCTTTTTCGCGACATGGAACGAGCAAAATAAGCGGGTTCGAGGACCTTTACCGGGTGCATTCTTTTGGGTTTAGAGGGGAAGCCCTTCCCAGCATTGCGTCGGTGTCCCATCTGGAAATTATAACCCGCCGTCACGAAGATGATTTCGGCACGAAGGCGGTTTTTGAATCGGGCGAAATGAAGGAATGTATTTCCACCGGATGTGCTCCGGGTACTTCCGTTACGGTCAGTTCGATTTTTGAGTCTGTGCCGGTGCGTCGGAAGTTCCTGAAAAGCGACATCGCCGAACAGGGTTATTGTCTTGACTGGATCACACGTCTGGCCCTTTCCAGAACAGAAGTCCGTTTCAACGTGTCAACCGGTGCCCGGTCCGACTGGAATATCCCCGCTGCGAGGGACCTCTCCGAGAGGCTTGCGCTGACATTGGGCCGGGATGCAAGGGCCCAGATGGTTCCAGCATCCGGGCAGAAAAATAACTTATCGTTGTCCGGTTTTGTCTCCCGTCCCGAATTCAGTCGTTCGAATGCCACACAGATTTATCTTTATGTCAACGGCAGATTTGTCAGGGATCATTTCTTGAACCATGCCGTGATGACGGCCTACCGCCGTATCATAGAACCCCGCCGTTATCCGATGGCTGTCCTTTTTCTCCATTTGCCGACAGAAGATGTGGATGTAAACGTGCACCCAACGAAAATGGAGGTTCGATTTCGGAATCCGAGAGAGATTTACGGGCTTATCGTTGAGGCGCTGACCCGTGCGATCGGCGTCGGTTTCTCGAATGCACCTTCGGTTGGTCTCGAAGACAAAACCCTCGGGTTTGAATCACGCGTTCAGGAGGCTATGAGGAAGTATCGTATATCTTCCGGTGCCGGGAAGTCCTTTTTCCAGCCTGCCGATAGGATTAACCGGGACCAATCTTTCGTTCCGGAAGGTTCCACGATGCCGGCCGTGCCGATATCCACTCCGTTCGAAACCTGCGAACGTGATGACGGGCTCTTTGATGTCGGGTCGTCTTTTATGAGCCTGCGCTATTTGGGACAGGTTGCGGGAACATACCTCGTTTTTGAGGGTAGGGAGGGACTTACGCTAATCGACCAGCATGCAGCCCATGAAAGGGTCCTCTTTGAAAAATTAAGAAGACAGGCGGATCAGCAAAAACCTCAGGGACAGCGGTTGCTATTACCCGAGGTAATCAGCCTGCCGCCCCGCGAGCTATCGCTCCTTTTAGAGGTTATGCCGATTTTCGCCGATGTGGGAATCGAGCTAGAGTTGTTCGGTGGGGATTCGGTTGTTGTGAAATCCATGCCTCTGCTTATCGCGGACGCCGATGCCGGATCCTTGATCGTGGATGTTTTAAGTGAATGCGTGCGTCCCCAGGCCAATCTTCCTCTCGTCGAGAAAAGGGATAAGATATTCGCATCACTGGCATGCCGCGCTGCCGTAAAGGCCAATAATCCCCTGACTCCTGCGGAGGTTGAAAACCTCTGTCGTGATCTCGACAGTTTTCCCGGAATCTCTACCTGCCCGCATGGGAGACCTATCAGGATATCCTTTTCGAAAACGGAACTGGAGAAAATGTTCAAGAGGAGGTAAAAAGACATGCCCGGTCCGGATGATTCTCTCCCGAGGATCGCATGTATCATGGGGCCGACCGGGGTAGGCAAGACCGCGATAGCCCTGGAACTGGCCGAGCGCTATGGAGCAGAGATCGTCAGTGCGGACTCGCTGCAGGTCTACCGATATATGGATATCGGCTCCGCCAAGCCCACCCTGGAGGAGCGAAACCGCATTCCCCACCATGTCATTGACGTCGTTGATCCGGATCAACCGTTTGACGTTTCCCGGTACAGAAAACTTGCTGTAGAAGCAATCAACCGATTGCAGCGCCTCAAAAAACGGGTGTTCATCGTCGGAGGAACGGGGCTTTATATAAGGGCCCTGTTAGGGGGATTGATAGACACACCGGGGGCTGATGACAATTTCCGCAACCAACTCAAGGAGGAGGTAAAGAAAAGCGGAAGGGAACGTCTGTACGCAATCCTAAAAGAAAAGGATCCGCGGACCGCAAAGGTTCTCCATCCTCATGATGTTGTAAGAATTATCCGGGCGCTGGAGGTACTGGAACTGACCGGCCGTTCTATCCTTGATTATCAGCGGGATCACGGTTTCAGGGATACCCAGTGGAACTGCCTGAAAATCGGTCTTTGCCTGCCGCGGGCTGATTTGGATGAAAGAATAAACATGCGAACCGAAAGGATGATGGCCGCAGGCTTTCTGGACGAAGTCAGAAGGTTGCTTGCAATGGGTTACGATGAATCAATGAAGCCGATGCAGGCTTTAGGATACAGGCATTTGGCATCTGCTGTTAGAGGAGACGTCGAAGTCAAAAAGGCTGTGATGCTGATCAAACGTGACACGAGGCTGTTCGCGAAAAGGCAGATGACATGGTTTGCTGCCGACAATAGCGTCAAGTGGTTCAGCCCGGATGATGTCGAGGGGATTTCTGCTGCTATGAGTCAATTTTTCGCGGATTAATCAGACCGTGCAAGAGCTTTGCAGGAGTGTCCCAAACGGCTTCATTCGCGCTTCAGGTAGCTTTTTTTGGTCCGAAAGACCTTCAAATCTCGCTTCTCGAAGCGATCTCTGGAGGTTTTTTTCAAACCTTCCCATTCCTTCTTGCGATCGCGATTTTGACGTGCCGGTAATTTCTTGACTTAATTCATCTAAGAATATAAACGAAGCGTGGAGCCTGTAAGAAGGCATTACCTTCAGGCTATCGGAAACAAAAGGAAAAAAACAGTGGGTGCGTTTCGAAAAAAGGGAGGCAGTTTCCGTTTGCTGATGGTTGCATGTTCATGCGCCTTATTGATTTCCTGTGCTTCCCTGTCGGAAATTCCGTTAACTCGACTCGGCACGCCGGAACATCACGTGGTTACCGGGATGAAGCTTTTGGATCATGGCAAATACGTCGATGCGCGCCGAGAATTTGAGCTCGCGTTGAAGTTGAGTCCGGATTACGCGATGGCCTATGCCGGCCTTGGTCTTATCGGCGCCTGTAACGGGGACTTTAAAGGAGGGCTTGATTTTCTCGTTCGGGCGGACAAATTGATCAAAACCGATGCCGAGAAGGCCTTTGTTGCGCTCGCATTGATTCGGTTCAACACGTTGCGTCATATAGCCTGTCAGAGGGCCCTGGAGCCATCATTGTGCGCGGCGGATCAAAGCAACTGGCTTGAAGATTCAAAAGAGGCCTTCAGTATAGCTGTCAAGGGCGACAAAAAGGCCGCCCCCTATCTCTTTCTTGGAGAGGCATACCTGCAGGCATTTGAGCTAGAAAAGGCCGCGGGGATGTTTCAGATAGTTTTAGACCTGAAGGAAGATTACGTCGAGAAGGCAGAAAACCATCTCAAGCTTATCGGTAAAATTCGGGAGCTCAAGCCGAAGACGGCTATCGGAAGGAGGGTTGCATGTGCCCAGGACGTCAACAGGGCCGAAGTGGCCGCCCTTTTTGTAGATGAGCTGAAGGTCAAAAATCTTATCCGCCGGAAGGCCTTCCGGGATTTTGAAAAAACAATACCGTTGGCGAAGGATGCACTCAGTTGTCGACTTTTTTCCTCTATTGAAGATGCTGTAAAGCTCGGGATAGAAGGCCTGCATGTTTACCCCGACGGGAATTTCCGGCCCCGCGATCTGATAACCCGCGCGGATTACGCGGTGATGATAGAAGATATTGTTGCAAAGGCTTCCGGAGAAAAAGCCGTTGAACTCAAAGGGTTTCGTTCCCCCTTTTACGATGTGCCGGCGGACCACGCCTTTTTCCGTGCGGTGATGTTCGTTACGGCGCGGGGATTTATGGAGCCTGTCGGTCAGCTTTCAGGTTCTTTTTCTCCTTTCGAACAGCTCAGCGGAATTGATGCAGTTTTTGCGATAAAAAAGGTGGAGGCTTATCTTCAAACGAGAAGATGAAAACAGATAGGGTTGCCTCTCCTGAGAAGCTTGTAAATACTTAACTGGAGATAATGTATGGAAAAGGTTTCGTTTCCCAAGGCTTTTGATCCCGGTGAGGCGGAGTCGAAATGGTACCAGTACTGGCTTTCGCGCAATCTGTTCCACGCTGATGACGTCAGCGACAAACCGCCTTTTTCGATCGTTATCCCTCCGCCGAACGTGACAGGGATACTGCATATGGGACACGCACTGAACAATGTCCTGCAGGATATCTGTTGTCGTTATAAAAGAATGCAGGGCATGAACGTTCTGTGGATGCCCGGTACCGACCATGCCGGCATCGCGACACAAAATGTAGTCGAACAGCAATTACAGAAGGAGGGCTTAACCCGTCACGATCTGGGGCGGGAGCAATTCATAGAAAGGGTCTGGCAGTGGAGGGAGCGCTTCGGCGGTGCGATTATCAATCAGCTCAAGCGACTGGGCTGCTCCTGCGATTGGTCGCGCGAGCGGTTCACGATGGACGATGGGCTTTCACAGGCAGTCCGTGAGGTGTTTGTACGTCTTTATAATGAAGGCCTTATCTACCAGGGGGATTATATTGTCAACTGGTGCCCCCGCTGTCTGACCGCGATATCCGATCTGGAAGTCGAGTATCATCAGGAAAACGGTTCCCTCTGGAGCATCATGTATCCTTATGCCGATGGAAAAGGAGGCATTGTCGTCGCAACGACGCGCCCGGAGACGATGCTCGGGGATACCGCGGTTGCAGTAAACCCGAATGACGAAAGGTATAAAGACGTTGTCGGCAGGGAGGTTATCCTGCCGCTGATGAACCGTAGAATTCCGATCATCGCCGATGATTACGTTACAATGGAATTCGGATCCGGTGCCGTGAAAATTACGCCGGCATCCGATCCGAACGATTTTGCGATTGCCGGGCGTCATGGACTTCCGATCATCAAAATTATGGACGACAGGGCGGTCATTAATCAAAACGGCGGCACTTACGCAGGTCAGGACCGCTACGAGTGCCGCCAAAATGTTGTTCGTGATCTCGAAAAGGGAGGGTATCTGGTCGGCGTCGAAAGCTACACCCATAACATCGGAAAGTGCTACCGTTGCAAGACTGATATTGAGCCGGCTGTTTCGAGGCAATGGTTTGTCAGGGTAGAACCGCTGGCCAAGAAGGCGATTGCGGCGGTACAGGAAGGAAAAACCTCTATTATTCCAAAGGGATGGGAGACGACGTATTTTGAATGGATGAATAATATCCGGGACTGGTGCATTTCCCGGCAAATCTGGTGGGGGCATCGCATTCCTGTCTGGACCTGCGAGGACTGCGGTAAGATCATCGTTTCGGCTAACGACCCCGACCGCTGCCCGTATTGTGGGGGCACAAAACTCCGCCAGGAGGAGGATGTTCTTGATACGTGGTTCAGTTCGGCGCTGTGGCCTTTCTCGACGTTTGGCTGGCCGGCCGATACCCCGGCTCTGAAAACCTTTTATCCCACGTCGTTGCTGATCACCGGTTTTGATATCCTGTTTTTCTGGGTTGCCCGGATGATGATGATGGGACTTTACGTGATGAACGACGTTCCGTTTAAGGATGTCTATCTGCATGCGCTGGTCCGGGATGAAAACGGTGAGAAGATGAGTAAGTCAAGGGGAAATATCATCGATCCGCTGGAGATGATGGATAAATACGGGACGGACGCGTTCCGGTTCACGCTTGCCGCATTTACCGCACAGGGCAGAGATATACGGATGTCCGAGGAACGTATCGAAGGATACAAGTTTTTTATCAACAAGATCTGGAATGCAACGAGGTTTTCGTTGATGAACCTGGAGGATTACGATCCCGCAGCTCTGGTCGGAGACGATGATTTTTCTCTTGCCGACAGATGGATAAAGACCCGGTTGAACATGACCGTCTCCGAAGTCACAAGCGGCCTCGACGAATACCGGTTCAATGACGCGGCGGCGGCAATCTACCGGTTTGTTTGGCATGAGTTCTGCGATTGGTACCTCGAGATGGCCAAGCCTGCCTTATACGGCAAGGTCGATCCGGCACGAAAACGGGCCGCTCAGCAGACACTTTTTCGTGTTTTGCGTGATTCCCTGAAGCTCCTCCATCCATTTATGCCGTTTGTGACTGAAGAAATATGGCAGAGGCTGGTTAATGACAAAACCTCAATTATGGAAAATTTGTTTCCGAAACAGGACCGGAATCTCGATGATCCTGTTGCTCTGGATGAAATGGAACTGCTGATGGATGTCATAACGAGGATACGCAATGTCCGCGGCGAGATGACGATTCCTCCTTCATTGAAACTGAAGGTGCGTCTCGCTGCGCCGTCAGACGGTATCAGAAAAATACTCGAAGATGGGCGGGACTATCTGACGAACCTGGCAAACCTGGAAAAACTCGATATCTCTGCTGAGATTGCTGAACCAAAAGGTGTTGCTACGGCGATAGCCGGCGAGGTGCGGATCTATGTCTTTCTATCCGGGGTTATAGACGTTGACCGAGAAAAAAGGCGTCTGGAGAAGGAGATTGAAAAGACGGACAAGGAGCTCGTTGTTATCAAAAAAAAGATCGGCAACCCCGATTTTCTTTCCAAGGCGGCCGGCGATGTCGTGCAGCGCGAACAGAAGAAGGCCCTCGATCTCGACGAAAAGAGAAAGGCGCTTGATGACGCGCTCAAACGAATCATTCGGCTTGAAGAGGAAATGTAGAGGGTAGCCATGCTGCCGCATCATTTGATTCGGGAATTTATCAAGAACGCGCTCGCCGAAGATATCGGCAGAGGAGATCTAACGACGGACGCCGTTCTTGAAGGTGTTGAAATAGGAACTGCATTGGCGTCGGCGAAGGGTGATTTTGTCGTGGCGGGGATAGATCTTTTCGGCGACGTCTTTTTGACCTATGACGCAGGGCTTATATTTACTCCCTTCAAAAAAGATGGAGATACGGTAAGCCTTGGAGAGTCCCTCGCCGAGATTTCAGGAAAGCTCTCTTCGATCCTGACTGCGGAGAGGGTTTCACTCAATCTTTTCCAGCGGATGTGCGGTATCGCTACAATGACCCGCCGTTTTGTCGAGGAAACAAAAGGGACAAAGGCAAAAATCGTCGATACCAGAAAAACAGCCCCGGGGCTGCGCGTTTTCGATAAGTACGCAGTCCGCGTCGGCGGCGGTTTCAACCACCGTTTCGCGTTGTACGACGGGGTCCTGATCAAAGATAACCATATTGCCGCGGCAGGCGGAATCTCGCAGGCCGTTGCGAGGGCAAAACAGAGGATCCCCCACACGCTCAAAATCGAGGTAGAGGTCAAAAACAACAGGGAATTGGAGGAGGCGCTTTCTTGCGGTGTCGATGCGGTTCTTCTGGATAATATGGATGTTACACAGATTGCCGAAGCCGTTGCAATCAACAAGGGAAGGGCTGTCCTCGAGGCATCCGGAAACATGGTGATAGAAAATATCCGCCCTGTTGCGGAAACCGGCGTCGATCTCATTTCGGTCGGGGCGCTGACCCACTCTGTTCTGGCCGCGGATATTTCCGTCAATATCAAAGAAACAAAGCCATGATCCGCACAGAACCTCAACATCACGCCGCTAAGCCCAAAGGGTTGAATATCGATTTTTTGAGGAAGCGCCTGAGCGTCTTAAGAATCGGTTCTCCTCTTTATTATTTTGAGACGGTTGATTCAACCAACACTGTTGGCGTAAGACTTGCCGAACAGGGAGCGGCTGAGGGAACGCTGATTCTGGCCGAAAGCCAAACGGCCGGCAGGGGGCGTTTCCACCGGAGGTGGCAGTCTCCTTTAGGCACCAATCTCTATTTCTCTTTTGTGTTACGCCCGGATATAGAGGCGTCGAAAACCGCTGCTGTGACTTTCGTGGCAGGTGTTGCTGCATTCGACGCCCTTTTTGTTTATTGTCGCGACGGTCTTCAGATCAAATGGCCGAACGATATCCTTATTCATAACCGTAAAGTCTGCGGCATACTTACCGAGCTGAAAACCGCCGGCAATGGCATTGAGCTGGTTGTCGGCGTCGGAATCAACGTCAATATCAAAAGGGTGGATTTCGACGTGGAGTATCGAGAAAGGGCCACCTCGCTTGCCGAGGAAACCGGGAACGAACTGCCCAGAGAAGATGTGCTTATTCATTTCTGCACCCAGTTTCAGAGATGGTATGGAGTTTTTCTTGAGGTAGGCTTCAAGCCGATCAAAAGGGCCTGGCTCGACAGGACAACGATGGTCGGAAGGCTGGTCAAAATTAGGTTCCGGGACGAAACGCAGGAAGGACTTGTTTGGGGGATTGACGACGATGGCGCGCTGTTGCTTGTTGATGGAGAAAAAACTATCCGCAGAATCACTGCCGGCGAGGCGACGGTTATCAATCGTTAGTTTTGGGGGGTAATTTTATGCTTCTGGTTATGGATGTCGGAAATACCAACACGGTACTGGGTCTGTACGAAGGGGACAAATTGCTCCATGATTGGCGAATCAGAACGGTTATTGATCACACCATTGACGAGTACGGTGTGCTTATCCTGAATCTCTACAAGAACGGCAGAACCAGGGCTAAACCGATAGACGATATTATCATATCCTGTGTTGTGCCCCCGATGATGAATATCCTTGTGCCGATGTGTGAGAAGTATTTCGGCATTAAGCCGATGATAGTCGAGCCGGGGATAAAAACGGGGATGCCGATTTTTTACGATAACCCCCGCGAGGTGGGGGCTGATCGTATTGTCAATGCGGTTGCCGCGTATGAGAAGTACAAACGAGAGATGATTATCGTCGATTTCGGCACCGCGACGACGTTCGATTATATATCGGCGAAGGGGGAATATATGGGAGGGTGCATTGCCCCGGGGGTCATGATTTCCAGTGAGGCCCTTTTCGAAAAGGCGTCGAAATTGCCGCGCGTCGAACTTTACACGCCGCGTACGGTTGTCACAAAGGATACGGTCAGCGCAATACAGGCAGGGATCATGTACGGTTATGCGGGTCTTGTCGACGGTATTGTCGAGAGAATCAGCGCCGAAATCCACTCCAGCCCCCTTGTTGTTGCTACCGGAGGGCTCGCCACGCTTATCCAGGGAGTTGCCCGGCGAATTGATCTGGTCGACGAGATGCTGACGATTGAAGGGTTGCGCATTATTTTTCAACGGAACAAATGACCGTGCTTGCTGTCTTTTCAAATTAAAAAATCGGTCTTTACGGGTCGAAGATGCTTAATGTAGGCTTGACCGGCGGTATAGCCAGCGGGAAATCGACTGTCGCCCGGATCCTCGTGGCAAAGGGCGCGCTTCTGATTGATCTCGACGAGCTGGCCCATTTGGCGGAGGAGCCCGGAGGGGCCGTCTGGGGCGAGATCGTCCGCCATTTCGGGGAAGGCGTTTTGCGTGCGGATCGACGAATTGACCGTGGGAGGCTCGGAGCAGTCGTTTTTTCCGATCCGGAGAAAAGGAAGCTTCTCAACAAACTGGTTCACCCGGCTGTTTTGAAACTCTGGCAGGAACGTCTCGACGAGCTCCGTAGAACCTATCCGGAAGCGGTTGTTTTATCCGATATCCCCCTTCTGATTGAGGCCGGCATGGAAAAGATGGTGGATCTTGTTCTTCTGGTTTATCTGCCCCGTGAAAAACAGATCACAAGATTGATGAAGCGCAACGGTTTGAGCAAATACGAGGCGGAGCTGCGTGTCGCTGCCCAAATGCCGATCGAGCAAAAGAAGGTTCTCGCGGATATTGTTGTCAACAATGAAGGGTCGGAAGACGAAACAAAAGCGGCGCTGGACGGTATTTGGGAAGAGTTAAAAAAAAGGGCGAAACTTGGCAATTGATTTTTTTAAAAAACCATAATCTAAAGCTTCGTTTTTTTGAGACCTTTGCAAAACGCCACCTTCGCTCTCATAAATCTTTTCCAACCCCGCAGCGTCTCGCGGCAGCTGCAAAGGCCAAACGCTCTTGTAAAGTTTTGTGTTCTTAACGCCTCTTCCTTGGGCTTCACGGCGGGGTAGCTCAAGAAAAATCAATAAATTTGCGCTTCAGACGGCATTTTTTTAAATTTTTCCTTTTAGGTGACAGCTTTGAGAAATGCCGCGTTCTTCAAGCGGATTTTTTTTGGTAATTGCGAAAGGGCTCCAGGGGTGAGACCTTTTAAGGTAGTGGTCGGCTTTTCGAGATAATCCCGTTAAGATTTTGTAAATCCTCCGGCGTGTTGAGGTTCGTGAACATCCTCCCTTCCGGATCGAATCTTTCCAGGATGTCAGGAGCTACCTTGAGTATTTTACGTCCCTGATAGAATCCTTTAATTTGCAGGCTGTTTTTGTCCAGTAGGTTCTTTATGAACGGCAGGCAGACGCGGGAATAAACGGCGCAAAGAGGCTGTAGCCCGTCCGGTGGCGCAGGAACGACAATGTCATAGCCCGGGGCGTTTTTTTTCAAGTATTCGATAAAAGGACGATTGACAAACGGCATATCACAGGCAACCACGAAGGCGTACTCGGAGCGGGCGAAGAAAAGTCCCGTATAAAGCCCCCCGAGTGCCCCCTTGCCGGGAATGATATCGCTGACGATCGTCGCTTCAAGAGACATGTATTCCAGGGGATTGGTGACCACGATGATCACCTCTTCAAAAGTGTCTTTCAGTATATCAAGCAATTGATCAATCAGGCGTTTTTTGCCGATGTTTAAAAACGCCTTTTTTGTTCCCATGCGGGTGTTTTTCCCTCCCGCCAAGATAACGCCGGTCATTCTTTTCTTTTTTCTCCTTTCCAACTGTGCGCCAAAAGATTTTTGTGTAGCATCTCCTGCACCATCACGCGAGAATAGCAACCTTCCTGCCGCCCCCTCGGAACGATTTGGTCGGGGGAAACCTTGTGGAGATAAATGAGTGCGTTCGTGAAAGGGGGCAATTATCCGTGGAGGCCCCGAATTAGCTCAAGTCGTTTGGGTGTAATACGATCAGCGGAACCACGCAGAACAGATACGATCCGCCAAAGCGTGTTTACAATTATTGCGTCGTGAAGCTCCCTAAAAGAAACCTCTGTTGCAAAACGCCGCTCGTATTCACTTTCGAAATGGTTGGCCTCATCACTAAAGGCAGTTTCCAAAAATACCGGATAGCGCCTTATCTTTATTAAGGGGAGTGCCAGCTCATCGTGATTGGCTATGTGTTATTTACTTCCCTCGTGGACGGCCCTCATTTTTCGGGATTCCTGGAATAGTCTGACAGCCTCTTTTATTTCATCTCCGGCCAGCAAAACGGCCTGATAGGCGGCTTCGCGTTCAAGGGCTGTTTCCAGATCGGCATCGGCGTTTTTTTCCAGCGACTCTTTGATAGAACGGATAGCGTTTCCGGATTTCACCGACAGTTTATCAATCAATAGTTGTACTTCTTCGTCCAGTTTTTCTTCGGGCACGGATTTGTATATCAGACCGGCCGAGGCCGCCTCTGCACCGCTTATGACTTCCCCCAGTAGGGCTATTTCCTTTGCCTTTGCCATTCCGACAAGCCTTGGAAGAAAATAGGAAGCTCCCCCATCCAGCGAAATACCTAGATTCACGAACGCCTCGCAAAATTTTGCGTTATCGGCTGCGATTGCAAAATCCGCGGCAAATGCCAGTCCAACGGCATAACCAACCACATTGCCTCTGATCTTGCATATGACGGGCTGAGGAGTTGTTTTGATGGCGAGGATGAGCTTTCCGACAGGGTCTTTCATATGATGAAATGCCTCTATGGGTTCAACGGATGCACCCAGCAGTGCCATATCCGCTCCAGTAGAGAAATTATCCCCCGCGCCTTCCAGAACGATGACGCGGGTGTCACTGTCGGAGCCAAGTTCTTGGAACGAGACCAAAAGGGAGGAAAGCGCCTCGGACGTTAGCGCGTTCATTACGCCCGGACGGTTTATTGTTATCGTTGCCGCATGATTTTTCTTGCTCACCAAAATCGTGTTATTCTCCATTTCGCGTTTTCCTTTCAGTGTTTGTCTAAAAGACCTAGCAGATTGCCGTTTTTTGCCAATCCGAGAAGCAAAAAGCCCCGCCGGCTGAATAGGGCTGCAATGGCGTCAAGAACGCAAACAATCCAAAAGTGCTTAGCCTTTGGAGCCGTAACGAGACGCCGCTGGGTTGAAACATATTTCATGAGCGCGAAGGTGTCATTTTTCAAGGCTCTCGCAATGCTCTTGTTGGATAACTATAAAAGGGCGCATTGAAATGTCAACAGATTTTCCTGCGATGGTTGTAACGTCTTTTAGGTTTATCTTGATAAAAATCGTTGAACCATTATAAAAATCATTGTCTGATCTTTCGTGAGGATAAGGAGGAACAAAAATGACGCGTGAAGATGCAGGTCACTATGCAAAGAAACGTTCGCCGGATAAGCCCCTTGACAGGAGACTGGCCAAGGCCGTAGGGGATAAGACCGTCAACGGTGAGATTGCCTGCGCTCACGCTGAGATGATAAGCAGAACACTGCACGCAACGATGGAGGAGGTAGGAGCTGTCATCGACCTGATGGAAATCAGGATCAGACGCTGTCAGATCGGCCTTTTTGGTTATCCCAGAGAGAGATTTCCCGAAGGGCGCGCCGTCAGACCCGCTGATTCAGTACCACCCGACCTGGAGGCATCTATAAGGAGCAGTCTTGTGGAAGGGAAAATCTCCTGTAAGGCTATCTGGAAGATTGCTGCAGAACATAGGATGCCGAAAATGTCTGTTTCTTCGGCCTGTGAGGCGCTTAAGATCAAGATAAAGCAGTGCCAGCTCGGCTCTTTTTGATGGATCTCTTAAGAGAGATTCGTATGTTGCTTTATGTAACTGGTCAGTATCCGTTGAACCGCCTGGGCAGTTTTCCGCGCCTGCGCAACGATCTGATGGATTGTCAATTCTTCGTCTACAATTCCATGCGCAAAATTATCGATGGAGCAGAGAGAGGCATAACGGATATCCAGTTCCTGGGCGATTGTGGCCTCACTGGCCATTGTCATCCCGACGACGTCGGCGAATTGGGATATCATTGCAATCTCGGCTTTTGTTTCCAGCCTGGGCCCGGCTGTCTGCCAGTATATGCCCCCGTCAATACATGGTATGTTGCAATCCCTTGCCGCTTCGAGTATCTGTTGCCGTACTTCTTGGTTAAGACCGGGTACAATATGCAGGGGTTTCCCGATGAGCGCGGTAGGGAGCGGGCCGGTCTGAATATAATCATCGGGTACGAGAAGCGTGCCGGGCTTAAGGCTGCGTTTTAACGTGCCGCTTGAATTGATGCCGATGACCTCTGTTGCACCCAGTTTTTTCATTGCCGCGAAATTTGCCTGGTGATTGATCAGATGCGGGAGAATGTGATAGGAGGGATTCGTTCCATGCCGGGCTATAAAGACAAGCTGTTCGGAACAAAATGCTTCGGCCTCTCCGAATTCGGTGGTAACGGTTTGTTTGTGAAGATTCCTAAACACGCCTTTTTTATGCAGTGGCACGTTTCCTGAGATAATGCCAATCATCCTTGGTTCCTTTCTTTTTGTCTTGGAAAAGGCTTCTGTGCCAAACGTTCAAGTTGCACTTCATGAAACCATCTTTGGGGGGCTTTGTAAAAGCCTTGAAAGCTTTGCACAACCAAAAGAAAAACACTGCCTGAAGCGCAAATTTATTGATTTTTCTTGAGCTACCCCGCCGTCGTAGCGAGACTCTGCGGGGTCGAAAAATATTTATGAGCGCGAAGGCAGCGTTTTTCAAAGCTCTTGCTTTCTTAATGATTATTTCGTCGTTCCTTTGCCCCTTTTGGCGACAAGTACTTATATCATTTAACATGTGTAATCGCTATGCCCAAAAGAGTTCCATAAACCTGCTCGTCTTTTCGTTGACTTTATTCATATTTTTGTGCAATAAAAAAATCTAAAGAAGCTATTCGTCGTAGTCCACGACGCCAGACTTGCGGGGTTGCGAAAAGAATTTTGCCGATCCGCTGAAAAGAGGAAGGGATATGCTCCATCGGAAACGATCTTTTTTGATTCTTGTTGCATTGATTCTCTTTCTGACCGGATGTAAGATATGGCTGCCATGGCAAAGTAGAACAGGAATGGCACGGGCAAACCCCGAGAGCATATATCAACAGGGTCTGGAGGAGTACAACGACGGGAACTATAAGAGGTCGATCGAACTTTTTCAACGGGTCAAAGAAGAATATCCGCTCAGCAAACTGGCCATTATGGCAGAAATGGGGGTTGCGGATTCTTTCTATAGTGCTAAACAATATCCTGAGGCAAATCTTGCCTATAACGAGTTTGTCAATCTCCATCCGACGAACGAGAATCTTCCGTATGCAATGTATCAAATCGGGATGTGTTATTTTAATCAGCTTACCACGGTAGACCGAGATAATTCAGAAGCATTTAAAGCCCTTAACGAATTTGAGAAGTTGGCGACACGATTTCCTGAAAGCAAATTTGCCCCCCTTGCCCTGCAGAAAATCCGTGAATGCAAGAAAGCGATAGGCGAACGGGAATTATATATAGGCCGATTTTATTTCAAGCAAAAGAAGTATGCCGCGGCCTTGAAACGACTCAGAAAAGTGGAAAAGGAATATTCAGGTGTTGGACTGGATGATGAAAAGGTGAAGTTTTTAATTGCTGAGGCAACAAAACGTCTCGCCGCTATCGAAAAAAAGAGGACCCGTTAGTGCTGACACGAAATCTTTCAACCAACCTTGCTTTTCTCACAAGGCTTTCCTTTGAAGTTCCTGCAACCGCGTCACGGGGGTGTATCCGGACTCTCCCGGCATAGCGCTCCTGTAAATCTCTGCGGTCACACAGGCGCCATTTTTCGTCCTTTTTTGAAGTTGCTTGTAACGTACAACTTACAAAGAACTTTGCGGGGCTTGGCACGGCGGTTTCAATCACGCTGGGGGAAGCTTTTTCTCCCTCAAAAAACCTTCCAATCGTGTTTCATAAAAAGATCTCCGGGGGTTTTGCAAGACCCTGGTAAGATTTCCGATCCCGCAGTCTCGTGTGTCAGCTGATCAGGTCAAATGGAAAAATGGCCAGGAATCACGTCTGCAGGTGCAACCATTTTCTTGACGTAAGTGTGGTCATTCGCATATATGTTAACAATATAAACCGACAGAGTAACTTGCGGGTAATCTGTTTTTTTTACTTGTAAAGTTCTCAATGGGCGAAGGGAAAAATAGAAATGTAATTTCAGGAGGATTAGACGTGATAAAGAAAATGGGACATAAAGAGGTTATCCTGGTATTCGTTATTTTTGTTCTTGTCATGCTGGCGGGATGCAGTGCCGACGAGGACAAAAGCAAACAGGTCAAACAAATCATGGCGCCGCAACAGGTCGTACAGATGGACAGTTCAACGGCTCACCAGCAAAGCCCGCCCTTACCGGCTCGGAATGATGCCGGCGAGATTGCGGTTGAGGTTAATGGGATTAAAATGACAAAGGGTGAACTCGATAAGCTTGTCGAAAAAGAAATTTCGAGGATGCAATCCCAAATTCCGGCCGGCCAGGTGGAGGAGGCGCGGATCCAGCTACGCAAAAAGGTGATTGATGACTTTGTCAACCTCACTCTTTTGAAAAATGAGATCGCGGCAAAAGGAATTACAGTCGGTGACAGCGAAATTTCTTCAGTCATTGACAAAATGAAGGCAGGCATGCCGCAGGGAAAAACTTTCGCAGAGCTGTTACGGCAACACAATATCGAACTGTCGGAACTTAGGGAAGAAATAGCCACTAACATAAAGATAGAAAAACTTATCGCCCAGGAAGCGGCCGGCGATTCAAAGGTAACGGATAAAGAAATTGAAAGTTTCTTTCATGCCAATAAAAATCTGTTTACAAAACCGGAATCGGTACACGCCAGGCATATACTGATCGCAACCGACAAGAAAGATACCCAAAAATCGAGGGCGGACAAACGGACAAGGGCAGAAGAGATCCGAAAAAGATTGGTTGCCGGGGAGGATTTTGCCGAACTCGCCGCTAAGTCCTCCGACTGCCCGAGCAAGCAAAACGGGGGCGATCTTGGAACGTTCACGCGCGGACAGATGGTTAAACCGTTTGAGGATGCGGCTTTTTCTCAGGCTCCAAACGCAATTGGTCCCGTCGTCGAAACGGATTTCGGGTATCACATCATCCAGGTTCTCGAGCATAACGCTCCTCAAGCCATAAAGCTCAACGCTGAGACGAAAAGGCAAATTGCCGAGTTTCTCCAACAAAAGAAACGGCAGGAGGCATTTGAGAAACTCATCAAGAGATTAAAGGCAGCCGCGGATATTGTCATCACGGGATAGATAAGGACAGACAAATGAGAAACCGTAAAGCGGGAAAGGTTTGTGATCGTCTCTGGTATCTTGGCAGGGAGGAGTCCGGCATTTATCTTCTCGAAGGAGAGGATTCTTCTCTTATCTTGAGCGGCGGAATGAGTTACCTGGCACCTGTCGTTGTTGAACAGTTAAAAGATTTTGGCATAAATGAACAGAAAATAAACAAGCTCATCATCCTTCATGCGCATTTCGATCACGTTGGATTGGTTCCCTTTTTCAAGCGGAGGTATCAACAACTGGAGGTCTTTGCCCTTGCAAGAGCCTGGGAGATACTGGGCTCGAACAAAGCCGTAGAAACGATAAACTCTTTCAGCCATCTTGTGGCTGAAAGGATGGGTTTCTCGCAATGGCTGGACGACTTCGATCTGGATTGGAGGGATGATGTTACCGGTTTTACCGTGTCCGAAGGTAGCCGGATAGAACTGGGAGGTCTCGGGATACGCGTTCTTGAGACACCCGGCCACTCCTCTTGTTCGCTTTCCGCGTATTGCCCTGAAATTAAAGCTCTTTTCCCCTCCGACGCAGGGGGAGTTCCTTTTGGCGAGGCGATTATTCCTGCAGGCAATTCCAATTACACACAGTACCAAAAAAGTCTCGAAAAGCTTTCGGACTTGCCGGTTGATTTTCTCTGCGCGGATCATTACGGCTATGTAACCGGTGACGAGGCGAAGAATTATATTCAAAAAAGTATTGAGGCGGCAAAACAGCATCGCGCGGATATTGAAGCTATTTACCATCTCAGACGTTCCATCGATGAAACGGTTAATGATATTCTGGACAAAGTTTACAAAAATTATCCGGGGTATTTTCTTCCCCGTGAAATATATTCCGGTGTTTACCGCCAGACGGTGCGCCATATTGCCGGCGAGCTGGATAAGAAAGATTCCTATTGATCCACTCTCTACGTGGTCCGAGGTCTCCTGAAGGAGTGCGAGAGGACATGAGACCTGTTGATTTGTTGGTTCTTGATCTTGACGGCACGCTGGTTAATTCGTTGGAGGACCTGACGGCGTCGGTAAATCATGCGCTGGAATTTCTCGGGAGATCGAAACTCTCCACTGAGACCGTGAAGGCATATGTCGGCGATGGGGTTTCCATGCTTGTAAAACGGGCGCTTGGAGATCGTGCTGAAGATGAATATACGCTTGCGTTAGAATTATTTACCGATCACTACAGTAGGCATCTGCTTGACAGGACCGCCCTTTATCCCGATGTCCTTGATTTTCTGAATCATTTTAAAGCAAAGAAAAAAATTATTCTAACCAATAAAAGGAAGGATTTTGCGTTAAACATAGTGGATTCATTGAAGATCCGCGATTATTTTCTCGATGTCATTGGTGAGGATAGTACACCTTTTAAAAAGCCTGATCCGCGTGTTTTACAGTTGATTATGGAAAGATGGCTGACAGCTCCGGAGCGCACGGTAGTCATCGGCGACGGACCTAACGATATTCTGCTTGCCAAGAAAGCCGGGGCGATAAGCTGCGCCCTATTGAACGGAATAAGCGCAAGGGAGAAGCTTCTTGAGCTTTCTCCGGATATCTGCTGTGAAACCCTATCCAACCTGAAAGAGGAGATCTGTTGATCCATCTTTTTGTATGCTTCATACAGTCAAAAAGACCATAATGATTCATCATCTCCTTGAACGGGGCGAGCTAGTTTTGGCGGCCGTCTCCGGCGGGCCCGACTCCGTCGCGTTGCTGCGCGTTCTGGAGCTGCTGCGGGATGAGTATGATCTGCGTATTGCCGTAGCCCACTTTAATCACGGTCTTAGGGGTGAAGAAGCTGACAGGGAAGAGCAATTCGTCAGCCTTTTTTGCCGGCAAAAGGGTTTGGACTATTTTACAAAAAAGGTCGACATCAAAAAATTGCAGAAAAATGCAGGCAAATCACTTGAAGAAGTCGCCAGGGAGGAACGCTATCGGTTTCTTTATCATATTGCAGATAAACAGCATGCGGAAAAGATCGCAACCGGCCACCATAGAGATGACCAGACGGAAACCTTTTTAATCAACCTTCTCAGGGGAGCCGGTCCCGGTGGACTCAAAGGCATTGCTCCGATCCGTGACGGCCGTCTGATCCGTCCGTTGCTTTATGTCGGGCGCGATGAAATCCTTGCGTTCTTGAAAAAAGAGCAACTTTCCTATATGCAGGACAGCTCCAATTCGGATGTATCTTTTCTGCGCAACAGGATTAGAACGCAGCTCATTCCCGAACTGACCAGACTCTACAATCCGAAGCTCGCCCTTAGACTCGCCCGGACAGCCGAAATCATTCGCCTTGAAGATAACTATTTCGAAGACGTTGTTCGCAAACTGCTCGTCTCGTGGGGAATCACTGCGGAAGATAAACGATCCTTCTTCATTCCACTGTCGGAATTTTTAAAGCAGCATGAAGCCATTCGGGCCCGCGTCGTTAAATCTTTACTGGAGCGGATGCTGATGTTTAAGCGGGAGATTGGAAGTCGTCATATCGATGCGGTGATGGATTTATGCCAAAAGAATGACACAACTGTTAGAACCCTCAATCTTCCTTCCGGAGTTGTTGTCGAAAGACAGCCATCCCGGCTGATTATCAGGCAGGAAAGCCAAACAAACAACCCCGATGATACGTATCATCAAGACCGGGGTTTTGAAATAAAGGTCGAAATACCCGGAGTGATCCATCTTGACGGGCGGAATATAAAAACGGAATTTGTCGATAAGCCCTCTCTTCGGGAAATTCAAAGTCATCCTGAGACAGCCTTCCTTGATTATGAGTCTGTAGAGGAGCCTCTGGTGCTGAGGAGTTTCAGACCCGGCGATAGAATTGATTTTTTGGGTTTAGGCGGCAGAAAAAAGGTGAAAAAGTATTTTATTGACAAAAAGGTCCCCCGACACTTGAGAAGCCGCATACCACTGTTGGCCGACCGCCGGTCGGTTATCTGGATTCCCGGGGAAAGGATAAGCCAGAGGGTCGGTGTTACTGAACATGCCAAAAAGGTGTTGAAAGTGGAATTGTTTTGAACTATTCTAAAAGCTAAGATATACTTAATTCGTTATTCGTCAGAATGATTTCCGAAAACGATCAAAGGCGGATAAGGATTCCCGAAAAGGAGAAAAAGATTGAACCCATTGCAGAAAAACATAGCGCTCTGGCTGGTTATCAGTCTTGTATTTGTGATGATCTATCATCTTTTCAGTCAGCCGAAAACCACGCAGAAAGAGATTATTTATAGTGAATTCTTAAGTCGTATTGAAAAGGGGCAGGTTTCCGAGGTTACAATTCAAGGGGAAAATATAACCGGAAAGTTGTCGGACGGGAAAAACTTCAAGACCTATGCGCCTCAAGATCCAGGGATCATCGCAATGTTGAAAGAAAAAGGGGTGAAGATCGCCGCAAAGCCGGCCGAGGATTCTCCGTGGTATATGACATTGCTTGTCTCCTGGCTTCCGATGTTGTTGCTTATAGGGGTCTGGATCTTTTTTATGAGACAGATGCAAACAGGGGGTGGCAAGGCCATGTCTTTCGGGAAGAGCCGCGCCCGGCTGGTCACCGACAAGTCCAAAAAGGTAACGTTTGTTGATGTTGCGGGAATCGAAGAGGCCAAGGCGGAACTTCAGGAGGTAATTGATTTTTTACGGGATCCTAAAAAATACACGCGGCTGGGAGGCAGGATACCCAAGGGTCTTTTGCTGATCGGTCCCCCCGGCACCGGCAAGACACTTCTTGCCAGAGCCATAGCCGGCGAGGCTGATGTACCGTTTTTAAGTATTAGTGGTTCCGATTTTGTAGAGATGTTTGTCGGCGTCGGGGCATCGCGCGTCCGCGACCTTTTTGTACAGGGCAAAAAAAATGCCCCGTGCATCATATTTATCGATGAAATCGATGCGGTTGGACGCCACCGCGGGGCGGGGCTTGGCGGCGGACATGATGAACGGGAACAGACCCTCAATCAGCTGCTCGTAGAGATGGACGGTTTTGAATCGAACGAGGGCGTCATACTTGTATCTGCAACGAACAGGCCGGATGTGCTGGATCCGGCGCTTCTCCGTCCGGGTCGTTTTGACAGGCAGGTGGTAGTTCCATTGCCCGATGTTCGGGGCCGGGAAAAAATTCTCGAGGTTCACGCCCGTAAAACACCCCTTGCCGATGATGTTGACTTCCCCGTTATTGCCCGCGGCACCCCGGGTTTTTCCGGGGCTGACATAGAAAATCTTGTCAATGAGGCGGTCCTTTACGCTGCCCGTCTGAACAAGGATAAGGTCTCGATGAGCGATTTTGAATACGCTAAAGACAAGGTCATGATGGGCACGGAACGAAAGAGCATGGTCATAAGCGACGAGGAAAAGAAAAACACCGCGTACCATGAGACCGGTCATGCGCTAGTCGCCCGCATGCTGCCCGGAACGGACCCTATTCACAAAATAACGATCATCCCGCGGGGTCGTGCCCTGGGTCTTACCCAGCAATTGCCGATGGATGAAAAGCACACCTATCCACGGGAATATCTGCTCAACAACATCGTGATACTCCTGGGCGGCCGCGCGGCTGAGGAGATTATTTTGAAAGACTATACGACCGGTGCCGGAAACGATATTGAGAGGGCCACCTCGCTTGCCAGAAAGATGGTCTGCGAATGGGGGATGAGCGAGGAGATGGGACCGCTGACTTATGGCAAGAAAGAGGAACAGATTTTTCTGGGGAGGGAATTTGCGTCCCATGAAGACTATAGTGAAGAAACGGCAAAAAAGATAGATAAAGAAGTAAGCCGAATTGTTACGTCCAGTTACGAGAAGGCCAAGGCAATTCTTTCGGAGCACATTGATCTTTTGAATAAGATCGCTCTGGTGCTTCTGGAAAAAGAGGTGTTGACCGGGCAGGAGCTCGACGAGTTAATCGACAAAAAGACTTCCGGTAGCGAACAGAATCGCAGTGTGGATGCGGCCGTATGAAGAATGTTTCGGTAAACATTTCCTCTTTTCAAACCTCCCGTCGAGAGATTCCGATCGGGGAACGCACCCTTATCATGGGCGTTGTCAATACGACACCTGATTCATTTTCCGGCGATGGTGTTTATGGATCGCCGGAAAAGGCGATAGAGGAAGGGTGCAGGATGGCGGACGAGGGGGCGGATATGCTGGATATCGGCGGCGAGTCCAGTCGCCCGGGTTCTGATCCTGTAACGCTCCAAGAGGAATTGAAGAGGGTCATTCCTGTTGTCAGAGGACTTTCTGCAAAACTCTCCATACCGATTTCGGTCGATACGATGAAGGCTGCGGTGGCCAGGGAGGCTCTGGACGAGGGGGCGGAAATCATCAACGACATAAGTGCTCTGAATTACGATCCCGAAATGGCGCGAACCATTTCTGCTTACAAAGCGGCGGTGGTTTTGATGCATATGCGGGGCACGCCGAAAATTATGCAGAAAGGGGATTTGACGTATCGTTCGGTACCCGGGGATATGATTACGTTTTTGCGGGAAAGGATTGAGAAAGCGCGCTCTGAAGGGATAGATGAAGAGAGGATCATCGTCGATCCCGGAATCGGTTTCGGTAAGACACCCATCGATAACATGCGCATGATCCGCTACCTTCAAGATTTTAAGTCTCTGGGGAGGCCTGTGCTGGTCGGGGTCTCACGAAAATCCTTCATCGGCCATGTTGTCGGAGGTACACCGCGTGAGCGTATCGAGGGCACCGCAGCGGCCGTCACGGCTGCGATTGTCTATGGGGCCGATATCGTTAGGGTCCATGACGTTTCCTTTATGAAGAAGGTCGTTATGATGGCAGATGCGATATGCAGGGCTTGACATGGTTTTCGGGCTAGGGATTGATCTTGTCGAGACAAGAAGAATAGAAAAAACTCTTGAAAAGTTCGGAAATCGTTTCATAGCAAGGACTTACACCGACGATGAGGCGGCCTATTGCCAGAAGAAACCCCGGCCTTTTCTGCATTTTGCCGCTTGTTTTGCGGTAAAGGAGGCTTTTTTGAAGGCGATCGGCACCGGCCTTGGCGCCGGGCTAAATTTGCGGGATATTGAAACGGTTCATAACTCTCACGGAAAACCTTCCGTTAAATTATCAGGCAGGGCAAAGGAATTCGTCGGCAGTTTGGGTGTAAACAGCACACTGGTCAGTATTTCCCATTCCGATGAGTATGCAACCGCCGTTGTGATTCTCGCCAGAGAAAAGGGCGTTCATGGATCGGAATAAGAGCCGCTTTTTTCTTGCTTTACTTTCCGAAGATCAGGGTCAGACTTTTAAGATCGGCGAAGCACTTGGCGAGATCGTTAAAGCGGGCGATTTTATCGCGTTGATAGGTGAGCTGGGGACAGGAAAGACAAAACTGATCCAGGGAATTGCAAGAGGTATGGGCGTCGCGGATGACTATTCTATCGTTTCACCGACCTTTACGATTATCAATGAATATCCCGGGAGAAATGCCGTGCTTTATCATGTTGACGTCTATCGTCTTTCCGGGACTATGGATTTCCTCGAAACGGGGTTTGAAAGATCTGAGTATGAAAACGGCGTAACGGCCGTAGAATGGGCGGACAAGATCATCGATATCGTTCCCGAAAATGCGGTCTTGATTACATTGCAGTATATAGATGAGAGTAGAAGAAGAATATCCATTTCGACAGAGGATAAAAATATTCGGAATAAGATGGAGGTACTGGGTTTTAAAATCGTCTCCAAAGGAGGGAATCAACATAGATGGCCTTGATAGTTCAGAAATACGGCGGAACCTCCGTCGCTAACCTTGACAGGATTGCCAATGTCGCAAAAAACGTTATCCGTGTAAAAGAAGAAGGAAACCAGGTTGCCGTTGTGCTCTCGGCAATGTCGGGAGAGACGGATCGTCTGATCCAGCTTGCTCAGAAAGCCGCCCCGGACCCTGATCTGAGAGAGTACGATGCCCTGATTTCAACCGGCGAGCAGGTTACCGTAAGCCTTCTGGCGATCATGCTCAACGGCATGGGTTATAAAGCGAAATCCTTTCTGGGGTTTCAGGTTCCTGTTTTGACCGATCGCGCGTACAGCAAGGCACGGATACAAACTGTTAAAAAAAACCTTGTTCTTCGCGAACTGAAAAAGGGTACGATTGTCATTATGGCCGGTTTCCAGGGTGTGGATAATGAAAACAACATCACGACGCTCGGAAGGGGCGGTTCCGACACCAGTGCGGTTGCCTTGGCTGCGGCACTGAAGGCGGATGTCTGCGACATCTATACGGACGTGGATGGCGTGTATACAACAGACCCGAACATCTACGACAAGGCAAGGAGGCTTGATCATATTACATACGATGAAATGCTGGAAATGGCCCGGGCAGGGGCCAAGGTTCTTGCCCCCCGTTCCGTGGAGCTTGCAAAGAATTACAATGTCCCTGTTTATGTCAAATCATCTTTTTCAAGTGAAGGAGGAACCCTGGTGACAAAAGAGACGAAAAACATGGAGAAAGAGATCGTATCCGGCGTAACGTATGACCGCGATCAGGCAAAGGTGACGGTGATACACGTACCTGACCGTCCCGGCATAGCAGCGCAGATATTTGCTCCGCTGGCTAAAAACAATATCATGGTTGACATGATCATTCAGAATGTCAGCATTCATGGGTTTACCGATCTTACCTTTACCGTTTCGAAGAAAGAAGTAAACGAGGTCAAACGCCTCATAACCAGGGCAGCCAAGGATGTGGGTGCCGACAAGGTGGAGGTGGACGACAACGTCGCGAAGGTTTCCGTCATAGGCGTGGGCATGATAAGCCATTCGGGGGTTGCCGCAAAGATTTTTGAGGCCCTGTTTAAGGAAAATATCAACATCATGATGATCAGCACCTCCGAAATCAAAGTATCCTGCATCGTAGAGGCCAAATACACCCAGCTTGCCGTTACGGCTATCCATGAGGCGTTCGGCCTTGACAGAGGGCGCTGAGATGTCGCTTCTGCAACGTCAAAACCTTGGGATTCTGGTCGTATTGGCGTTATCACTTATTGTTTATGAGCTGTCCTATTGGGATGCGAAACACCCGGCCAAAGCAAATGTTCTTCGATACGGAATACAGACACCGAACAGCATCGCTGTCGAGTTGCAGGGAATCAAAGAGCCCGGTATATACTTTCTGGACCCGGGGATGACCTTTCAGAATGTCATAGATATCGCCGGAGCGCGGCCATCTGCACACAAAAACGGCTTCGACTCCACTGAGCTTCATAGTGGGGATTGTTTTGGTTTTTTTGGCAAAGGCACTTTCGTCAAGCGGGAAATGTCAACTGCTGTAAGGCTTGCATTGGGACTGCCCGTTGACATTAACCGTCTTTCGCTGGATGATCTGACTCTGGTTCCCGGGATTGGGGAAAGCCTGGCGGTCCAAATTATTCGGTTACGGGTTGAACACAACGGCTTTTCAAGCCTGGACGAACTTAAGGAGATACGGGGGATAAAAGACAGAAAGTTGAACAAGCTCAAGGGATACCTCTACGCGGGTGCAGTCCACTGAACATCTCGCCCGGCCTTTTAAAAATATCTGCAGGAGACAAAATCGCTATTTGGTTTCGTTTCGGTACTGTTTCCAATAATGGATCACCCTTTTTACGTAATTTCTGGTTTCCGGGTACGGCGGGATCATATTGTTATAGCGCATGACAGTATTTTCCCCCGCGTTGTAGGCGGCCAGAACAAGGGGTAAATCGCCATCGAACAATCGAAAAAGGTAGCGCAGATAACGGACACCTCCTTCGATATTTTTTTCGGGATGAAAAGAGTCGGTGACTTCAAGAGAGGCGGCAGTGGAAGGCATAAGCTGCATGAGTCCCTTTGCGCCGACAGGCGAGACCGCTTTGTTGTTAAAATTTGATTCCGCTTTGATGATTGCTTTAACCAGCGTTGCATCCATGTTGTATTTTTTTGATATCCGTTCTATCAGGCCATCATAAACTGAAATTTGTCGGGCTATTTTGAAGGCAACCCTTCTTTCCTTCATAACCAGAACGTACGGTACATTGGCTTGGGTCGGAATGTTGGTTATGTGAATGACTCCCTGTTCATCGGTATAACTGTAAATATCGGCATCGGCAACAGACACGATCCATAGCGATATGACCAGAAGCAAAAAGGGCAGCCACTCTTTTTTAAAAATCAGTTTTCGCGTATTGAATATCTCCATGACATAAAAAGTGGATCAACAGCCCAAAGAGCTATCCTTTTGTAAAGTCTTTACAAGACATTAGGATGGCTGTCAATATTTTTGTCGGTACGGGGTTTGGAAACCTTCCCTGCTCATTCGCCGGGACTCAGTAAAGATTCCACCAGTAAATGCATCTGTTGCATCCCGCTCGGAGCGTTTTGTCAGAACCCCTCTACCTTGCAGACCCGAGAGGTTTGAAAGATGCCACCTTCGGGCTGATGAAATCCGCAACGTCTCGCCGCGGCTGCAATGGCTAAATGCTCCGGGATTGTTCGCGTTTTTAATATCTTTACAACCTTGCTGGCGACGGTGGGGTGCCCAGAAAAAGCTTTTAACTCACACTTCAGGAAGCATTTTCCGCCAGTTGTGCAAAGCTCCCGTTGGGTCTCTGGATCATTCCGGTTGTTTGGACTATAATTTTTGAAGGGCCTTGACAGAGCATATTTATGATGTTAAGTGCGAAGCGTTATACTAGTAAACGTCGGGGCGTGGCGCAGTCTGGTAGCGTATCTGAATGGGGTTCAGAGGGCCGGTGGTTCAAATCCACTCGCCCCGACCAATTTTAATTAAACCGCCGAGAGGGCGGTTTTTTTAGTTATCGATTACATTGGATTTGTTGACATTAAAGGCACAAATGAATATAAAAGGACCGCAAGATTGCGAGGGTGGCGGAATTGGCAGACGCACTGGACTTAGGATCCAGCCCGTTGAAAGGCGGATAGGGGTTCAAATCCCCTCTCTCGCACCAGGAAAATAGATTTTTATTGGGGAGATGATAACTGTGAGCGAATCGGTAGAGCCCTGCATTGAAAATGTCAACCCGGTCAAGAAACGGATCTCTTTCGATGTTCCATGGGAAGCTGTAAAGAGCGAATTGGACGATGCTTACCATAGGGTCGGAAAAACAGCCAAGCTTAAGGGCTTCCGATCAGGTAAGATACCGCGAAACATATTGGAAAAATATTACAGTAAGGCTGTTGAGACTGAAACTGTTTCGAACCTAATCAATCGCCATTACTGGGACGCAATCAGAAAAAATAAAATACCGGTCGTCAGCCAGCCGGTGATAGAACACCGTACGATAGAGTCGGAAAAGAGCTTTACATTTACAGCAACGGTTGAAGTTGAACCCGACATAGACCCGGTCGGTTATACGGGGCTTGACCTTGAGAAACCGATTCCCGTGGTTACTGATGCGGAAGTTGATGCAAGCCTGGAGCAGATGCGACAGATGTTTGCTGTTCTGGAGAATGTCGAGGAAGAAAGAGGGATTCAAACCGGAGATTTTGTTACAATCAATTTTGAAGGGTCAGTGGAAGGAAAGAAGCTTCCGGAACTCAAGGCGGAAAACTTCCTTTTAGGAATAGGTACAAAAACCTTTATTCCCGGATTTGAGGAACAATTGCTTGGCCTGAACAAAGGAGGGACAAAGGATATCGTGGTCCGTTTTCCGGACGATTATCACATTTCTCATCTAAGGGGGAAAGATGCGGAATTTTCCGTCGAGATAAAGGACCTCCGGGTTAAAAAAGTGCCCGAAATTGATGATGATTTCTTAAATAATTTCGATAAATATCAATCAATCCAGGATCTTCGGAATGCGGTAAAACAAAGAATAGAAGAAGAAAAAAAGAAGCGCTTTCAGGTTGCCTTTGAAAAAAGTGTCAGCAATAAACTGCTCGAGAAGAATGTTTTTGAAGCGCCGGAGGTTTTTGTTGAACGTCAGATTGCTTATATGCTTGACGATGCGAAAAACAGGATGGTTTCAGAGGGAATGGATGTCAAAAAGGCAGAAGAATTATTGACGGGCCTGCATGATCAATTCCGGGATGAGGCGATTAAAATCGTAAAGACCTCTATTTTGTTGGATCGGATTGCGCGCAAGGAATCCATCACGGCTCATGATGAGGAAGTGGAGAACAGGATAAAAGAATTCGCGATGCAACAATCTCAGGATTATGAAACCCTTAGAAAGTCGATGGAAAAGGATGGCTTGATAGAAAACGTCCGTAGCGAGATTGTTAATTTGAAAACCTACGAGTTCATCGAGGCTCATGCAAATCTTACTTTGCGGGAACTTGAAAAGGTTGAGATCGGAGGGTCGGAAAAATGAGCCTGATACCAATCGTTGTCGAACAGGATGGTCGTGGCGAGAGAGCATTCGATATTTATTCGAGGCTTCTGAGGGATAGGATCATATTTCTCGGCACCGCAATTGATGATGATATTGCCAATCTGATCATAGCCCAGATGCTCTTTCTTGAATCGGACGATCCCGATAAAGATATCTTTTTGTATTTAAACACACCCGGAGGCAGTGTAAGTGCCGGTATGGCAATTTACGATACGATTCAATACATCAAACCTGCGGTCAATACGGTCTGCATGGGGCAGGCGGCCAGTATGGGCGCCCTTCTTCTTGCGGCAGGGGAAAAAGGGAAAAGGTATGCTCTCCCCCATTCCCGGATCATGATTCATCAACCTCTCGGCGGGTTCCAGGGGCAGGCCACGGATATTGGTATTCAGGCGCGCGAAATTCTCAGGCTCAAAGAGGAGCTTAATAAGATTCTTTCCCTTTTGACCGGGCAATCCCTTGAGAAAATTACAGCCGATACCGACAGGGATTATTATATGTCGGGCGAAGATGCAGTTCAATATGGAATCGTTGATGAAGTCATCGTAAAGAGGGTTTGACCGGGTGTATTTGTGAGGTCTTGAAATGACGAAGAGACAAAAAATTTCTGGTGAGGAAAAGGGACTGCTTTACTGTTCTTTCTGCGGCAAGAGCCAGAATGAGGTCAAAAAGTTGATCGCGGGACCTAACAATGTATATATATGTGATGAATGTGTTGACCTCTGTCGCTCCATTATCGAGGAAGACAGACAAAAAGAGCAGGGAACACTGACCGGAGGTATACCGGAACCGAAGGATATAGCGAAGTTTCTTGATCGATATGTTATCGGTCAGACAAGAACAAAAAGGATCCTTTCCGTTGCGGTTTATAACCATTACCGCAGAGTCCTTACCAATATCGATACAGGGGATGTCGAAATCCAGAAGAGCAATATTCTTCTTATCGGACCCACAGGGTCAGGCAAAACCCTTCTGGCGAAAACGCTGGCAAAAATGCTTAATGTTCCCTTCACGATTGCCGATGCCACGACACTTACCGAAGCCGGATATGTAGGAGAGGACGTAGAAAACATCATTCTAAGTCTCTTACAGAATGCCGATTATGATGTCGAAAAGGCATCGCGGGGAATTGTATACATTGATGAGATAGATAAGATTGCAAAGAAGTCCGGCAATCCCTCCATAACTCGCGATGTTTCAGGAGAAGGTGTCCAGCAGGCACTTCTCAAGATCATTGAGGGAACTCTGGCGAGTATTCCGCCCAAGGGTGGCAGAAAACATCCCCAGCAGGAGTTTATTCAGGTAGATACGACGAACATCCTTTTTATTTGCGGCGGTGCCTTTTCCGATCTTGATGATATCATTTCTCATCGGATAGGAGCCAGTTCTATGGGTTTTGGCTCGGAAATCCGCAGTAAAGACAATAAAGACAAAGATAAATTGCTCGAAAGGGTGCAACCCGAAGATTTACTCAAATTTGGACTGATTCCTGAATTTATCGGCCGTTTACCGGTGATCTCTACTCTTAGAGAATTAACGCATGATGACCTTATCCGTATCCTTTTGGAACCCAAGGATGCTCTTGTAAAACAGTACCAAAAGCTTTTTGAGCTTGAGGGGGTGAAACTGAAGTTTACAGATGGCGCGCTCAAAGCGATTGCTGATCTTGCATTGGAGAGAAAGTCAGGTGCACGGGGTTTACGGGCCATCATGGAGAATACACTGCTTGATATTATGTACGATCTTCCTTCCCGGAATGATGTCAAGGAGTGTGTTGTTAACGAGGAAGTGGTACTGAAAAATGAAAAACCCCTTCTTCTTCTCCAGAAGAAGTCGGAAACTGCCTGATGATGCCTTTGTCGCTCCATTGCTGGCAGGGAACGCATGGATAAAGAGAGAAATATTGTTTCTGGTGTTTCTTTTGGATCTGAAAATCCTGAAGGTTTTTATAGACTGAAGATAAAAGCTTAACACTATAATATTAATGGGAAATAAATGACGGGTGATAAAGAAACAAAGGAATTAAAGGCGGCTGTTGTGGAGATGCCGTTGTTGCCCCTTCGGGATGTGGTGGTTTTTCCGCATATGATCGTCCCGTTATTTGTGGGGAGAGAGAAGTCTATAGCTGCACTCGAGTCCGCAATGAAGGAGGAAAAGGGGATATTCCTGGTCGCGCAGAAGAACGCGCAAAAGGATGATCCCGATGAAGATGATATCTATCAGGTCGGAACGGTGGGAATCATCATACAGTTACTGCGCCTTCCCGATGGTACGGTTAAGGTCTTGGTTGAAGGGAAAAAACGCGGAATCATCAGTGAATATGTGTTTTCTCAGGAGTATTTCCTTGTTCGAGTGACCGAACTTGAGGATACCGGGGAACAAGATGTCTTAAAAATCAAGGCCCTTATGAGGAGTATTGGCGAAGCGTTTGAAACGTACGCTAAACTCACGAAGAAAATTCAAGTAGAGGTTGTTGGGACAATATCATCTATCAATGATCCATCGAAACTTACTGATATCGTTATTTCCCAGATAAATGTCAAATTGGAGGAGAAGCAGAGGATTCTTGAAATCAACGATGTTTCCGAGCGGATGGAAGCTGTCTATAAACTGATGCTTTCCGAGATTGAAATCCTGGAGGTTGAGGAAAAGATAAAAAGACGCGTCAAAAAGCAAATGGAGAAAACCCAGAAAGACTATTACCTCAATGAACAAATGCGGGCCATTCAGAAGGAAATGGGTGAAAAGGATGATTTTAAGAATGAAATTCTTGAACTGGAGAAGAGACTGAAGCAGAAGAAACTATCTGAGGAAGCCGGCAAGAAGGTTAAGCAGGAAATCAAAAAATTGCAGATGATGGCGCCGATGTCCGCCGAGGCTACGGTTGTAAGAAATTACATAGACTGGCTGCTGGACATGCCATGGGCTGAAAAATCGGAAAATAACTATACGTTGAAAGAATCGGAGGCAATCCTCGAAGAGGATCATTACGGTCTTAAGAAGGTTAAGGAGAGAATTATCGAGTACCTCGCGGTTCAGTCCCTGGTGAAAAAGAATAAGGGCTCTATCCTGTGTTTGGTTGGCCCTCCCGGGGTGGGGAAGACATCCATAGCCAGATCGGTTGCGAGAGCGACAAACAGGAAATTCGTAAGGTTCTCTTTAGGCGGTATACGTGATGAAGCCGAAATCAGGGGGCACAGGCGCACCTATATCGGTGCAATGCCCGGAAAAATTATCCAGCTTATAAAGAAAGCTGGTACCAACAACCCGGTATGCTGCCTAGATGAGGTGGATAAGTTGAGTTCTGATTTTCGCGGTGACCCGTCTGCGGCGCTCCTTGAGGTACTTGACCCCGAGCAAAACAGCTCTTTCAACGATAATTACCTTGAAGTTGATTATGATCTTTCCGATGTGATGTTCATTACCACGGCGAATGTGCTGCAGACCATTCCTCCACCCCTTCAGGACAGAATGGAGGTTATACGTATCGCCGGTTATACCGAACCGGAGAAACTCAACATTGCAAGCAAATTTCTTATACCCAAGATTCTTGAAGCCAATGGCCTGACGAAAGAAAACGTCGTTTTTACCGAAGGAGCTCTGTTAACTATCATCCGCCAGTACACACGCGAGGCCGGAGTCCGCAATCTCGACAGGGAAATATCCTCGATTTGTCGAAAGGTTGCAAAAAAAATCGTTGAGAATGGCAGTAAGGCAGCCGTAAAAATATCGTCCAGGGCCGTTCAGAAGTATCTCGGCGTTCCTAAATTCAGAGAAAATGAAACAGAAGGAATGGACAGGGTCGGGCTGACGATTGGTCTTGCGTGGACCGAAGTCGGCGGGGAACTACTGACGCTGGAGGCAAGCGTAATGAAAGGATCCGGTAAAATGATCCTTACCGGTAAACTAGGGGATGTCATGCAGGAATCCGCTCAGGCGGCTCTGACCTATGTGCGTGCCAGGTCGAAGGAGTTCGGATTACCCGATGCTTTTTATAAGGATACGGACATTCATGTCCATGTTCCTGAGGGAGCGATTCCAAAGGATGGGCCATCTGCGGGTATTGCGATGGCAACCTCTATCGCGTCCGCATTGACATCGCGCAAGGTACGGGGCGATGTAGCGATGACCGGCGAGATCACTCTCAGGGGAAGAGTCTTACCTATAGGGGGGCTCAAGGAAAAACTCCTAGCCGCGCACAGAGCGGGCATAAAGAAGGTTATCATTCCCAAGGATAATGAAAAGGATTTAAGCGAGGTTCCCTCCAACGTGTTAAAATCCTTTGAAATCATTTTTGTGCAACATGTTGATGAAGTCTTGAACATTGCATTGCTGCCTAAAGAAAAGATTCAGGAAGAACTTGAGGGTAATGATTCATCCGTCGGCCGTTTTGTGGAAGGGCCGACGGATGCAAATCCCTACCATGCCCTTTGCGTTATCTGATTCTGGAACACATAGTTCTTGACAAGAAAAGGGTTCGTTGCTACAAAACCCATGGTTGTTTGAGATAGGGGCGGGTAGCTCAGCTGGGAGAGCGCCACGCTTACACCGTGGAAGTCACAGGTTCAAGTCCTGTTCCGCCTACCATGGAAATAGCGATCTTCCACGAACCGCTTTCCAGCCTT
>DYLD01000279.1 GCA_020722315.1 Syntrophus aciditrophicus
ACGTTGATCCCCATAACCTTGGCAGCATCCTCATCCTCTCTTAATGCAGTAAGGGCGTAGCCGATTTTGGATCTCATATAGACAATTGTAATGATGGCAGCCACAACAGCAATAATAAAAATGAAGACATCCGCCCAGTACGTTGAAAATCTGCTTGCGGTATCTCCGCCGAGCGCGTTCGCAAGCTGGCCGTAAAACACGATCCCTTCGGAGCCGCCCCAGATTCTTGCGCCTTCAATGAGGTAGCGGAACCCCTCATTGACGCCTATCGTCGCAATCGCAAAATAGGCTCCCCTCAACCGGAGGGCCACGGCGCCTACCGCCAGCGAAAGCAGGGTGGCAAGAACAATGGCCAAGATCAGCCCTATAAAAACAACGCCGACCCCGATTCCCGGGACTGCATTCAAGCGTTGGATGGACAGCGCCATTCCATAAGCGCCCACACCCATAAAGGCCACATAACCGAAATCCACATACCCGGTCATCCCTAAAAAGATGTTAAAGGCCTGCCCGATGGCGCAATAAAAAGCAAGCATCGCCACAAGCTGCCACATTCCTGGGACGCCCTGCCCGACGACAAACAAGATAAGATATACCGCGAATACGGGTATCAGGGGATAGTACTTGACTATTTTTTTCTCTTTCATTTGGTTCCCAGAAGTCCTGTCGGTTTAATAAGAAGGATCAGAAGCAGTATAAAAAAGGAAAAGAACCGCGTCATGGCGAAAGGCTCAAAAGCCGGAACCAACGCAAAAAGGGTATAGGAACCGTTTTCCAGCAAACCGAAAATCAGGCCGCCGAAAAAGGCGCCGTACGGGGAGCCGAGCCCCCCTAACACGGCAATAACGAAGCCTTTCAGCGTGTAAACCCCTCCCATATAGGGATTGATCCCCACAGGGATGAACATGGTGAGCAAAACCCCGCTCGCAACCGTCAGGCCGATACCCAGCGAAAAACTGAGCGCATAGGCCCGGCCCACATTGATCCCGCAAACCTTGGCGCCTTCGCTGTCTTCGACGACACAGGTCAAGGCCGTCCCTCCCCTGGTCCTGGCAAACCATAAATAGAGGATAACGGCGATAATGATGCTTCCCAGAAAGGCATAGATCTTGCTCATCGGCATCACCGTAATGCCCAGGGATATCTTGCCCACCGTCCAGTTATAGGCATGAAAATCGGCGCCGTAGATGAGCTTGATGGTCTCTTCGAGAAGGATCCCTATCGCAAAAGTGGCCAGCAGCGAGGCCAGTTCGGGGGCTTTGATCAACCGTTTCATCGAGGTGTAAAAAAAGATATAGCCCAGCAACATACCCAGCACAAAAGCTATAGGTATCGCCCATATCGGAGACAGGCCGAGGCCGTTGAAGACCCATAAGGCCACAAAGGCCCCGACCATAATAAAGGCGCCGTGTCCGACATTGACCACCTTCAGAACGCCGAAAATCAGGCTCAACCCCATCGTGGCCATGCCGTAAACCGAACCCAGCACCAGCCCCTGCAGGAGATTTCCTGCCAATTGTGTTCCAAACATGTTTTATATACCCGAGAAAAAGATCAATTTATCCGTCGTGTCTTATTTGGTTGCGCAGAGCTTCCCCTTTGCCTTTTCCGAGAATGTCGGCATCGGATAACAGGGTTTCCCGGTGGCGGCCTCCTCGGGCCAGACAATCAGCCTCTTGCCGCCCTGCCACTGCATATCGACCATGGAGTGACCGACCTGAAGTCCGGTATCATCAACATCCCAACCGCCGTAAAAAGACATGAATTTAAGCTTTCCAAGGGCAGCTCTGACCTTGTCATTATCCAGCGAATTGGCCATCTCCACGGCCATGACAAGGGCCAGTACCGACGCCCCCGCCTCGGCGGAATGGTACTCCGGCGTAAGATCTTTTCCCACGGCCTCTTTAAAACGCCTGACAAACTCATCCTGAGAGGGGCCGATCCACGGCAGACCAAGCTTTTTTGCCCCTTTCTCAGAATAGGTAACCCCGTATTCCCAGTGAGAGGG
>DYLD01000066.1:0-4918 GCA_020722315.1 Syntrophus aciditrophicus
GTCGCCGTTTAGCCCCGTAAACGACCTGTTTTCACTTATGCCGCCTTTTCCATCATCGCCAGCTCTTCACCGCTCAGGACCCTGTCAATATCGAGCAGAATCTTCACCCTGCCGCCGATTTTGGCCATTCCGAGGATATATTCGGTTTCGAGCTTCGCCCCGAAGCTCGGGGTGTCCTCGATATCGGCCTCTTTCACGTTGAGGACCTCTGCTACGGAATCAACAATAATCCCGAGCAACACCTGCCCCGATGCCCCGGAGATCTCCACGACGATGATGCAGGTGCGTTCCGTGTATTCAGCTTCTTTCATTGACAGCTTCAAACGAAGATCAATGACCGGGATCACCTTCCCCCGCAGATTGATCACCCCCTTCACATAGGCCGGCATCCGCGGAATCATCGTAATCGGAATCATCCCGATGATCTCCTTCACATTTAATATGCCTATCCCGTATTCCTCGTTGTCCAGCGAAAAGGTCAGGTACTTGCCCTCACGCCGTACCGCGGCATTTTTCCTGTTTTCCATCGTTAAATCTTGCATACTGTTCAATCCTCCATATCTGCATTCTGTGGAACGGTTCCATCATCTTCTTAGTACTGAAAAGGGATGAATTGAGTCCCGTTCTCTCAAACTTATACATAGTTATCCAGACATGCCTATAGCTTTGCACTGAATGCTATGCTGTTGAATTCCTGCTTCCCGGAGACCGGTTTCGTTACGGTCTTGCGACCAGAGCCAGAGCCGTTCTCTCCGCCAGCTCTTTAGGACGATGTGGAGCAGGGATTGAGTCGGCAAGTGAGGAGTCTGTCTTAAAAGTGCTCATCTGGGCGGCCAGTTGCTCGGCGCCGGCGGCATTTTGCTGCGTGACCTTATCCATTTCGGAAACCGCTTTATTGATTTGTTCAATACCCTGTGCCTGTTCGTTTGAAGCGGCGCTGATTTCCTCGACTAACCCTTTGGCTTTATCGGAATTGACCGTTACATCGCCGAAGTCGCGGTTTACGGCTGTGACCACCGAAACCCCATCATGAACTTTTTGAAGGGTATTCTCAATTAAATCGGAGGTATCGTGGGCCGACACGGCCGCCCGCATTGCCAGACTTCTAACCTCTTCGGCGACTACGGCAAAACCTGCACCGGCTTCGCCGGCACGGGCTGCTTCCACGGCGGCATTTAACGCAAGGAGATTCGTTTGGAAGGCGATCTCATCTATAGTCTTGACTATTTTTTGGGTTTGTTCACTGGCCTGGACAATATCTTTCATTGATGCAGTTAATTTTTCCATGGAGATGTTTGTTTTCTGAATCAAATTATTTGTTTCTGTTATCAACTGGTTCGCCATGTTGGCGTTTTCCGCATTTTGTTTGGTCATTGCGGACATCTCTTCCAAAGATGAAGATGTTTCCTCAATCGCTGATGCCTGTTCGGAAGCACCCTCGGCCAGTGTTTGTGAAAGAGCTACCGACTCCCCGACGGCGCTTCCAAATTTCAGACGCATATCATTGATCGCCATCGCCAGTTCCCCCACTTCATCCTTGCTGTTGATCTGGATTTCCTGCGTTAGGTCTCCTTCAGCAATCTTCCGAACGGTATGGCTGGCCTCCCTGACGGGTTTAGAAAGCGAATAAGCCAGATAAAAGTTCAGCCCCAAAGCCAAAAGGATGGCTGCCGCCAGTACTATTGAGAAAATCCAAATAGTTCGGCTGAAAGCCCTTTCTGATTCGGCGTAGCTGTCTTGACTCATCTTATCCTGGACTTTTAGAATATCTGCTAAGGCTTGATTAACGACCCGAAATTTCTCCTCGAGATCGCTCGATGCCATCATTGCCGCAGAGTTGGTATCCGCCTCCGCCATGTCGATAACAGTATGGGACGCTTCTTGGTAAGCCTTTACCTGTTCGATCAGGTTCTGAAGTGTTTTGACACTCCCGTTTTTGGATTTTTCCCTGAATTTATCCAAAGCTGCGATGCTGGCAACAAGAATCCGGTTTTGCTCACCGGCCAGTTCGTCAACCCTGGCCTTGTCGGCATTTATATTTATCCAGTTAATCAATTTGTTGATATTGCCATGTACAGCGCCCAGTTGTTCGCGTATTTGAGCCAACGCTTGGTAGTCCTTAAAATTTACCTGGTAAATTCCGGACAACGCTTTTTTTTCGGATAAAAGGCCTTGAAAGGAAAGCACGGCCATAATCAACATTAAAACAATAACCACTCCCGGACCAAGCAACATCTTTGTCATCAAGTTCATGCGGCCGAGTATTTGCATTGTCTTTATCCCTTCTGTTTTCGTGTAAAGGCGTTGCCTTCCGGCCCAAAATTCTGTCGTTAGACAACGCCCTTTTCTTTATTCGTAAATTATTTGTAAATCCCGCAGGCAAAAATAAGATCATCCACCTTTTTGACGTAGGTTGACTTGGCTTCCACCTTTTTGGATACCGGGTTGGGCCACTTATAATCCACCCAGCCGCTGCCTTTGGCATTGCCTATCTCAACGCCCTCTTTTACGAATTGTTTTCCGTCGGAATCTTTTATCGGGTACATATTTTTACCAATTAGTTTTTCGTTGGCGCCATGTGCCAGAATAACCCCTTTTGGAGACCAGATAAAAACATATAAACTCCCTTTGACGAATTGACCCTGTTTATTGTTGATTTCAGCAAAAGCCTTATCTTTCCCGTTCGCCTTGTAAAAGGCTATCGCCGAATCCACCAAGGCTATCGCGTCGGATTTTGGATCAGCGAAGGCCATCCCCGCAATTCCTAATAGAAAAAAACCTAATGACAACACTACCGCAATCTTTTTCATTTCTTCCTCCTTTTGTTTGATATTATCTTTCTTAAAAACACAAAACCCTTCCCCATTGAGAGACCTTTGAAAAATTTGCCTGAAGCGCATATTGATTTTTCTTAAGCTACCCCGCCGTGAAGCCCAAGGCTCTAAAGGCGTTAAGAACGTAAAAGCGTTCCCAGAGCATTTAGCCTTTGAAGCCTTGAGCGAGACGTGCGGGCCGAAAAAAATCCGATCAGCGTAAAAGGCGGCGTTTTGTCAAGGTCTTAGTGAAACTATTATCGGCAACAATAAACAAAAAATTAAATCAATAAAAATTGGCGGAAGTGCATGGGAATCGAACCCACCCGGGAGGTTACTAGCCCCCCACACCGGATTTGAAGTCCGGGAGGCCCACCAGTGACCTTTGCACTTCCGTTTTGTTTTATAACATAACTCCGCTGCGAATAAAAAAGATAATTGGCGAATGCGAGAATTTTACAATTAAGTATCGAGACCACCGATATCTTTTTTATGGGGCGGTGAAGCTAATAGGGGGGTTGCGGCAACATCGAAAGCGAATCATCCAAAAGCTGCACCGTCACCTTATCCCCTACCCTAACCTCTGTAGTCTCTTCCGGAAGAATGATCAGGCCGTTTGCCTTCACCATCGATTTCAGGATGCCCGAACCCTGCTCCCCGGTTGTCCTGGCTGTATACCCGTTTTCGTTCCTCTCAATGATTCCGCGGATGAAATGTTTTTTGCCGGGTTTCTTCGTTATTGCCTCCGTCAGGCGCGCCGTTATCGTTCGCCTGAACAGCTTCGTGTGCCCCATCATTTTCAGGATAGCGGGACGGGCAAATTGCTCAAAGGAAACCATCGAAGAAACAGGGTTGCCGGGAAGGCCGATAACAGGTACATTTTCAAGCGAACCAAAGGCAAGAGGCTGCCCCGGTTTCATCGCGACCTGCCAGAACTGCATCCGGTTCCCCTCTTGCTTCATAACATCCTTGACGAGGTCAAAATCTCCCACCGAAACCCCTCCCGAAGAAAGGATCAAATCCGCACGCATCGCGGCCCTGAATTTTTCAATCAGATCATTGCGCCTGTCCCCGGCAATCCCCAGTTGCATCGGGATCGCACCGGCCTCCAAAACCAGAGCCGCCAGGGAATAGCTGTTGGAACTGATTATCTTCCATTCAGAAGGCGTATCGTCTATGTCCACAAGCTCATCGCCGGAAGAAAGGATGGCTATCAGGGGCTTCTGGTAGACGAAGATGAAGGATCTGCCCAGCGAAGCCAGCATCCCGACATGGGCAGGGCGAATCACATCGCCTTTGGAAATCACCTTTTCGCCACGTTGGACATCTTCACCGGCCCGGCGGATATCCTGCCCCTGCTTCACGTTTGCTAAAACGGCAACATGCCCGTTTTCGATTCTCGTTTTTTCCATTGCGACAACCGTGTCGGCGCCTTCGGGGACAAAGGCACCCGTCATGATCCTCGCGGCCTGTTTGTTTCCCACAGTCTTCTTCGGTATCGAACCGGCGGGGAGGTCTTCAATAATTTCCAACAGGACAGGTTTCTTCTCGGATGCACCCATAATGTCGGAGGCGCGCACAGCATATCCGTCCATCGCGGAGTTGTCCCGAGGGGGAATATCCCTGCCGGCATAGATGTCCTCGCCGATGACCCTCCCCAGCGCGCTTAGGATATTCACCTTTTCCAACCCTAGCACCGAAACGGAATCCAGAATGGTTTGCAGGGCTTTTTCCACACTGATCATTTGCATCTCCTTTGTTGGTTCGAATATCTAACGTGCCAAATCCCTTTATTCAAGGTGTTCTTTTCGCAATCTAAGGCTATCTTAATCGTTCGTTGTTTGTCAATTGAAAGTGACTTAAGAACCAGAGCAAAGCAATGTTACAGGAGTTTTGCCCACCCAGAGCAAACCGAACTCACCTGAATCCTGACATTACTGCTTGAATAATCAGCCGGTATAATATAGGAATCCATCAAATCCACCGACAATTTTACGCAGCATAAAAAGCACGTTGCGATGCAGAGGTAGGCTTCTTGTTGTGTTTTTAAAGGAACATCCGTGGAAACTTTTGAAGTAAAGAAAGCCAAAACCGATTTTTACAAA
>DYLD01000066.1:5018-13572 GCA_020722315.1 Syntrophus aciditrophicus
AGGAACATCCGTGGAAACTTTTGAAGTAAAGAAAGCCAAAACCGATTTTTACAAAAAGATCGCCGACAGCAACCTTAGGGAATTGCTCGACAGACTCGCCAGAGGCGAGGAAAAACTGATCATCGAAGGTCTCGACGGGGCCGCGCGCGCATTCATCATCGCCGCAGTTTTCGAACGGATAGGACGTCCGGTTACGATCGTCAGACCGTCCGTTACGGAAGCAAAAGTATGCTGCCGCGATTTGTCCTTTTTCCTCGGAGAGGAGAGGGTGTTGATGCTTCCTCCGTGGGAGGTCGTGACGACGGACATGTTTGCGTTCCAGCGCGAAACGGAAATTCTCCGGATGGAAGCTTTGTATCGCCTGCTCTATGGTCCTCCTTCCGTTGTCGTCATGCCTGTCAATTCATTGATGCAAAAAACAATCCACCGCGATATCGTCGAAGCCTATGTCCGAAACATTTCCCTCGGCGATACTTACGAACGCCTGGAGTTGATCAATATTATGGCCCAAGGGGGATACATCCGCCGGAGCTTGGTCGAAGAAAAAGGGGAATTCAGCGTTCGCGGAGACATCGTGGATATTTTCCCTCCTCAGGCGTTGCACCCATACCGCATGGAATTTTTCGGCGACGAGATTGAATCCATACGGCTGTTCGACGAATCAACGCAGCGCTCAATAGAAGAAATCACCGCTTTCAGACTGTTTCCCGCCGGCGAATTGATCATAACAGACGAAAGGCGCGAGCGCGCAGTCCGGAATATCCGCCGCCGTTCGGCCGAACTGGAGCTACCCCGAACAACAAGGGAAAAACTCTCTGACGCGGTTGCGTCGGGCCTTGCGGTTTCTACAAATCCCCTTTTCTACCCGCTGTTCTACTGTTCATTGACGGCTCAAGAAGGCGCTTCCGAAGGTATGGGTACACTTTTCGACTATCTCCCTCCGGCAGGCCTTCTTGTTCTGGACGATCCATTTGCTGTTGCCCAACTGCAGGAAAAAATCGAAAACGACCTCGATGCCTTTTTCTTTAAGGCACGAAACCGAAAACAATTTTACCTGGAAAAAGAGACCACTTACCTGTCGGCGGCAGAGGTTTCCGGAAGAAGGCAGGCCATCCCGCAGCTTTATCTTGCTGGTCTTTCATTAGGCATTGAAACTCAAAACACTTACCCAATCAGGTTCGAGCTTGAAAGAGATCTTTTCGCCACCGACCAAAACGACAAAAAGACGGACGACGGAATGCTTTTGTCCCTCGCCGGGAAAATCGGCCAGTGGCTTCAAGAGGGGAATACCGTTTTGTTTGTCTGCAGCGGCAACGAGTGTCTGGATCGGACCGCACATCTGCTGGCCGGCTACGGCATCGTTACGCAAAAAGGAACAGGAACTCCTGCAGACGTGGCCGAGATGATCGATTCGTCAGACAGCATAATTCTGCTGGAGGGAAGAATAAGCAGCAGTTTTCACATCCTGGGGATGAAACTCATCGTCCTTTCGGAGGAGGCGATCTTCGGCAAGAAAGCCCTGCGCCGTCCCACGCGACAGATACGAGAAGGCTATTTTCTCAAATCATTCGGCGAACTGGCCGACGGGGACTTTGTTGTTCACAAAGAACACGGCATTGGCCTCTACCGGGGCCTGCAGAAACTCGTTGCAGGAGGAATAGAGAATGATTTTCTGTTGATCGAGTACCAGGGAAACGACCGTCTCTATATCCCTGTCGAACGCCTCGACCAGATTCAACGCTACATTGGAGCGGAAGGCTTTGTTCCGAAGATTGACAAACTGGGCGGCATCTCCTGGGAAACGAGGAAGGAAAAGGTCAGGGAATCAATTCGCGAGATTGCAGAGGAACTCGTCTCTATTTATGCGGCGCGAGAGGCGATCGAAAGGGATCCGTTTGATGCGCCCGACCGCCTTTACGACGAGTTCTCGGCATCTTTCGAATTCGACGAAACACCCGACCAGATCAAGGCGATAGAGGATATCCACCTCGACATGAACCGCAGCAAGCCTATGGACCGCCTGATCTGCGGCGACGCCGGTTTCGGAAAAACCGAAGTGGCGATAAGGGCGTCTTTCCGGGCGGCATTGAGCGGCAGGCAGGTGGCCGTGCTTGTCCCCACTACGATTCTGGCCGAACAGCATTATCAGACCTTTTCCGAACGAATGAAAAACTATCCGCTGTGCATTGAGGTTCTCAACCGTTTCCGAACCAGGGCGGAGCAGAAAGAAATTATCGAGGGTCTCTCAAAGGGAACGGTTGACATCGTAATAGGCACGCACCGTCTGCTGCAGAAGGATGTCCGTTTCCGGAATCTCGGCCTGGTGATCATAGACGAGGAGCAGCGCTTCGGAGTCTCCGATAAGGAGAAACTGAAGAAATTCAGAAAGCTTGTTGACGTGCTTACACTCTCTGCAACCCCGATCCCCCGTACACTTCATCTGTCGCTGGTCGGGATAAGGGATCTGTCGATCATAAACACGCCGCCGGAGAACCGGATGCCGATCAAAACCTATGTGATCGAATTTAACGAAGAGCTTATAGCGGAGGCAATACGTCAGGAACTATCGCGGGGGGGACAGGTCTTTTTTCTGCACGACAGGGTCCGTTCGATTTTCACGATGGCCAATCTGATCCAAAAGCTTGTCCCCGAAGCCCGCATCGGGGTTGTTCACGGACAGATGAAACCAACCCAAATCGAAGACGCGATGAAGAGGTTTATCCGCCGCGAAGACGAGATCCTTGTTTCAACGACGATCATCGGGGCAGGGCTGGATATTCCATCCGCAAACACGATCATTATAAACAGGGCGGACCGTTTCGGCCTCTCGCAGCTCTACCAAATACGCGGGCGCGTCGGCCGTTCAAATGAAGAATCCTATGCGTGGCTCCTCGTCCCGAAGGGGGCCATGCTGTCCCGGGATGCCCAGAAACGGCTTCAGGTTATCATGGATTATACCGAGGCGGGTTCGGGGTTTCGGATCGCCTCCCACGATCTCGAGATAAGGGGGGCGGGAAACATGCTCGGCACGTCCCAGTCGGGGCATGTATCCGCCGTTGGCTATGAACTCTACACCGAGATGATGGATAAAGCGATCAGAGATATCAAAGGGATGCCTGCGCAGGAAGAAGAAGTTCGGCCGGAGATACATCTCGGCGTTCCCGCTTTCATTCCGGAGACGTACATGGCTGATGAACACGAAAGACTCGTTGCGTACAAAAGGATTTCACTATCGTCAACGGACGATGAACTAAAGGAGCTCAGAGAAGAACTGGTTGACCGCTATGGGAATTTGCCCTCCGAGGTTGACAATCTGTTGAATATTATCCGGATACGTAATCTTCTCCAGTCTATCAGGGGGATAAAAATGTCTTACAACGGCAAGGATTTTTCTCTGTCGTTGAGAGCCGATAGTCCTATTGACCCGGTAAGGATACTTGAGTTATACAAAAACAGATCCCGAGGCGTTCGTGTTACGCCCGATCACAAACTGAGCGTCCCTATGCCCGGCCTGGATCCGCCGGAGACAATAGCGCGGGCATACGAATTGATAGAAGAACTGAAAAAAGGTTGAAAAATGTCCAAGGTACGTACAACGATACTAGCGGTTGCTGCGGTTCTGTTGATCGGCGCGATTGCCGAGGCGCAGATAGCAGACCGGATTGTGGCTGTCGTCAACGACGACATCATCACCTTTTCGGAGATGAACAGGGCGTTTGAACCTTACCGGGAGCGCTTTATTGCGGATTACCGCGGCAAAGATCAAAAAAAAGCGCTGGACGAGGCAAAAAGGGCTTTTCTTAACAGGATGATCGACAACCTGCTTGTCGAGCAGGAGGCAAAAAAGAAGGGGATAACGGTTCATGAAGACGAGATTGATGAAGCTATAAAAGAAGTCAGGCAACAGAACAAACTATCCGAAGAGGAATTTGTGGCCGCCCTGGCCAGAGAAGGAATCACTCCTGCCGAATACCGAAGTAACAGCAGGGGGCATTTGATGCGCCTCAAGTTGATAGGCCGCCAGATAAGAGCGAAACTTGTCGTAACAGAAGAGGAAATCGGCGAATACTACGCGAAACATCGTGAGGAATACGAAGGGAAAGAGTCGGTGCGGATCAGACAGATACTCCTTACGCTTCCTGCCGACGCCACCCCTGAAGTCAGGCAACAGATGCGCGCTGAGGCCGAGACGATACATAAAGAGCTCCTTGCCGGCAGGCCTTTTGAGGAACTCTGCACAAAATTCATGCAGCAACCGGCAGCTCAGGACGCCTGCGACATCGGATTCATTGAGAAGGGCACGATCCTCCCCGAGGTCGAGTCGGTCGCCTTCAGCCTGCCGACGGGTGAGTTCAGTTCCGTCATCGAATCCCCCGTTGGTTTTCACATCATACAGACGACCGATCGCCGGGGCGCAGGAATCAAGGAGATCAAACTCGTTCGCTCGGAGATCAAAGCAAAGCTGGAAAACGAGAAACTCCAGAAAAAGCTGGAGGAGTGGCTTGTGGAACTCCGTAAAAAATCCAACGTTGAGATAAGGCTATAATGGATTTTATCAGGGTCAGAGGCGCGTCCGAACACAACCTGAAACACATCAACATTGATATTCCCCGTAACAAACTTGTCGTCATAACCGGCGTTAGCGGTTCAGGCAAGTCGTCACTGGCTTTCGATACGCTCTACGCCGAGGGGCAGAGGAGGTATGTCGAATCGCTCTCCACATACGCCCGGCAGTTTATAGGCCAGATGGACAAGCCGGACGTCGAATCGATAGAGGGCCTCTCCCCCGCGATTGCGATAGAACAGGGCGCCAATATCCACAACCCCCGCTCGACGGTCGGAACCGTTACGGAGATCTACGATTACCTGCGTCTTCTTTTTGCCAGAATCGGCAGGCCTCACTGCCCCAGATGCGGTAGGGAAATCAAGGCTCAGACGATAGACACAATGCTGGAGACGATTCTCTCTTATCCGGAAAATTCACGGCTGACAATATCCGCACCCATTGTCCGCGGCCGAAAGGGGGAATTTCAAAAGGATTTCAAAAAACTTCTGAAAGACGGGTTTACCCGGATACGTCTTGACGGCGAGATGCGCGAACTTTCCGACGAAATCGTCCTCGATAGGAACCAGCGACACGACATCGACGTTATCATCGACCGTCTGATTATCAAGGAAGGGATAAGGGGACGACTCCGAGAATCGCTCGAAACTGCAGCGAAGGTTTCCGACGGTCTTGTCCGCATCTCTACAGCGGGAGGCAACGACGTCCTTTTCAGCGAACGCTATGCGTGTCCCGACTGCGGCATCAGCATACCGGAGCTTTCACCGCGTATGTTTTCGTTTAACAGCCCTTACGGCGCATGCCCCGATTGCGGCGGCCTGGGTACAAGGATGTACTTCGACGAGGAGCTTGTCGTTCCCGACAGAGGGCTTTCCATACGGGAAGGGGCGATAGTTCCGTGGTCCGGCCGCCGGTATCTCCGCTATTTCCACGTTATCGATGCGCTTGCCGAGCACTACGGTTTTGATATCAATACCCCGTTTCAACAACTGCCGGAAAAAATCCAGCATGCGATCCTCTACGGTTCCGGCGAAGAAAACATCCGTTTCTACAGCGACCGCGGAGGGAGACGCTTCTTTCATACCAGGCCCTTCGAAGGAATCCTCAACGAACTCGACCGGCTTTACAGAGAAACAACATCGCTCCATCTCAAGATGGACCTTTCGCGTTTCATAAACCTCAAGGAATGTCCGACCTGCCACGGCGCGCGCCTCAAAAAGGAGAGCCTCGCCGTAACGGTCGGGGGCAAGAATATTTACGAGATATGCCAGCTTCCAATCAGGGAGTGCCTGGATTTCATCTCTACGCTCCAGCTTTCCCCACTAGAGACCCAGATTACCGACCGCATCAGAAAAGAAATCACGGCGAGGCTTGGCTTTCTTATCGATGTCGGTATGGATTACCTGACACTCGAAAGGGCGGCGGGAACTCTGTCAGGCGGAGAGGGGCAGAGAATCCGCCTGGCCACGCAGATCGGATCCGGCCTTGTCGGGGTTCTTTATGTCCTCGACGAACCGACCATCGGCCTGCACCAGCGCGACAACGGCCGCTTGATTACAACACTTAAAAGGCTTCGCGAGATGGGCAACACCGTGCTCGTTGTCGAGCATGACCATGACATGATGTTGGCATCGGACCAGATTATAGACATCGGGCCGGGGGCGGGCATTTCGGGCGGAGAACTCGTATTTCAGGGAACGCCGGAAGAGATATGCCGCGAGGAAAAGTCTCTTACCGGACTTTACCTTTCGGGGAAAAAGTCTATTGCCGTCCCCCAGAAGAGAAGGCCCCAAACTGGGCGCTTCATCGTGCTCGAAGGGGCATCCGAGCATAACCTCAAGGATATCGACATCAGAATTCCGGTGGGACTTTTTACCGCCGTGACCGGCGTCTCCGGCTCCGGAAAGAGTACGATGGTGGTCGAAACGCTCTATAAAATACTTGCCAGAAGGCTGAATCAGGACAGGCTGACCGGCGGCAAGATCAGACGTATCTCCGACCTCGGGGGGATCGAGCGGGTGATTCTGATGAACCAGCAACCGATCGGAAGAACGCCGCGGTCGAATCCGGTCACATATACCGGCATCTTTTCGTATATCCGAGACCTTTTCGCCGGTCTTCCCGAATCAAGGCTCAGGGGCTACAAACCGGGACGTTTCAGCTTCAACGTCAAAGGGGGACGTTGCGAGGCGTGCGAGGGCAACGGCCTGATCAAGATCGAGATGCACTTTCTCCCCGACGTTTACGTCACCTGCGATGTCTGCCATGGCAGGCGTTTCAATCAGGACACACTCGAGATACGCTACAAGGGAAAGAATATCGCCGAGGTCCTCGACATGACCGTAGAGCAGGCACTGATTTTCTTCGCAAACATCCCGCCGGTTAAAGAGAAGCTTCAGCTTTTATACGACGTCGGTCTCGGGTACATCCACCTCGGGCAGTCGGCAACAACGCTCTCCGGCGGCGAGGCCCAGAGGATCAAGCTGTCCCGCGAACTTGGCAAACGCGTCAACAGCAATACATTATATATCCTCGACGAGCCGACGATCGGCCTCCATTTCGATGATATCCGGAAGCTTCTCGATGTGCTGATGCGCCTCGTCGAGATGGGCAATACAGTTGTTGTCATTGAACATAACCTCGATGTGATCAAATGCGCCGATTACATCATCGACCTCGGCCCGGAGGGAGGACCCGGGGGCGGCCAGATTGTCGCGTCCGGCACGCCGGAGCAGGTTGCCGAAGCTGAAGGTTCGTACACGGGGCTGTTTCTGCGGGATCTTCTGAAAAACGGTAAAAATGCCTTGACTTTTCGCGGCAAGGTGCTATGATCGCGATCACGAGACAGAACCATTTGCTCAACTGCAATTAAATACAATCTCATTTACCCATTACAAAAAACTGAGGGTTTGACACTCGTATTCTATGAGTGATTCTGATAAGCAACAGGAAACGGCCATCCAGATCCGGCAGTTGTCCCTTAAGTTCGGGGGATTGCAGGCTCTCAACGATATCTCCGTCGATATCCACAACAACGAGATCCTGGCGATCATAGGTCCCAATGGGGCAGGCAAGACGAGTCTTTTGAACTGCATCAACGGGTTTTATCACCCGTATCAGGGAACAATCCTCTATAAAGGGAAGGACTTGACTCGGCTCAAACCGCACAGGATTGCATCATTGGGCATCGCACGGACATTTCAGAACATCGAACTCTTCTCCGGTCTGACGGCTTTGGACAATCTCATGTCGGCACGGCACATACATATGAGGCACGGGGCTTTGTTGGGATGTCTCTTTTTCGGTCCGACACGTCGGGAGGAAATCGCCCACAGGGAACAGGTAGAAGAAATTATAGACCTTTTGGAAATGGAATCCATACGTAAAAAGATAGTCGGCTCTCTCCCTTACGGTCAGCGAAAAAAGGTCGACATGGCCAGAGCTCTGTGCATGGATCCGTCGATCCTTCTTCTGGATGAACCCATGGCGGGGATGAACGTCGAGGAAAAAGAGGATATGGCGAGATTTATCCTGGATGTTTATGAACTCAAAAAAATCCCGATTGTCCTGATCGAACACAACATGGATGTCGTCATGGACATCTGCCAGCGTATCGTCGTGCTGGATTTTGGTCGCAAACTGGCAGAGGGTCACCCACAGGAGATCAGGGGAGACGAACGGGTTATCAGGGCATATCTGGGAGAAGAATAGATCGGACACAGTGGGAAATGATCTTATGAACCTCGACACACTGCCGAAAATCCTCAGGGAAAACGCCCGTAAATACGGAAACCGCGTCGTCGCAATGAGGGAAAAGGACCGCGGTATCTGGAAGGAGTTCACCTGGGAAGACTATTTTCTTATGGTCAGGCGGTTCTGCATGGGGCTAGTCTCTCTCGGTCTTAAACGGGGCGATAAGGTGTCTATTTTAGGGGAAAACAAGCCGGAATGGTTCTGGGCCGAGCTGGCGGTTCAGTCGGCCGGCGGCGC
>DYLD01000280.1 GCA_020722315.1 Syntrophus aciditrophicus
GAAAAATCAATAAATTTGCGCTTCAGGCAGCATTTTTCAAAGGTTTCAGAGCCTGCATGCAAGTGAATTGAAAAAACTTATCGGACAAAGGGAAGGTCTCGGATCATTCAAAAGAAAACTATGAGAAGAGATTATGAATCATAAAAAAGATGCCAACGTGATTGACCGCGCCTTCAAATCCGCTATGCAAAGGAAATCCCGTAAAAGAACGTTTTTGTGGATTTTGGTCTGCTTAGCGGCTTCGGTTGTCATAAGCCTTGTCATTAATTACATCCCCATCTGGTATCAAAAATTTGTCAACTACAACGATCCATTCTACCGCCCGATGGATATAGAAAGAAAATATTATGAACTGGAGCAACAGCGAAGCGGCTCGACCCGAAAGTAGAGGTTGATGATTCATGCCTTGTGCGGGCGTTTTTAGTGATTATGAACGTTGAGGCGAAAAATATTTTTCTTTTGTTTTTTATCACGGCGGTCACCGGGGCCATAGGGATCATGTTCGCCAAGGCGCCGACCCCAATGGTCATTGCGATAACAGCGGGGATGGTTCTGGCTGTCGCAAGCTTCTTCAATACGGAGCTTGCCCTTTATATTCTCATTATTTCGATGCTTCTGGGGCCGCAGTTTGAAGTCGGCGGGGCGGAGCTGGTTCCCGGGCGCGGCAGAAGCGGCGTTACGCTCCGCTTTGACGATTTTCTTCTCGTTATCATCGGCCTGAGCTGGTTTTTCAAGACGGCCATCAACAAGGAGCTGGGACTTTTCCCGGGCACAAGGCTGAATCGGGCGATCGGCTACTATTTTGCCGCCTGCCTTGTTTCAACGCTCATTGGCTATATGTACGGCCGGGTCAGAGGGCTGACCGGCATCTTTTTTGTCTTGAAATACTTTGAGTATTTTATCGTTTTTTTTATGGCCGTCAGCCAGATCAAAGAAAAGAGACAGATCGAGCGCTTTCTTGCGGCGATGCTAATTGTTTGCTTTATCGTTACGCTCGTTGCGATTTATCAGATTCCCGCCGGCGGCAGGGTGTCGGCGCCGTTCGAGGGAGAGCAAGGTGAGCCGAACACCCTCGGCGGGTATCTGGTGCTGATGATGTCGATCGTTTTGGGTTTGCTTTTGACCTATGGCTCTAAAAAAATGAAAGTTGCGTTGGGGGTTCTTTTATTTTTTATCGTGATTGCCCTTGGGGCAACGCTCTCCAGAAGCTCATGGGTCTCGTTAGTTCCGATGACGCTGGCCCTGATCTATTTCAGCCGTAAGAGGGGAATTATTCTTTTTTCGCTTGCCTTTGTCATCGCCGTCGCGCCACTTGTCCTTCCCAACAATATAAAACAGCGGGCCCTTTTTACATTCACCCAGCCGGCGGAGCAGGGGCAGATCGCGATTGGCAAAACGAGGATAGACACCTCGACCTCGGCCCGTCTTGCGTCGTGGCAAATGGTCTTGGGTGCGGACTTCATTAAACATCCCATTTTCGGTTTTGGAATTACCGGATACAGGTTTCTTGATGCCCAGTATCCGCGCGTGCTGGCGGAAACAGGCCTGATCGGCCTTTTTTTGTTTTTCTATCTTTTATACGCCATTTACAAAGCGGCGAGGGAGGGCTATGCCCAGACAACCGATCCGCTGTTCAAAGGATTTTTACTGGGATATCTGGCCGGTTTCTGGGCGATGATCGCGCACGGCATCGGTGCCAACACCTTTATTATAGTCCGGATCATGGAGCCGTTTTGGTTTCTGACGGCAATCGTAATCATGATTCCATCTGTGCATTCAGAGAATGCGACAGAAAGAACCGCTTGATTCTTTCTGTCGCTAAGAAACAAAATGGTCCCGGTAAATGAACTGCTCGATATTATTAAATCAATCTGTAATCGAGGAGGCGGAGCTGTATAAATAAATTATGTATTTTCCGAATTTCCGAGGTGATTTAGAATCTACCGCATCGTCAATGGCATTTATGCCGAAAAGGAGGAAAAGTTGCCTCGGAGCCGGG
>DYLD01000281.1 GCA_020722315.1 Syntrophus aciditrophicus
TCCTGAACCTTCAGTATAGAGCTGCTTTATCGCCGATATAACTGTCGATTTTCTCGACCGGCTCTCTTGCAAAGTCATCTTTAGTCACTGATCCGGGGTTTTAATTTTTCTCTTGACTTTATCTGACAATGTGATAGTCTGCCACCAAAGCGGTGATTTGCATAGGTTGCTTGCTCCGCTCTACAAATGTGCTAAAGGCCGGACAGATTTGTAAATGAGCCCGTTAGCCTTTTGGCGCGGGCTTTTTTTCGTTTTGCGACCGGGGCGAGTATTTTTTTGAAGAAATCATAACAGGAAAGGAGATTTAGATGAGCAAGTTGATGACACGTCATGTTTACACGTCGGAATCGGTATCGGAAGGCCATCCTGATAAGATCTGCGATCAGATTTCCGACGCCATCCTGGATGCATGTCTCGCCCAGGATCCAAAGGCGCACGTGGCTTGCGAAACCGCCGTCGGGCCGAACCTGGTGGTCAACCTCGGGGAGATAACCTGCAGGAACTGGGAGAAGATCAACCCCCAGGCAATTGCCCGGGAGGTCGTTCGGGACATCGGTTATGACAACCCCTCCGAGGGGTTCAGCTATGATACTTTCAACTATCTTTGCGCGATCCATGGCCAGACCCCGGACATTGCGATGGGGGTGAACCGCAAGCGTCCCGAGGATCAAGGCGCGGGTGACCAGGGCATGATGTTCGGTTACGCGACGCGGGCGACGCCTCAACTCATGCCCGCACCCATCGTGTACGCCCATCAATTGCTTGAGGAATTGACCCGGCTCCGCAAGGAAAAGACCATCGAGTATCTCCGGCCCGATTCCAAGGCGCAGGTGAGCGTCCTGCACGAAAATGGCCATGCCGTTGAAATTACGGCAGTGGTCATTTCTCATCAAACCCTGGATCATATTCCCTTGAAACGGATCCAAAAAGACCTTACGGCGGTTGCGCATAATGTGCTTGCCGGGACAGGGTTGCTAACCAACCGTACCGAGTTCTTCATCAATCCGACAGGAAGGTTTGTCATCGGCGGGCCGTGCGGAGATTCAGGTCTCACAGGACGGAAGATTATCGTGGATTCTTATGGCGGCGTCGGATCACATGGGGGAGGCGCTTTCTCGGGCAAGGATCCGTCGAAGGTGGATCGTTCGGCCGCGTATTACGGCAGATATGTTGCCAAGAACATCGTCGCCGCCGGACTGGCTGATAAATGCGAGATTCAAGTTGCCTATGCGATTGGCGTGGCGAAACCCCTCAGCATCAACGTCAGCACCTATGGCACAGGGAAAATCGACGACGAAAAGATCGTCCGTATAATCGAAGACGGCGGAATTTTCGATTTCCGCCCGGCAATGATGATCAAAGAGCTGGGTCTCACGGCTCCCCGCGGCTGGAGCTATCGTGAGAGCTGCAACTACGGCCATTTCGGCCGTGAGGGATTCCCCTGGGAAAAGACAGACAAAGCGGATGAACTTCGCGAAGCTGCAGGGCTTAAATCGCCGCGAGAAAGGGCTTATTACGCGTAGGAAAAAAGATAGGAAAGACAGGGTGGAGAAATTGTAAAAGATGCTGCTTGTGCAGCCAACCTAAAGAAAGGAGGATATGATTATGACAGTAAGCAAATGGGTAGGGCCGTTGCCGGATGGGCATCCGTTCAAAGGGACGCACATTTACTTCAGAAGGCCGCCTCTGAGCGTATTAGCAAAGAACTCGAAAGGGTTGAGCAGGGAGGAGCTGGACAACGAACCGGAGTTCGACAGCCCGAAGGAGTTTCTCAATTCCGAATACGGGCGGCGATTTTACCAGCAGCAAAAGAAAGAGAAGTGAGAAATACCTTAAAGGGGGACCCTTCTCTGGGGTCTCCCAAAGCATTCAAGAACAAGATAGTCACTCTCACCCTCTGGTCTAAAAAAGATGGTCTTTCAAAGACTATAATACTCCCCGAAATCTGGACAGGGCAACATGGTGCATAGTAGGCTGCCATAACATAAGGAAAAGG
>DYLD01000067.1 GCA_020722315.1 Syntrophus aciditrophicus
ACAGCGGCGCGGACGACTACCTGACGAAACCGTTTTCGTTCGAGGAACTGCTGGCGCGGATCCGGGCGCTTCTGAGGCGGGATGCCGACGTCAAGTCCTCCGTCATCGCGATAGAGGACCTGACGATTGACATGAAATCGCACCAGGTGAAGAGGGGGGACGCGGAGATTCAGCTCTCCGCTCGGGAGTACGCCCTTTTGGAATATATGGCGCTCAACAAAAACAAGGTTCTCAGCCGGACCGTGCTTTCCGAACACCTTTACGATCATGATTTCGATCTGGACAGCAACGTCATCGACGTCTTTATCAACCGGATCCGCAACAAGGTGGACAGGGGATTCAAAAAAGACCTGATTCAGACGCTACGCGGCGCCGGATATATGCTGAAGGAATAGCATGCTTTCTTCGATTAAGGCACGGATCATCGTTTTTTATCTCGCTATCCTGCTTGTCACGCTGTCCATTATGGGAATCATCCTCTATCTTGGCCTGAGCAGGGTCGTTTATTCCGCTGTTGACTCGACCCTCCTTTCCAGGGCAAAGGCGCTGGCTACGCTCGTCCGCGAGGATGGCGGGGAGGCGGAATTCAATTTTTCCGACGACGTCATGTGGGAATACAACTCGCCGAAGTCGAAACACTTCTTTCAGATACGCCTACCGGACGGGACCACCCTTGAAAAGTCGGCATCGCTGGGGAAAAGAGAGCTTCCGTACAAGTCGGGAAATTCATCCATAGAATACCGCAACATACGGCTTGACGACGAGCCGGCAAGGCAGATCAACTTCCCCATCCGGCGGGAGGGAGAAAAGAAGCGCGGTGAACGGGTCATCGTCGTGCAGTGCGCTGAGGAAATAGACGAAAGAATAGAGATGCTTGACACATTTGGGCTTGTTCTCGCCGGCTCCATCCTTTTTATCATGATCATTTCCGCCTCGGGAGGATTTTTGATCGCAAGAAAGGCGATGCAGCCGGTAAAGGCTATCTCCGAGACGATCAACAGGATTTCGGAGACAAATCTCTCGGAGAGGATAGCGGAGGAAAACATCCCCGAAGAATTGAAGGGGATAGCCTCGTCGTTCAACCGCGTCTTCGCCGGTCTCGAGGGGGCGTTCAACCGCCAGAGGCAGTTCGTGGCGGACGCATCGCATGAATTGAAGACCCCTCTTGCGGTGATCCTCACCCAGGCGGAGGTTTCCCTCCGCAGGGAGCGCAGGCCTGATGAATACAAAACAGCGCTGGCCGGCATTGCGGACGCGGCAAAAATGATGTCGCTTATCATCGAAAAGCTCCTCCAACTGGCGCGCCTTCATTCTGACAAATTTTCATTGCGGAGGGAAAAGACGCCCCTGAATGAGATTCTCGAAACCTCACTGAAATTACTACGCCCCCTTGCGGATAGAAAAGGAATTGTTGTGCACATGCCTGAAGAGAACACATACTCTGTTTACGGAGACAGGGAAGCGCTGCAGGAGGCATTCGTCAATATCATTGAAAACGCAATAAGATATAACGTTCCGGGCGGAAGAATCACCATCAGTCTCAAAAAAGAGGGAGGGTTCATCGTTGCAAAGATAGCCGATACGGGCGTCGGAATACCAAAAGAAGATTTGGGGAAGGTTTTCGACCGTTTCTACCGCGTTGACAAATCCCGCTCCCGCGAAAGCGGCGGCATCGGCTTGGGCCTTAGCATAGTCAGGGAAATCGTCACACTGCACGGCGGCAGGATAGAAATCAAAAGCCGAATCAACGAGGGAAGCGTCGTTTCTGTATATCTGCCGGAAGCAGATATGGATAACAGATTTATGGGATCCATGGAATCTTCCTGATATATCCTTTCCCCAATCTTCGGCTGTGTTTTAGTTGTTTTACCGCCTTTTTAGCAGTGGCGGAAATGGTCATGCGATCGCGTTGTCAATGAAGATAGACTGATTATGATAAACAGGAGAAGACAAAGGTGTCCATTAGAAACTATTTCCTTAACCTTTCACTGAACAAAAAACTCATCGGGATGATGCTTTTCCTCAGTCTCATCCTTGTCTCAGTCCTGTTATTTCTATACTCGCAATCTGAAAAGGCATTGCTTGCAGAACTCACAAATCAGACAGCGGAGCTCTCAAAGGCTATACAGCTCGGCGTTGACGAGGTTACCAGCAAAGGCTATACAGACGAAGCGAGGCTTCAAAATTACCTGAAGAAACTCAACGCAAAAGGCGTCAAGGAGATATCCATTATCAACAGCAATATGGACGAGATTATTGCCAGCACTAACCCCCAAAAAATAGGAGCGGATATCAACCCCCGAAAAAAGGAGCTCATCATCAAGGCGGAACTTGGCAAACCTGTTTCTAAACAGGGAAAGGTCTATAATGTCATCCTGCCTGTGGTTGCCGGCAATAAACATTACGGCTATGTCCATTTAACCATTAATGTAGAAGATATTTCCAAAATTCTTCAGGCCAACCTGGCTATAAGGATAGCGGCGACCTCTTTAGTCTTTGGTTTGGGCATCGTTATCGCTGTGTTTCTTTCCTGGATGTACACCAGACCAATACATCATGTCATTCATGCCGCCCGGCTTGTTGCGGAGGGTGACCTGTCGGTGAATTTCACTACCGATAGAAAAGACGAGATTGGAGAGCTCACGCAAAGTTTCAACTTCATGGTTCAGAAGCTGAGGGAGCAGCGCGTCCTTGAGAAGAAGCTGCGCGAGGCCGAACGCCTTTCAGGGATCGCGCAGTTGGCAAGCGGCATTGCGCATGAAATAAGGAATCCGTTGAATTTTATTAGTCTCTCTATAGACCATCTGAAGGAAAAGTACAAACCGTCGAAAACGACCGAACAGGAAAAGTTCGACTCGCTCATCATGAGCATAAAACACGAAATCCAGCGGCTCAATAAACTCGTCGGAGATTTCCTCGCTTATGGAAGGCCGTTACGATTAAATTTTCAAGAAACGGACATAGATGGCCTTATCAAAGAGGCAATGGCGCTGATACAGGCAATGGCAGACAAGGATAAGATAAAGATAGCTTGCCGTTGTGAAGGGCTTCCAAAGCTTTCTGTAGATCCGGAATTGATCAAGACATGCCTGTTTAATGTCGTTCTCAACGCATTTGAGGCAATGCCCGCCGGGGGAGACCTTATTGTTGAGGCAAAGGCATCCGAGACGAGCGTCTCTGTCGTTATTAAGGATACAGGATCGGGGGTTTCAAAAGAGAATCTGCCGAAGCTTTTTGTCCCTTTTTTCTCCACCAAAAGCGCGGGAGTAGGGCTTGGTTTGGTGATGACGAAAAGGGTTGTCGAAGAGCATGGAGGAAAGGTTGATTTCCAGAGTGTGGAAGGAAAAGGCAGTTCGGTAACCATAACCTTGCCAATCAATAAAAATGGTGAACATTCATTAGGCAATGACGTTTAAAATCAGCATTTTTGCTAGATTCCCCTTCAGAAAAAAAGGCCCCTTTTAAAACTCGGCGCGACTCTTGGTTTCAAAAGGGGTTTTGTCCATGAGAGATTTTCCATAGAGGAGGAATTAAAGTGGCTGTTGTACTTGTGGTTGATGATGAACCGCTGCAAAGAGATATCCTTAAAACCATCCTTGATGACGAGGGGTATGAGACATACACTGCCTCCTCCGGCGAGGAAGCGCTGGGGATTTTAAAAACCCTTCGCCCTGATGTCGTCCTTACCGACCTTAAGATGGAAGGCATGGATGGGATAAGATTTATTGAGCTCATCCCCGGAGAGCCTATTGAGCCGTCCGTAATCATCATGACTGCATACGGCACCATAGCATCGGCTGTAGAGGCAATAAAAAAAGGGGCGTTTGACTATCTCACGAAACCCCTCGATAAAGATCTGCTTTTGATAACGATAAAAAGGGCGGCGGAACGAGCCAACTTATTGAAAGAAAACTTACAGCTTCAGAAGGCCCTGTTTGACCGGTTCAAAATAGAAGGCATTATCGGTAGTTCAGCGAAGATGGTTGAAGCCGTCGAGATCATGAAAAAGGTTTCTTCCAGCGCCGCCACTGTGCTTATACTCGGCGAGAGCGGAACAGGCAAGGAGCTGGCGGCAAGGGCGATGCACTACAACAGCCCCAGGCGGACAAAACCATTCGTCGCGGTGAACTGCGCTGCAATTCCTGAAACCTTGATAGAAAGCGAACTCTTAGGCTATGAGGCAGGCGCTTTTACTGGTGCGACTTCAAGGAGCAAAGGGCTTTTCGAGGCCGCCAACGGCGGCACGCTGTTTCTTGACGAGATTGGGGATCTCCCGCTCATGACGCAGTCGAAGATCCTGCGGGTTCTCCAGGATAAGGAGATACGAAGGATAGGCAGCCGTGAAAGCATAAAGGTTGATGTCCGCATTATTGCGGCGACAAACCGTGATATTGAGAGGGAAATTGTCAAAAAAAGATTCAGAGAAGACCTTTTTTACAGGCTGAAGGTTATAACCATCGAGCTGCCGCCTTTGCGGGAAAGAAAAGAAGATATCCCCGCACTGGTGGATTTTTTTATCAGTAAATACAATCAGGAACTCGGGAAAAGGATTAAAGGCATTGAAGATGCGGCAATGAAGGCTCTCCTCGGGTATCACTGGCCGGGGAACATCAGGCAACTGGAGTCTGTTATTGAACGCGCCGTGCTCATCTGCGAATCTCCCCGGATCCTTATTAAAGATATTAAAAGCGAATTGAGATCTCTACAGCAAGATCGTATCCTTGATTTTGATCTTCCGGATCAGGGGGTAATTTTTGAGGAGATTGAAAAAGAACTCCTAAGAAAGGCCATGGAGAAGGCAAACGGCGTGGCTGCTCAAGCGGCAAAACTTCTCGGTATGAGTTACAAGACCTTCTGGTACCGGTGGGAAAAGTTTAATCTCCATTCCCCAAAAGAGGAGATTCTTCCCTAAAAAGGAATGGATTAACAACAGGGTTGCTCTGCATCCCTTTATTTACAGCCATTCCACTCTGGCATGTCTCTTGCTTGTCCCATTCGCGCTAGAGGTAATATTTAGATGGGAATGAAAGAAATTTATAAGGAAAGGAGGTGAATGTGATGAAAAAGGTTCTGACCGTTATATTTTCTCTTTTGTTTGTCCTTTCGCTTGCAGGTTTCGGCTTTGCAGCCAAGAAGGCGCCGGTAAAGGTAAAAACTATTACAGGGGAAGTTACAGCAGTTGATGCAGCCGCCGGTACCCTTACCGTAAAAAGCGCAAAACAAGAGGTTTCGCTTTCAACAAATGATAAAACCAGCATAACAGTGGGCAAGGAAAAGAAGACCCTCGCGGATATCCAATCCGGAGCAAAGGTAAAGGTAAAATATACGGAAGCTGACGGCAAGAATGTAGCAGAGAGCATTGCCGCCAAGGCAGCGCCGGCAGCGGCTTCCAAAAAAACAACCCCCAAGAAAAAGCAATAAGCAGCAAAAAGCAGCTACCTTAGCAAGGGAGGCGTTGTTTCCCTTGCTAAGGACTTCTTAAGAGCTACTCTTTAACACCCCTGTTTCCCCCCTTACACAATTTAAAACAGAGAAACCTTGCAGTTTCTTGGCGTTATGGGATTCTGCGCGCTTTTCACATTCGTCAGGGATTTCGCTGAATGCTATCTGGAGCCTTCATCGTTTCTTTATCTTCCCCTGATATAGGGAGAATTAAATGGGATGAATTTGTAGAAAGAACGATGAAAATGGGCATCCACGAACTTGTGAACGTCAAAACAGGATCTGCCGCCCTGCTGCTTTTGTTTTTTCTATTGTCCTACATCCTTCCGCTCGGGGCCCGCGGCCTTGTTGTTTAGGACGAAACGCGCTATCCCGAGACCCCCCGGGAGATGATTGCCGAGAAAGACTGGGTCGTTTTCGATCTGAACGGCATGCATTGAATTGATAAAACATGTTTCACGGGGGGCAGAGTATAGGGAGCTGTTTTTGCGTCTCAAGAAATATTTTGCCGCAATCTGCTCACTTTCCGGTCGAGTCACCCGGCAAGAGGGAATTTTTGAGCAAAATTATGGACATTAAGCTACGCTTTCAGACAGACCTCACCGACACGCCGTTTTTGCAAAATGCGTTATGATTGGATGTATTCATCCCAGGTGTATTCGGGGTCGCCGTAGAAGGAACGCTCCGCTTCTTTATCGGCCGGATGACCACCGCCGGGGAAATAGACCGTGCCGTGGATGTCGTGGCCGCGGCCGTGGAGAGGCTCAGAAAAGCGAAAGGTTATAATGTCACCGATGCTTCCCGATTTCAGACAAAAGATCGAGCTGGATCTTGTGTATCTAAAGCCAGTGGATCCCGTTGATGCGAAAGAAGATGATCCATTTTGTCGTGAAGATGGCGAATTTCCAGTTCCGCCTTTAGATTCACCTGATAGTCGTGTTCAAGGCGAAGGCGATCCTTCGCTTCCTGACGGTTCTGACTCATCATGATGATCGGCGCCTGTATCGCGGTCAGAGAGGACAGAATCACCTTTTCGCCGCTCTCCCCAGGCGCAAGGGTTATCTCTGAAATAATGTGTTCAGGTTCGTTGTCATCGAATCACCTCAAAATGCCGTCGCTATCGCCGCGCCCGGAGGACAAGACCCACGAGCGCCAACGCCGCGAAGATCGCCCCGGCATAAAAGGTAAATGAGGCGCCGAAACGATCCCACAGCAGCCCCGCCGCCGCGCTGGCCAGCAACATCGCGATGCCGCTGACCAGGTTAAAAAAGCCATAGGCCGTGCCGCGCAGATCCACAGGGGCTGCGTCGGCGACCATCGTCGTCAGCAATCCCTGGGTCATCCCCATATGAAGGCCCCACAGGGACACCCCGACGGCGACGGTAAGCCAATGGTTGTTTGCGGCCAGCACCAGATCGGCCGCGATCAGGACGATCAGTCCCAGCGACAGCAGCGTGCCGTGATTCATTCGATCCGACAGCCGGCCGAAGGGATAGGCCGATCCTGAATAGACCAGGTTCATGCCCACCATCACCAAAGGCACGTAGGCGACCGGAATACCTCCCTGTTGGGCGCGGAGCACCAGGAATGCCTCGCTGAATCGCGCTAGAGTGAACACCGCGCCGACACCGACCACCCACCAGTAGGGGCCGCCAAGCCGTTTGAGATTTTCACGACAAATCGGATTGGTGCGTTTTTCGCCGACATACCGCTTTGGTTCATTTACGCCGAAAACCAGCACTGAGACGGCGATCAGGCCGGGGATGAAAGCAACCCAGAATACGGCGCGGAAATTGTCGGCCCACAGCAGCATCAGACCGACCGCCGTCAGCGGGCCGAGAAGCGCCCCAACCGTGTCGAGGGATTGGCGCAGACCGAACGCCGCTCCGCGCACCTCTGCCGGCGCGATGTCTGCCACCAGGGCATCCCGCGGGGCGCCCCGCACCCCTTTTCCCACCCGGTCGAGCAGGCGCGCCGTCAAAACGATGCCGGCGGTCGAAGCGACGGCAAACAACGGCTTGGTCAGCGTGCTCAATCCGTAGCCGAACACAGCCAGTGCCTTGCGCTTGCCCAGGTAGTCGCTGAGTACTCCGGAAAAAACTTTCACGATGAGGGCCGTGGACTCGGCAAGCCCCTCGATCAGTCCGACAAAAAGGGCGCTTGCTCCGAGGGGGCCGACTAGGAACATGGGCAGCAGGCTGTGGATCATCTCCGACGAGATGTCCATGAACATGCTCACCAGGCCGAGCGACCAGACGCCGGCTGGTATTCGTTTGAACGGGGTTTTCGTCTGCATCGCGTTCTACAATGCCTCCTGAATACGTTTGGAGCGGCCTCGGTGGTTATGCCGCAAAACACGGCGCCAAAACGACCTTGCCGCCCCACGGCTCCGCCAGATGCTGTGGGTCGATTCTTTCTGCCAGCTCGCCCAGGACGGTGACCACATTGCCGATGTGTCCCGCCGCCGGGGCGAACCTGACGAGGTCAAAAGCAGTAACCTCCGGGGTGGAGACCCGCATGGCGCCGGTCTCGGTCTCGATATCGATTACCGGCGCCTGTTCCACGTGATGGCCTTTATGGAAGACGATTCGGGACCGGCCCGCCCGCGCCGGTCGAGTAGGATGGTCGGTGACGCATTGAAACAGCATGGGCTGCTGGTGGGCGGCGCCATGGATCGCCGCGGCGCTCAGGATGCCGACATAGTAGGCTGGCCCAAAAATTTCATCAGGTCTTCGATGAACCAACTGGCCGGCGGGCAGCCTGCCTCCCGGTATTCCACCGCGACGATTACATAAAAGCCCCGCCGGGGACCGGCGATTCGTCCTTTTTGCTTCAGTCTCCGCAGCGCCGCCTCCCGCGCAACGGCAGAGTGCTCATTGGCCCTTATCGCCTCGGTCAGCGTGAAGGTCTAGCGCCCCCTGGCCTGGAGTGCATCCACGAAGGCGGTCATAGAGGTATGCATTGTAAAGCTCCCTTTGTCCATTTTGTTTACGAAACCCAACAGATGCTCTCGGCTTTTGCAAACAGAATGGATAGACATGACCCTGACCACAGATACGTGCCGGGCTTGGAATTACATTTTGTTCTGGAAATAACTCCGTTTGAAAATGGTTCAGTTTACGAGGGAAAATCTCCCCATCCGGGCCAGCCGAAAAGTTCGTTTCTCTTCCCCGTTCTTAAGAATTAACTCCTGACGAGCAGACAAAAAGGGCAATTCATTTGCTGCAAAGCCGGTCATAATACCTGATGCTGGCGCGGCAAGATGATTTTTTAGACCTTAAAAAGGAAAAGGTGTATAATATATAATACCTTTAATGCATAAGGTCGTATGTGCGAGGAGCAGGGAGGAGTTGATGAAGACCTACGAAAAAATTGAGATGAATCCGGAGATCATGTTCGGGAAACCGGTCATCAAAAACACACGGATTACCGTGGAGCAGATTCTCCGGAAGCTGTCCGAAGGTATGACTATCGAGGAAATTATCAAGGATCATCCCCATCTGACCCCTGAGGATATCTATTCCGCCCAGGCCTTTGCCGCCGATTATCTGGCCGACGAACAGATCGCTTTCGGATAACAGGTAGAGCCGTGAAATTTCTTGCCGATGAGTGCTGTGACGCGGGCATCGTGGCCCGTCTCCGGACGGCCGGTCACGATGTCTTCTATGTGCCCGAACAACACGCAGGCATCTCCGATGACGAAGTTCTGCAAACCTCTTTTCGCGAAAGCCGTATCCTACTGACGGAGGACAAGGATTTCGGAGAACTTGTTTTCCGACTGAAGAAACCGGTATACGGTATGATTCTGATCCGCATCGGCGTAAGGGAAAGAGATCAGAAATGGCCGCGCGTAGAAGCGCTGATTTCCAAGTACCAAGAGCGATTACCGGGACATTTTGCGGTGGTCGATCTGGAAAAGTTTCGTATCCGTCCACTGATTTTCAAATAACCCCATCGATAGCCTCAAATAATCCCTGACAGGACTCCGCAAATGCGTGACGGCGACCCGTCCTTTCCGCTTCAGTCTCCGCAGAGCCGCCCCACTGCGACGGCAGAGTGTTCATTGGCCTTTGCCGCCTCGCTCAGTGTTAAGGTATAGCGCCCCCTGGCCTGGAGTGCATCCACGAAGGCGGTCATAGAGGTATGCATTGTAAAGCTCCCTTTGTCCATTTTGTTTACGAAACCCAACAGATGCTCTCGGCTTTTGCAAACAGAATGGATAGACATGACCCTGACCACAGATACGTGCCGGGCTTGGAATTACATTTTGTTCTGGAAATAACTCCGTTTGAAAATGGTTCAGCTCAAGGGGGAAAGTCCTGAACTTGTCGAATAAAATGTTGGTAATTGTACTGCAAATAATAGCTGCCTATCTGTGGCAAAGTTTGACGTTTTGGGACTTGGTTTCTTTTACGTCCCTATTCGGATTGAACGCGACCTGTCAGGCCAAGGTCTTCAAGAATCTGTTTGAGCTCATTTTCGAATGTTCTTTCGATTTGCCTGTCAATAGTCACGGAAAATTCTATCCCAATTTTGAGATCGGCGCCGCTTCGCAACTTTGGCAGAATCTTGGTTCCAAGCCTGTTCCAGATCTCAGGCGGAATATCTCCGTGAATCCGAAACGTCCTTTTGCCTAAAACCGGTGCTGATTCAGGCTCGGGTTCCGGTCCAGGCCCGGCCGGTGGAATAGATTCCGTTTGAGGCGCCGGTTCCGCACCAACGCCAGCAACCTGAGGCATGCTCTTGAATTCTATCGCCCTGGATTTTAGAAGAAGAAACACTCCGGATTCAAAGGTAACATCCGCGGGATCGGTAAACTCTTTAAAAAGGATCCGTTCGTAGCCGCCATCGGGTTTACGGCCGGAGGCGAGTCCAAAATCACCCCTTGAAACGAACTCGACGATCTTGTTTCTCAGAATTGTATCCGGGTCTACCAGGCGTGTTAATGATCCGTTCAAGAAGCTCTGCCTGAGGCTTGCCAGGGGCCAGGCGCCGGAATTCTTCAGAGCCGGGGGCCAGTTCCGCTCGATGTAACCGGCGCCTACCGATTCATTCAGAAGGGCCTGAGATTTCAACGCTGTAACGACACGCCCGCAAAGGGTTTCGCTGCCGCTGGAGTGTCCGGCCCCCAGGTCTATGGTTTTGAGACCATCCGGTTCCTGATTGTCAGTGATTACGGCAAACCGATAGCCGCCCCAGACCTCATCTTTGGCAGCCTCTTCGGCGTCGGACACCTTGGACTGAAGCTCTGCCCGATCACTGCGGTCGAAATCGCCGCCAAGCGTTCCTTCCGCAATCTCCTTGGCCACGCGTTTCCATGCAAGCCATAATTCCACCTTTTCCCTGAATTCGCGACCGGGCTTTTTTATGCACCACACAAGCGATCCGGGATAAAGCCGCGGCGATTTCCCCCGCCGTCTTGTCCATTCCGCAATCTGTTGCTTTAAAGAACCGCTGCCCGTCCATTCGGATTCCGGATCGACCACGACGAGCGTCAACTTCGGCGTGTCCTGCACCGCGGCTCCGTCAGCCGGGAAAGGTACGATCGGAATGCTCGCCCCCCGATCAAACTCTTTCTGAATCAGCATCCTCATGGCGGGCTTGATTTCGGTTTCTTCGTCCAGTGAAGCACGCCGGTCGCTCACCACCTTTTTCATAGTCGCCTGGTGACTGATCTTGAAACCGTCCGAACCGACGCGCCGAATAAAATATGACTTGTCTTCAAGAGAAAAGGCCGCCGTGTCCACGGATGTGGTGTCGACCTCGGGCTCGCCGAGGGCAAATCTCAGCTCCGGCAGGTGCGCGACCTTGTCTATCTGTCCGCCCGAGGATTCGAACAGAATGGTTGTCGCGACGCGCCGGTGAATGTTTCGCAATGCTCCCTTTGTGTCCGCGTCAAGGGCCCTGGCGTGAGACTGGGCTCCGGAGATATCGGACTCAATAGCTGCCAAGAGCTTGGATTCGCCGAGTTGTCCGAGCACAACGCTTCGAAACTCCGGGACTTCTAGCGGCGCGGACCCAAGAGTTATCAGGGGTTCAGGTCGGGCTTCCTTGAATCCTGTGCGATACGCCCAGGAAATCCATTGCGCAAACATGGCAAGGGTCCCGCGTGTCTGTTGATACTGGGACAGGGCCTGCCATTTGCGCTGGAATACGGAGAGGGTCGCCGGATGAAACGGGTAGCAGACTTCAAAACGACCGCGCAGATATTCACGTGCCTTGGCCTCTGTTGTTGCGCTGTCCACGGCCGTCCATTCCGGCGGGAGTTGGGCGCGGCGTTCGAAGCACCAGTCCGCATATGTTTTACAGATGGCCTTTCGAACCTTTTCGCTGCCGATTCCCTCAAAAAGCCGGCGGCGGACCACTTCGCTGATCTCGGATTCATCGTTGGCAATGAGGTCCTTGGCCACCCGCCGCACGACCTTCGTAATCCTCTCCTGCCATTGCATATCCCAGTCGGTCATTTCGACCTGGCTGCGCGGCAGACTGATAACCGCCGCTCCGTGGGTGGTGCCGGTGGCGGCAACGGTCAGGTTCTGAATGAAGGCATAAAACTGGTCAGCCATCCCCCTGTGGCGATTAAGGAAATTGAGAACCTCGTCGAAAAGGAGAAGGACCGGCCCGCCCGCTGCTTTGAAGACACGGGATAGCGCCTCGGTTCCCGGCGGTGTCGTTTTCGCCGCGCCGCCGAGTTCCCTGACCCCTTCATTCCCTGCAAGCTGCCGCGCCACATCGATCCAGGGGGTTTCCCGTCCCTCCTGGGGGTCCCATGCATTGCCCACAAACGCCGCGACACGAGCCTCCGGTACAGTCGTAATGCCGGCTTCCAAAAGCAGATCACCCACGCCGGGGTATTCTGCCGCTTTTGCCCCGTGGGTTGCCAGGTGATAAAGCGCAGCGAGTGTGTGAGTTTTTCCGCCGCCAAATTGCGTGATCAGCGTCATAACCGGCGCGGTGTTCACCGTTTCCCCGGAGAGCCTGCGCAGCACCATCCCGGCGTGCTCACGGAGCGCCCGCGTGAAGCATGTACGTGCAAAGAATTTTTCCGGTTCCCGGTAATCTTCCGGGGCAGTCTTCGCGATGACCTGCTCGAGGTGGATGGCAAATTCATCCGGGTTGAACGAGCGACCTTCGCGGACTTCCTTACGCGGGGTCGCGACTTTATACCAAGCTTCCATTTTCAGCCTCCGGTAGATAGGGAAAAGAGCAAAGTCCTTTTTATAATATCCCTTGGTTTTTCATTTTGATTCATCTTTTTGCCTTCTTCCATTTTGCCTTTTACTTTATCGCGGTACCGCCAGCAGCATTGCATCCAGTAACCGTTTTTCCTCGCTCCCTTTTGGGTACAGAGCCGACAGGGCATTGGCCAGGCGCAGGAACTCCGGCCCCCGATCCTGTTCAGACTTAATGAGCATCCGTAAGGCATTGGCCTGCCCACCGGCTTGTAGCAGCATCGCCGCATGCACCCTATCGAGTGTGGTGGCCTCGTGCAGGGCGTTGCCCTCGACGGCGGAGGGGTCCAAAATCACCTTTAGACGTCCCCGTCCGATAATCCTGGGGGCCTGTTCTTTCTCGAGTTCAGGGAAAAGCAGTTGTTGATAATTCCTTTCGGGATTGTGTTCGATCAAATCGGCGACGGCTTCGGTTTTCTCATCTCCAAAGAGCTGCTTTGCCCGCTCTGAAACTGCCATGAGCCGCACGACGCCTTTTTTCGTCTCGATGACGCGACCTTCCCATTTTGGAAGATCGATACCCAAAGGCTGCGCAAAACGGCGGACCACATCATAGACAAGGCTGTAGCCCTTGGGTTTTCCTTTGGGTGCAGTATCTTCTTCGTCCTCATCTATTTCTTCAGACTCCTCGTCTTCCGGCTCCTCACTTTTAGTTTTTATCTTTTTACTTTTGCCTTCTCCGTTCCCATTTGTGCTCTGTAGCGTCCAAAGGAAAAGGGCGGTCAGGCGTGCATCCTCCTCCAGAACACCTGCCATGCCGTTCCGAGCCCGGGCCTCTGCTGTCCCGAGGA
>DYLD01000068.1 GCA_020722315.1 Syntrophus aciditrophicus
ATGTTAAAACCTATTGATTATTTTTAGAGAATGCTTTATGAGCCAAAAATGTTAAAAGACATTCTCCCCGTCGAGGCGTTTTCACCTTTTTATCTGATCCGGTGTCCGGTTGTAAAGGAGGGGTTTTGTGCGGAAAATATCGGTCGATAAGATAGTCCCGGGTATGGTTTTAAAAAGGCCCGTTTTGGGCAGCAACGGGATGGTGCTGCTCGGTGAGGGCACAGAACTGAATCAGAAGTGGATCGAACGTCTTGAAGGCATGGGATTGGACGGCGTATGGGTTGACGGCACTGCTGAACAGACCGTTCCGCTTGCAGAGGCGCTTGCCGCCCTCGATGAGCGTTTTCAAATGGTTGCGGATAGACGATACATGAACGAGATAAAAAACGCTGTTCGCATTCACATAGAAAAATTGTATTCAAAGTAGCTTCTTGAACAGTCAGGGGGGCTATAGGTGGCCTGCCTTTTCGCTGCAGGGTGAGATCTAATTGGAATCAATCGATATTAATAAGCAAAGGGCGAAAATAGAGAATATCCAATCGCTTCCGACCGTGCCGTCGTCACTGAAGCGTGTTTCGCAGATTTTTGAAAGACCGCATACTACGCTTGAAGAAATCGGACGATTTGTCGCTGCAGACCCAGCGTTGACCGCAAGGGTATTGAAGATGGTCAATTCGGCGATGTATGGTTTTCCGGAACGTATCTCGTCTGTTACGCATGCGGTTATGCTTCTCGGACTCAACGTGATCAAGGGGATGCTTCTGGGGATATCGATCTTTGATATCATGCAGAAATTGATGGTGGGCCTGTGGGAACATTCCCTCGGTACTGCTATCGTGGCCCGGCAGATCGCCGAGAAAAAGGGAATAAAAGATCCGGAGGAGGTTGCTACAGCTGCGCTTCTCCACGATATCGGAAAGGTTATCCTAATCATCGAATTTCAGCAGCTGTACGAAAAGGCTCTTCACGATGCAGTCTTAAGGCATATCCCTATAGTCGAGGCGGAAATGGCCGTTTTCAACGAAACGCATGCGGTGGTAGGCATGTGGCTCGCCCGTAAATGGCGCTTTCCACCCAATCTCGTCGAGGTTATCGGATATCACCACCGTCCTCGGATGGCCAAGACAGCCCCGATGGAGACGGCCATTGTGCATTTTGCGGATGTTCTGGTCCGTGCGCGCGGGTGCGGTTTTGCGGGCGATCCGTTTGCAGCGGCCGTTGATCCGGCGACGTTTGAGCTTCTTTCTCTTACTGATCATGACATAGCGGAATCGCTCGACTTTTTAGAAAATTCCAGGGACGAGTCCGGAGGCTTTGCGCTGTAACGATGAAAACGGTTATTGTCGTATCCGCTGACAACCTTTTTATCAAGACCATTCAGCAGATACTTTCCCGTTCTTTCCGTGTGCTATCCTTTGGCGGCGTCAATGCGGCACTGGAATTTATCTACAATGAGGTTCCCGACATCATCATTGCCGACGTCATTTCAGCAGAACAACCGATAATAGAGGGACTTAACGGTCTGAAAGGGGATCCTCTTTTCAGCCGGATTCCTGTTTTGGCTGTTTTTAGAGACCAATCGTTTATCAGAGACTGGGAAGATTTCCTTGTCGAGGATTATCTGTTACGGGACGATCTCGAGCGGGATCTTCTGCCCCGCGTGAATTTGGCGAACGTCCGCTCGTCGCGCGTCGTCGAAATCAATCCCCTGACCAGGCTCCCGGGAAATATCTGCATTAACAGAGAAATCCAGCAGCGTCTGGACAAAAACGAAATTTTTGCGCTTGCCTATGCCGACATATCTGAATTCAAGCCTTTTAACGACCGTTATGGTTTTTCCCGGGGAGATGAAGTCATCAAAATAACCGGCCGCCTGATCCTCAATATTGTCAGAAGCAAACAGCCGGAGGGGAGCTTCATCGGACACATAGGCGGGGATGATTTTGTTTTTATTATGGAAAGAAATCTTATGCCGGAAGCCTGCACAGACATCATTCATGCCTTCGACAGCATCGTTCCGACGCTCTATGATCCCGCGGACAGGCAAAACAACGGGATTGAATCGGTGGATCGCCGCGGCAACAGGATGTTTTTTCCGTTCGTAGCCCTTGCAGTAGGCGTTACCGATACCGCCAACCGTCATTTCTCCCACTTCGGCGAACTGACGGAGGTTGTCTCTGAGATGAAGAGCCTCGCAAAGAAGCAAAAAGGAAGCGCATTTTGCCTTGACAGAAGGATCATCCGGCCATCCCGCTAAAAGCCGACAGGCCATCCATCAGGTTTAGAGATCTTTGAAAAATGCTGCCTGAAGCGCAAATTTATTGATTTTTCTTGAGCTGCTCCGCCGTGAAGCCCAAGGCTCTAAAGGCGTTAAGAACGCAAACCGATCCCAGATCTAATCCCCTTTCCCGGAACCGTTACCTTCAACCTTGTCGAGTATGCGTTTGAGGGAAACTGTTTCCCTCGAAAATACGGCCGCGTAGTGAACCGCATTGGCCATGACCTTTTTGACGTACCGGCGTGTTTCTGTAAACGGGATGGATTCGATATATATTGCCCCTTCCAGCGGTGTCGTGGTTTTCCACCTTTCGGCGTGGTGCGGCCCGGCGTTGTAAGCCGCCGCGGCGAGTGTGTAGTTCGACGAAAACCTATCCAGCAGGTCGCGCAGATACGATGTGCCAAGTCTCGCATTTATTTCCGGTTTTGTCAGCAGGGATCTATGAAAACGGCTCATGCCGATTTTACGTGCCGTCATACGCGCCGTGGCCGGCAAAAGCTGCATCAGCCCCGTCGCGCCGGCAGAGGAGCGTGCGGCCGCATTGAACATGCTTTCCTGACGAACCATGCCCAGCACCATCGCTTCGTCGAGATCACGGACGCGGGCGTGTTTTAAAAAAAGGTCTTTGTAGGGCGCCTGATAACGCAACGAGAAATTATGCTCGGCGATCGTCATCTCGGCCGTGCGGATGGACCAATCCCAGAGGCGGTTTGCCCTTGCCAGTTCTGAAGCGGCGAGCAGTTGTCTATCGTTCATCGAGCGGACGCACCAGAGCCATTCTTTTGCGCCCTCTGTCGGGAAATGGAGTCTATAGAGTGCCATGGCCCTCCTGATTCCGGGCAGCTCCGAAACCTGGAGAAGTTCCTCCTCCGTCGGCGGGGAAGCATTCGGCGGCAACCGCAGCGGATTTCCAAGCTCCTCGGCGGCAAGAATACCGTAAAAATCGTGACGCCCGGAGATTTTTGCGAAGAGCTTGTCTGCCTCGTATTTGTCGCCCGCGGCCAGAAGCGATCGTCCCAGCCAGTATGTCCAGGCGGATTCGTCGCGCTCGGAGGCTTTCATGGCTTCGATCGCGTTTTTTACCTCCGTCCAGTTTTGCAGCCTGAGCGCTATGCGTACGCGCCAGGCGAGCTGATCTGTGTAAATCTCTTCTTTTTCACCCTTTATGAACCACTCCAGAGCCTCCGGAAGGTGCCGGCGCGCCCCCTGAATTGCGAGGTAGGTCCATAAGCGCCTCTGATCCGAAAGAGGCAGTACCTCCTGGAGCCTGTATTGCAGGACGTCCGCGGCATTGAGCAAATCGCGTCTGGCCAGCGATACGACCGCGAAGTAACAGAGCTGCCGGCCCGCGGCGGTTTTAAGGATTCGGTCTTTCTGCTGCAAAAAGCGGGACGGGTCGCGCCAGGCCTTTTCTATTTCTCCGGCGGGCGGAACGCCTTCAGCGGCATAACGGCCGGCCGTACGCCGCGCTTCGGTAAGAAGGCCTTCGGTCATCAAAGCCTGCAGGCGATCACGAATGTCCGAAGAGGTAAGGAGTCCGGAGGCGGCCATCGCATCGACGACAGGAATGCACCCAGAGGGTATCGGGCGGGGGGTCAGCCAGATCGGTTTGATCTCGGACGCGACGGACTCAAGCCCCAGCCGCTCCATGCGGTCGTGAATGTCGTAGCATCTCAGTTCCGAATCAACCTTCGACAGGAGTGGAAATTCAACGCGGAAGGTTTCCCATTCGGAGTTCTCGCCGAGCAAATGCACCCATTTGCGGTGCAGCTCACCAGCAAGCGGCGTGTCGGCGTTTTTTTTCAGAAAATCTTTAATCTCGTTCGGATCCGCGTCGTTCAGGCGCAGGCTTAAAATCCAGAAGCGGACATAGACATCGAGGATATGTCCCCGCGTTTTTTCGGCTGCTTCGACAAGACGCGGGAGATTTTTCGCCAGAAAAGCCCTGTGCGCGGCAATGAACGCGTTGTCGCCGGCCGTCCTGTTTTCGGCGGACAGGCCAAACGGCAACAGAATAAGCAGAAAAATGATGATTGTTCGTAAAGAAGCCTTCGTCATGAACGCCTCTATCAGAGCTCTGTATCGCGCTTCAGGCGGCCTTTGGTCTCGCCATCTTTTTCGGAACGGGCGGGCGTTTTAGATTTCAAATATCCATTTGTCCGTCGCGCGTTCCCACGAAACGAGTTCCTCTTTTTTGAACCAGAGGGCCACTTCCTTTTCGCCGTTTTCGGGGCTGTCTGAGGCATGGGTGAGATTGCGCCCGACCTCCAGCGCGAAGTCGTGGCGGACCGTGCCCGGCGCCGCCTCAAGGGGACGGGTCGCCCCCATCGTCTGCCGGATCGCCGCAACCGCGCTCGGGCCCTCCCAGACCATAGCCATCACCGGTGCGGATGTGATATAGGCAATCAACCCTTCGTAAAAAGCCTTTCCCTTATGGATAGCGTAATGTTCCTCAGCCAGTTCCCGGCTGACCTGCATGAATTTCGCCCCCGCCAGAAGCAGTCCCCGCCTCTCCAGACGTGTGATCACCTCGCCGACAAGGCCGCGTTGAACCCCGTCGGGCTTTACCAGAACCAAAGAACGCTCCATCGTAACCTCCGTATCATTAATACAAGCCCCGTGCCGGGACCAGGAAATTTTTTCAGCCTTTTTGTGCGAGCCTTTCGAGAAACGCGTCCTTTTCCTTTGTGAAGAAGTTCGGATAAAGCCTCTTAAAAGACTCGACGATCAAATCCAGCGGCAAATCCCGAAAAAAACCGTAATCCCGGACGTATTCAATGTGTTTATTCCCCTTGCGATCAAATGCGGGGAAGGTTGCGTCGTGGATTCCATCGAATTCAACCGGCACGATATCCAGTGTCGTGCACATATCGATATTGAAAGCCGGCGTGGCCTTGACCCAGCGCCCGCCGAGAAACATCTCGGAGTATCCGTGCCATGTGAAGATGTCCGTATTCATTGCCTCTTTCATTCGCGCCGGTATTAGATGGTTGCGGACGTCGGCAAAGCCAAGGCGGCACGGAATTCCGATTGACCGGGCCGCCGCAGTAAGCAGCAAGGCCTTCGCAACACAGTATCCATATCCATTTTGCAGAACGACACTGGCCTTCATTTTTTCTTCCGTCAGGTCGATTCTGTAGGGGTCGTATTTAATTTTGTCGCGGACCGCATAGAAAAGCCGCACGGCCCTTTCGATTTCTCCGCCGGCGCCGGCGTATTTTTTCGCAAACGCGATAACGGATGGATCGTCGCTGTCGATGAATTTTGTCGGACAAAGGTAAGCTTCCATCTCTTGTGAGGCATGTTTCATTTTGTACAACCTTCTTTTTTTACGCTACGTTCCCCGCGTGTTTATAAACCGTTTTTTCAAACATCCGGCACCTTGCCAATCCCTCAAAAACCTTTCCATTCGCGCTCACGAAGCCTTTTTGACTCGAAAAACCTTTCCCTCGCCACATGAAACCGGTTTTAGCGCTTCTTTAGGGGCTCGGGTCCTCCTGTTTTAGGCAAGAAGCATAACCCATCATCGATGCGCTGCGCAACAGGAAAATCACACGGCATGTCCCGGCCTGCCGTGCCTGTAGCCGGAATCTTCCTCGAGATTGGTGCCGCCGGCGGCTTCTTTCGCCAATCTGTCGCAGCGCTCGTTTTCCGTATTTCCGGCATGTCCTGGGACCCAGACAAACCGGACGGTGCGGCTATCGCAGAGGGCCAGCAGTTCAGCCCAGAGATCGGCATTTTCGGCGGATTCGGTTTTTGTGCGCATCCAGCCGTTCTTTCTCCATTTCTTCGCCCATCCCTTTTCGATCCCGCTTACGACGTAACGTGAATCGCTGTACATAAGAACGTCTCCGGCTTTTTTCAGTGATTTTAACGCGGCAATGCAGGCCATCAGCTCCATGCGGTTGTTCGTTGTCAAACGGTAACCGGCGGAAAGCTCGATACGTTTATCGCCGTCGATGATGACTGCGCCGTACCCTCCCGGCCCCGGATTGTTGAGGCACCCACCATCCGTGTAAACAACAATCTGCCCCGGTGCGCCGGCCGGTGTTTTTTCCCCCTTTTTAGCGGCTTTTTGCTTTGCTGATCCCGTTTCCAACCAGTCCCGGGCCTCCTCTAGGCTTGTAAAGCCCCTGTAGAGCGCATTCGGGAACCCTTTGATTTGTTCCTCCGCGCCGCCGGGGCCGGTCCATGTTTGATATAGCCCCGGTTTGAAGCCTCGAATGACGGCATAATGCGTTTTTTTGCTCCCCATAAAGCTTTGAGCCCCTTCCAGGTAACTTTACCTTTGCAGTTACTGACTGTTCCTAATGCAATCAGGGATATTTTTCCAGAGCATTTTTTGCGGCGGGAGCTTCTGAAATTCTTCTTGACACGAAAAATCCTTTTCAGTATGACCCCTATGGGAGAGTCAGTTTGCGTCTCAAATGAAGTTAGGGCGGAGGAGCAAAAATGGCTGGATCCGTATAGGCTTCATGTCAACATTTTACCTTTTATTTCAAGGTTACCGATTTTTTTCAGGGAGGAACAGATTCTAGAGGGGAAGGGGCGTTTATGAAACTCAAGGATAAGGTTGCGCTCGTCACGGGAAGTAGCCGCGGAATCGGAAGGTCAGTCGCGCTTGCCTACGCAAAAGAGGGCGCCAGAGTCATCGTCAATTACACATCCAATGAAAAGGCGGCCCAGGACGTCGTTACATCGATACAGGGGATCGGAACTGACGCGATTGCCGTCAGGGCCGACGTTTCCCGGAAGGCCGACGTGGATAGCCTTTTTGCCGCCGGGATTGAGAAATTCGGCAGGATCGATATCCTTGTCAATAACGCGGGATTTACCAGGCCGGCGATGCTACTGAATATGACCGAAGATCAGTGGGATCAGGTCGTGGATATCCATCTCAAGGGTGCATTTCTGTGTTCCCAGGCCGCGGCGAACCTGATGAAGGAATATAAGAGCGGAAAAATCATCAATGTGATGTCGGTCGCCGGGCTGGTCGGGACGGTGGGCCAGATCAATTACAGCGCGGCGAAAGGCGGAATTCTGAGCATGACGAAATCGACCGCCCGCGAGCTTGCCCGCTACAATATCTGCGCCAATGTCATCTCGCTGGGCATTGTCGCCACGGAAATGACGGAGAAGATCAGAAACGATCCGAAGCTCGCAGAGATCTATATGAACCGGATATTGCTGAAACGTTTCGCGGAAGCCGAGGATATCGTTCCGGCGTTTGTCTTTCTGGCCTCGGATGATGCGAATTACATTACAGGCCAACTCATCTGCGTGGATGGTGGCTACGGTATGATCTAGACCGGCGATTATTCCGTCCGGCTAACCTAAAGGACGGAGGGCCGTTTGGCCTTACGTGAATCGATATAAGAATAAAGGAGGGGAGCAATGGCAGGAATACCTGATAAAATCAAAACCTGGCAGATGGTTCAACCTACGACCTTCAATAAGGAAACCAAAGAAAAGACGCCCGGAAAACTCCAGAAAACGGAGATTCCGGTGCCGGAACTCAAGGAAGGCGAGGTTCTGGTGGAGGTTGCCGGGTGCGGCGTTTGCCACACCGACCTCGGATATTTCTATGACGGCGTCCCGACGGTCAACAAGCCCCCTTTGACCCTCGGACACGAGATCTCCGGTACCGTCGTGGCGGGTGACAAGGCCTGGATAGGCAAAGAGGTTATTATCCCCGCGGTCATGCCGTGCCGCAAATGCCTTTTGTGTAAAACGGGAAGGGGCAACCGCTGTCTCGACCAGAAGATGCCGGGCAACAGTCTCGGGATCTACGGAGGCTTTTCGAGCCATATCCCGGTGCCGAGCATTGATCTGTGCGAGATAAAAGACCGGCACGGGATTCCTCTGTCGCATTTTGCCGTCATAGCCGATGCCGCGACGACGCCGTTTCAGGCGACCAAGAGGGCGGATCTTAAACCCGGAGACAATGTCGTCGTCATCGGCATTACCGGAGGGGTCGGGCAGTACGTCGGCCAGATCACAAAGGCGCTTGGCGCCAAGACGGTCATCGGCATCGCCCGCAATCAGGAGAAATTGGACAAGGCCCTGAAATTCGGCGCGGATTTTGTGATCAATTCCACCGGGAAAGATGCTGGGACTGTTGCGAAGGAGTACAGGGCGATCTGCAAGGCAAACGGCCTTCCCAATACCGGATGGAAGATATTCGAGGTGACAGGGACGAAGGCGGGACAGGAGATGGCGCTTGCGATGCTGAGTTTTATCGGGAAACTGATCGTCGTCGGATACGGCGTCAGCTCGGTCGAATACAACATCAGCCGCCTGATGGCCTTCGACGCCGAGATTATCGGCACGTGGGGATGCCTCCCCGAGTATTATCCGATTGTTCTGGATATGGTCTTGACGGGAAAGATCAGTATCGAGGAGTTTGTCGAAACCCGGCCGATGAGCACGATTGCCAAGACGTTTGAGGAAAATCACAAAGTGCCGCCGATGAAGAGGGTTGTTCTGACTCCCGATTTTTGAGATCAAGGCCGGCTCTCCCAAAACGAAGCGAGAGTAAATCAACAATTCACGATAAAAAAAGAAGAAGGAGAATGAGACTATGGCATTAAAAGGTTTGGAGTGGTTGCCGAGAGAGGATGGGACGAAGGATCATCTGTTGCATACGGACGTACACTGGGGAACGGAGCCCCCCTGCACGGTCTATGAGAAAAGGCCCCTCAAAGACCCCGAGGGCAAGGTTGTCGACGGCCTTTATGTAGCGTGGATCCGGCTCAACAACCCGCAGCAGTACAATTCCTACACGACCGAGATGGTCAAAGGCGTCATAGCCGGTTTTGAAAACGCCTCGCTCGACCGGAGTGTTGTCGCCGCGGTCTTTACCGGAACGGGGCCGTATGCGTTTTGCACCGGCGGGAATACAAAGGAGTACAGCGAGTATTACAGCCTCAGACCGGATGAGTACGGACAGTATATGGAGCTTTTCAACCATATGGTCGATTCGATCCTCTTCTGCAAAAAGCCGGTCATTTGCCGCGTGAACGGCATGCGGGTCGCGGGGGGGCAGGAGATAGGCATGGCGTGTGACCTTGCGGTCGCGTCCGATCTGGCGGTTTTCGGCCAGGCCGGGCCGAGACACGGATCGGCCCCGGTCGGCGGCGCGTCGGACTTTCTGCCGTGGTATTTGAGCATCGAAGACGCGATGTGGAACTGCGTATCGTGCGAGATGTGGTCGGCGTACAAGATGAAGGCCAAGAACCTCGTCAGCAAGGTTGTTCCGGTGCTGAAGGTAGACGGTAAATGGGTGCGCAATCCCCAGGTCATCACGGATGAATGGCTCAGAGACGGGGAGATCGTCTACGGCGAGTACAAAACAGGGGAAGAGGCCAAAAAGGCAAAGGAATTCGTAAAGCAGCATCAGCCCAATGCCGATTTTGAACTCCTCGACAAGGAAGTGGACAAGATCGTCTGGACCTTCGCGAATCTGTTCCCCGGCTGCCTGATGGAATCCATCGACAGCGTGCGTCAGAAGAAGAAATTCTTCTGGGATACGATGAAGAACGCCCACAGACACTGGCTTGCCGCGAATATGGGCGGCGAGGCGTTCCTCGGCTTCGGCGCGTTCAACGCAAAGAAAATCACCGGGAAGGACACGATCGATTTCATCAAGTTCAGGCAGAACATCGCCCAGGGCAGGAACTGGGATATGGACATGTTTTCGGAGGTTTTGGGCAAGCCTCTCAAATAGAATTTTGCGGGGCTTACTGAACCCGGCGGCAGGCACATTTCCATAAAAAAAAGAGACCCGCCTGCCGCTTTTTTTTACAAGAAGGAGAGCGAAAATTATGGCTTACAAACATATTGAGGCCGTCGTACAAGACGGTCTCGGCACGATCACGCTCAACCGGCCCCCCGTCAACGTCCTGAACATCGAGATGATGTCGGAGATCAATCAGGCTCTGGATGCATGGACGAATCAGAAGGACCTCAAAATCGTTCTGTTCAATGCGAAGGGGAAGTGTTTTTCCGCCGGCGTCGATGTCGGCGAGCACATGGGGGACGTCGCGTTCAGGATGATCGAGGTCTTTCACGGCATGTTCCGCCGGATGGACAGGCTCGGGATTCCCACCGTCGCCTCGGTTTACGGCTCCTGTCTCGGAGGGGGCTGTGAACTGGCGGTCTTCTGCGATCTGGTTATCGCGTCGGAGGATGCGAAATTCGGACAGCCGGAAATCCAGGTCGGCGTCTTTCCCCCGATCGCGGCCGAGATCATGCCGCGGATCATCGGACAGAAGGCGGCGATGGAGCTGATCCTGTCCGGAAAGATCGTTTCGGCGCAGGAGGCCAAAAATATCGGGCTCGTCAATCAGGTCGTCGGACGGGGAGAACTCGAAACGGCCACGGCGGCATTTGTAAAGCCTTATCTGAATCTCAGCGCAAGCGTGCTGAAGCTGGCGCTGAAGGCCGTCAAATCGGGACTCAGGGATCCGCTGGAACCCTCTTTGCAGGCGATCGAGGATGTTTATCTCAAAGAGCTGCTGAAGGCCGCCGACGCGCAGGAAGGACTCAAGGCCTTTCTTGAAAAGAGAAAGCCTGTCTGGCGAAACGAGTAGGTTCAAAAAATTGCCGATTTCTCACTATAGATTCAGTCTTTTGAGAGCTTTGCCCAACCATGAAGATTGGAAAATTGGCTTTCTGAGGCGCGATTTTAAGGATTTTTCGTGGCGCCCTGCCGGCGAAGCGAAACGCCCGGAAAGGCAATTGTTTGAGTGCATCAGCGCGAGTCTTGCCTTTGCAAATGAATGCGAGCCCTTATTGCTGGGCATTGAAAAGGGTTACTGGCGCCCCGGGAGCCGATTTAGAAGGCTTTTATTATGCTTTCCTAATTTCGAGGGATTGTCCAAATGGATGTGTTCGATCAGTTAATTGATATTCTCGGAAAGGATAAGGTATCTAAAAGTCCGGAGGAGCTTTTCATCTATTCCCGCGACTCGGGGGCGCAGCTTCCCAGGCATGCCGACTATGTCGTCATGCCGGAGACCACCGAGGAGGTTCAGAGGGTCGTCCTTCTGGCTAACAGGGAGAAGATCCCGATCACCCCGCTCGGGGGAGGGTTCACGCTTTCGGCGCTGGTCGTTCCGAACAGGGGCGGGATCGTCATGGACATGAAGCGGATGGACAAGATCATTCAGGTCAGCGAGATCAACCGCTACGCGCTGATCGAGCCGGGTGTCACGCAGGCGGCGCTTCTGTCGTATTTAAAGAAGCACCATCCGCGCCTTCAGCACTCGACCCCGGAGGCCCCTCCGACTGTGACCGTCGTCGGAAACTGTCTGATCCAGGGACACGGCCATATCTCCCCGCGCTACGGCGTCAATTCCGATCTGGTCAACGGCATGGAGGTTGTCCTTCCTACCGGCGAGGTCTGCCGGATCGGATCGGGCTCGCTCGGATCAAACTGGTTCACCCGGGGGCCTCTTCCCGATTTGCCCGGCCTTTTTGTCGGCTGGTTCGGGACGACCGGCATCATAACGAAGATGTCCGTCAAATTGTTCCCGAAGCCCAAATACCGGGAGGTGCTGGCCTTTTATACCGACGAGGTTGACCTGATCGGCGAGGGCATTTTCGAGACAACCCAGCTCGATATGCTGGAGGACTTTTTCCTGATCAGCCAGGAAAAACCGGACTGGATGAACCATGTCTATTTTATTGTAATTGTCTCGGGCCATTCCGAAGAGGAGATGACGCTGAAGAAAAACTCGTTCAAGCGCCTCTTCAGGGAATTCAAGGGCGGCGGGAAGTTCACGTTTGTCGAGAACTTGCATCCGTCGCTGGAAAAACGGTTCCTTGACGTCCCGCCGCTTGCGTCGCTCGCCGCGGATTTTCGCAAGGGGGGCGGATTTGAGTACACCGGCGCGATACTCCCGATAGAAAAGACGGCGGAGGCGTGGAAGAAGGGATACGAAATCGCCCACCGCTACGGGATGGTCTGCTCATATGTTCATCAGGTGCTGGTCGGCCACAGCATCATGTTCGGGTTCAACTATTCGTTCAACCGGGCCGATGAGGTTGATGTCGAAAACACCAGAAAGGCGATCGAAGAGTCGAACCAATTTGCGCTCGGTATCGGAGGTATGATCTGGAAGGGCGAGGTCGGCGCGCAGAAAATCATGCTTGAAAAGATGGACCCGAACACCGTCGCGCTGATCAAAAGGGTCAAACAGGCCCTGGATCCGAACGGGATCATGAACCCAGGCAACTGGGAACTGTGAGGAATTCGTCGAAGATTGAAAGATTGGAAACGGCGGGATAAAAAGGGCTGAAGACGAACAAGGGTCATGGGTGATAGCGCAAAAAACGGGCTGTTCAGTACGTGTCGCTACCGGCTGATCAATCTGTATCCGCCGTTTCTCGGTGCCGGGATCCGCATACTTCATCACGAATCAGACGATTACACCGTCCGGGTTCAGCTCAAAGAGACGTTTTACAACCACAACGCATTCGGGACGCACTTCGGAGGCAGTCTGTACGCGATGTGCGACCCGTTCTTCGTTCTGATTATGGTCCACAACCTGGGGCGGCAATACACGGTGTGGGACAAGGCGGCGGCGATTAAATTCATCAAGCCGGGGCGCGGCCGCGTCATGGCCACGTTTCATATCCCCCCGGAAACGATTGCAGAGATACGCGCCCGGGCCGACGCCGGCCAGAAGGTGGAGCCGACCTTCACGGCTGATATCATCGATGAAAAGGGCGAGGTCGTCGCGACCGTCGAGAAGAATCTTTACATCCGAAAAAATTCCGCCTGACAAATATAGTTAAGCTGGTTAATATGCGTGGCATGGCGCAAACGAATCGCACGCGCATCATGGATATGATCTATCTGTCGCACCTCTACCTTCAGAAGCTGGAGAGCACGCCCCGCGACTATCGAACCGGATTCCTCCGCTATCCATACCGTTGTGGCCGTGAGCAAGTCGCCCGGCGGCAACCTGACGCAGCTCGCGTCACAACTGTTTATTTCCAAGGCCGCCGTTTCGAAGTTTGTCGCAAAGCTGG
>DYLD01000282.1 GCA_020722315.1 Syntrophus aciditrophicus
TCACTGTTCACTGTTCGGCGAGATTGACTTTTTGCAGTAGCCACATATAATCAGAAACATGGTTGCGCCCTCTGTTTTTAGTCCGCCCCTGACCAGGCCCATTCCCAGGAGAACGATTCAGGCCGTGGTAAAACACATTGCCGAGAAATTTCAGCCCGAAGAAATTATTCTGTTTGGCTCTTATGCCTATGGAAAACCAGGGCCGTCAAGCGATGTGGATTTGCTGGTGGTAATGGAAACGCCAAAAGGCGAACTGAAAACCTCTCTTGAAATATTGCAATCGCTCCCGCGCATTACCTTCAGCATTGACATTCTCGCCCGTTCCCGTTCGACGCTTAGAAAACGCAGGGAAATGGGGGACAGGTTTATGAAAGAGATCATCGCAAAAGGGAAAGTGCTTTATGCGCGAGATCACTGAGGAATGGGTTTTCAAAGCGGAGGATGATTTTCGCGCTGGGGAGGCGCTGCTGTATGAAATTGAAATCCCCGTAGTGGATGCGGCATGTTTCCATTGCCAGCAGTGCGCGGAAAAATACGTGAAAGCCTATCTTGAAGAGCATGAGGTTGATTTCCCAAGAAACCATAATCTTATGCAGTTACTGGATTTGTGTATCCGAGTGGATGCAGGTTTTGAAACGATCCGGCGCCATCTGCAAAACCTGGAACATTACGCAGTTGCCATTCGTTACCCAGGCTTAAGCGTCCCGTTGGAATTGGGGAAACAAGCGCACAAAGACGTAACGCGTGTTCGCAAATTTGTGCGGAAGAAACTTAGAGCGCCATAGCGATTCTCTAGCGTCCCCTTTGGGGACAGTCATTACCTGGTTGCCATTCGGCCACTGATCACTGATCACTGATGACTGCTCACTGCTCACTGCTCTCTGGTCTATCACAAGGTATAATCCACTCACAGAGTATTGTCAGGTGAATGATCGGAAAGGATGTTGACCATGTTTGCCGTATCGCCAAAACTCGGTGAATTTTTAACCAAAGTAACCCAAACGCCGGACCTCGAAACGGCTTTTTGGCGGATCTTCAATGAATATGTGGAGATGAAACTGGCGGCGCTTCGTGATTCGAACGAGAACTACGAGCGCAAGTGGGGGATGACATTCGATGAATTTGCGCGGAAAAGCAAGGATGGCGCACTTAAAGAGGATGCCTATTCCTGGAATGTCGAGCAGGATTTCTGGGGCTGGGAACAGACCGTCACTTTATTGAACCATTACGAATCACTGGCGGTGTAATGGATGTTGTTACGTTTGTCTCGGAACTGCTGAACAGTTTGGCATCCCTCGAGACGGTTCAGGATGTTACCTCCCATGCGGAAGGTCCGACCGTGCGGGGGCGGGCGCAATTCTCAGGGGGCCTGTTCCTGGCATTCTACTACAACCAGGCGACTGGAACCCAGGCATTTGCATTGGTCAGGAATGAGCAACGCATCTGGGGGATCGATTATGATAACCTGCGCGGTTGGCACGAACATCCCCTAGGACAATCAGAATTGCACGCTGTACTTGAGGAGCAAACCATTGTCTCCGTTGTTCAACGCCTGAAAGATGCACTGTCTGGCTCCATGTCGGCAGATGGATGAGAGGTACTTGCTGATTTCTGGCTCAACCCCGCCAACCCGCAAACGCGCGGCATATCATACTTTAGTACATCGTGCTGCGGCGCATCGTGCTTTAGCATCCGCCCACTGATCACTGAACACTGATCACTGATCACTGCACAGGGGAACCCCATGGATACCGTCCGCGAAAAAATAACTCTTTCCCAGCCTCCGTCCCTCTCCGCCAAAAACGGCCTCAAGCGCGCCTTCGATGTGGTTGCCTCCCTGTTGGGACTGATCCTGCTGTCCCCCTTCTTCCTGCCGGTTGCCTTCCTTCTTCATCGTGAGAGCCCCGGTCCCATCTTCTATCGCGGGCCGCGCATGGGCAGGAACGGGAAGCCCTTTGGCA
>DYLD01000069.1 GCA_020722315.1 Syntrophus aciditrophicus
AGCCACGGAGGTATTGAACAAACCGCCTTTTCTGTTCAAGCTCGGCCTTTTTCCCCGCAACCTCCTCCGCCGAAAGGGCTGTCGAAATATCCGTCCCGGCAAGCAGTTCCCTCTCGACCCGGTCTGCCATCTCGGCGAGGCTTTTCTGCTGCAGCTCCCGGACTGACTCCCGCGTGAATACCGCCCCCCGGAGGTAGGCGTCTTCGCTATACCCGCCGGCGCGCTCAATCACATGGGACAGTTTCTCCCCCTTGGCTATCACATACCTTCCCGGATACTTGAATCTTCCGGAAAGAGTTACGTACTTCTCGGAGCTCCATTCGGATATGGCCTTGATGAAAATCCGGTCGTGCGCCTTCAATGGCAGGTTGTGCTCCGGATCACCGGCGAGGGCACGGCCGAGGTTTATCTGCCGGTGAACAACCTTCATGCTGTTGTCCTTGTCTATTATCCGCGAAGAGACCTCCGCCTCCTGCAGTGACGCCGATTCGAGGATGTTTCCCGCCGCGAAGACCAGATCGCGTACGGTCATATTATCGGCCAGGGGATAGCTCCCCGGCTTCAACACCTCCCCCTCGATCGAAACGACCTTTTTGTACACCGTCTCCCAGATAGAATGGACAACCAGACGGTCAAGGTCCTTGAGTTTCAAGTTGTGCCTGGGATCCCCTGCGATCGCCTTGCCGAGGTTCACCCTCTCAAGCGTCACCTCTTTCGTCCGCCAGTCGGTGCGGTAGAGCTCGGCCTCATCCATCAGCGTGTCGCGGGTCTGCCCGCCCGCCTTGAAGACAAGGTCGCTTATCCGCATTCCTTCCGTCAATACGAACTGCCCCGGCTTTTTGACCTCTCCGCTTACCGAGGCAAATTCCCGCCACTTTTCCTCGTAGAGTGAATGGATGATGATCTTATCCTCATCCTGAAGCAGGATATTCTCCGTCTCGTTTCCTGCCAGGGCAAGGCCAACATTGAAATATACCGTGTAGAACTGCTTGTTTTTATCGACCCTGATAATCTCGCCCTTCTTGAGGTAGGCATCTTTCGTCAGGTCACCGGCACTGAGGAGGGCATCCTTAACCCGCGTGCCATCGGCCAGATCGAACCGGCCAGGCTTGCGCACCTCTCCGGTTACAGTGTAGTAGGGCTTGTCCTTGAAGAACCCCTTCGGGAAGATGTAAACAGCGTCCTGCGGCTGAAGTTCCAGGTTGCTCTCGGGAAGGTTTTTCAAAAGCAGGTCGCCCAGGTTGAATGGAACAAGCATCGGATCCATCGTCGGAGGGGGTAGACGCTTGATCAGCGCGTAGTCAAAAAAAGTTTCGGGAAGGAGGTCTTCGACGCTTTTCAGGACGTCCTTCAGGCGCATCCCGGGGGAAAAGGCGTACTTGCCTGACCGTTTGACATTTCCGTTCAGATAAACGGCATTCAGGTCCGTCTCGACAATCGAGAACACCTTGACGATGTCGCCATCCTGAAGGAGGACGGATTTTGCCTTCAGCAGGTTCTTGTCGTCGATGTCCAGCACAATCTTCTTTTCGTTCTTGACGGTGCGCTCCACCTGGATCTGCTGCGTCCAGGCGGTTGGAAGGATACCTCCGGCCAGATCGATCAGCATCTCCAGCGAGCAATCCCCTTTGAACTCGTACAGGGCGGGGCGCTTCACGTTGCCGGCTATTCCCGCGTAAGGCCCGATAACCGGGACAAAGACGATGTCGCCCGCCTGCAGGATCACGTCATTGGACTTGTCGCCCTTCAAAAGAAGGTCATAGAGGTCGTATGTCCTGATGATTTTATCTTTTCTCTTCAACTGGATGTTGCGCATCGTCCCGATTTCCGTCGGACCGCCGGCAAGAAGCAGGGCGTCCGTGATCGTCGCGAGGGCGCCGATGGTGTAAGCGCCCGGCCTGCGGACATCGCCGAGGACAAAAACCGGGATTGTCCGAAGCGCACCCATCGTGACATCAACTTGTGTTCCGGTCATCTGCTCGGCTTGCTTTATCAGCAACTTAGACATCTCCTCGAAGGTCATCCCCGCCACGGTAAGCGGCCCGATTCCGGGGATTTCGATCTTACCGTCGCGGTTGACGACAAGCTTGTAGGAGGCGTTCACCCGCCCCCACAGCGTCACCTTCACCTCGTCGTCCGGGCCGACGACATATTTCAGCGGCACGGGGATGTCCTTGCGCTGCGTTATTACGTTTACGGCCGCCTCGCGGAAAAAGTCATAGCCAAACGGTCTAAGAGCAAGAGAAATTTCCTGATATTTCCCGACGATCCGGGACCGCTGAAAAAGGGTTTCTTGTTTCTCGTCTTCGCCGAATATGGCCCGTTTCTGTTCCCGTTTATCCGCCGCCGTATCTGCTGTCTTTGCACCCTTGGGAGCCGCCTCTTCTTTAGCCTTTATCTGCTGCTCCTTCAGAAGCTCCTGTCCCCTGACAACCTCTTCCGGCGAAATGCCCTTGAATTCCGGCCTTGCCTTCAGGGCATCCACGGCCTCCGGGGTAAGAGTACCACCGGTCTTGCCGAGTTCCTGGGCAATGGCCCCCTTCTGGGCCGGCGAAAGGCTCTGCAAGGCCCCGGCCTTTTCTGCGCTCAAGGCGGGCATTCCCGAAAGACCGGAGGGGGCCGCCGAAACAGCCGGAGCAGCGTTCGGGGCGGCGGCCGGGCCAGACGTCCCTGCCGATGTCTGGGAGGATGCGGGCAACGGCCCCATCAACAGCAGCATCGCTCCAACCGCCGGTAATATCGTGAATAATGCCCTTATTTTGGATATTCTTTCAGTTTTTATAACCCCCATTGCCGATTACTCCCCTATTGAATGTCACGCGCCCACGCTCTTGTCTGCCCCCAAAAGGGCAAGGAAAGAAAGGGCTTATCTTTTTCGAAACCGCATGTATTTCCGCAAATTCGCCAGCCTCTCCGGGTCTTCCCGCGTTTTGAGGTTCTTTACATATTCGAGGAAGAAAGCGGCGAAGACCGCGATAAAAAACGCCACAACCACCGAAAGCACGCATATCTGCGCGCGCTTCGGCTTGAACTTCCGCTCCGGCACATACGACGGATCAACGATGTTAAAGCTGTAATATTTTTGCACATTGGCGAGCGTCTCGGCCTCGATCTGTTTGGCAATCAGTTCGTAGAGCTTGTTTTTCAGAAGAGGGTCGGTCGTCTGTCCGAGCTGCTGGTAGAGGTGCTTCTGCTGCGCCTGGGCCTCATCAAGCGTCTGCCTGCGGAGCAACTCGCTCATGCCTACGATGAAGTAATCGAGGATCCGCTTCGCCGTCTCGGGGTCTTCATTTTGAAAGCCAACGACCATCACGTTTTTCTTCTTGTCCGGCTTTACATCAAGCAGGGCCTGAACCGCCTTGTAGATGTCCTCTTTCTTCGGGGGCTCATCCTTCCACTTCTTAGCCTGACTGTCCCAACTGTCCTTGAAGATTACCGGAAGCAGGTTTTTTTCCTTCACAATGGAGTGGGTCAGCTCCCGGCTTTTCAGAACAACCTCGAACTGCTCCAGCGACCCGCCCGCGCCGATCCCGGCCTCGGAGGCAATCATCGCGCCGAATCCACCGAGCGCCGAAAGCCCACCGCCCTTTTCCTGCGCGGTAGGGACAATCGTAGTCTCCGACCGGTAGATGTTCGTCATCAGCAGGCTGATGATGACCGCGGCGGCCCCGGTTAGAAAAACCACCGTGAAGATCATGACCTTGTGGCGCAATAGCACGATAAATAGATCGAGCAGGTTTATCTCGTCTTCTTCCCCGGCCTCGTACGGGTAGCCGGGCCTGATGCCGGGCTCGCGTCCGGCGGCGGCATCAGCATGAGCCGGAGGTCTATTCGCATCATCCGGTTGTTTTGGATCATTCTGCATAATATCTCATATCCTTAAATGATGGGGAAATAACCGTTTCCGGTGGATTCATAGCGGTATTTACCGTTGTTGTCAACCAATTTAAATGGGACAACTATTTAAATTTGGGTGCATCCTTCTGCAAAAAGATATCGGTGTTCCGTCCGATATGATCGAAAAGATTGTGGAAATGATCGATATCCTGCGCAACGTCCCGTGTCCACGGGGAGATTGCGAATGTGTAGGAAACCCTGGAATCTTTTCCGGTAAAGACTCGAAGCGGTATTGTCACCGAAATCCCCTTGTCGTGATAGCCCCGGTTGAACGAGTCACGGAAAAGATCTGTATCGGTTTGACTGTACCACGCCGAAAGCACGACGCCGTTGAAAAACTTCGAAAGCGTCAGCCTCGTGCCGCGATCCCCGGCAAGGAACTGCCCCATTTTCAGGTCAATCGCGCCTTCGACCTCCGGCAGGTTCAAGCGGGTGTTGAGAAATGCGGTCTCGTATCTGTCCTTGAAATCGTTCTCCTTGAAACCGAACATCCTGTCGGGATCGCGCTTCTTCACGACGCTTCCGGAAAGACCCAGCATCAATCGCCCGCCGAACAACGGCTTGGCGACCTCGGCGTCTATCCCGGCGTACTGGGTCTCCAGAAGGCCCGCCGAGGCGCGGGCGTATACCTGGCGGGGAAATTTCGCGAACTGCTCGGCCATCAGCACTCCCAGCACGACATCCTGTTTTAGATAAGGCACAATATCCGTCCGCACCGCCGTGGCCGACGGGGCGTTCGACGTCGATACCGTATTCAACGGATACCACTCAATGCCGGTCACAACGCCGCCGCCTTTCCACGGAAAAAGGCTCACCGCGCCCCGCACACCGAGCCGGTACTTGAAAAACCCGGACGGGTCATTGAGAAAGGTTCTAAACGACGGCTTGATCTCGTAGTCCCACCACTGGTGCTTCTGCCTTTTTCCGGGAAGGCCGTCGGCAAGAGTCGTATCGATACCGCCGGAAAGGTAAAGAAACTGGCTCGTCGTCAATTTCTCATTAAAAAAAAGCCTCGCGTCGCTTAGAAGCGTCTCAAACGCAACCACCGGAATTCCGTTTTCGGCAAGAACCAGGCTGATTTCACGGACGTCCGGCGGTGAGAGGGTTTCGACAACGTGAAGCATGACATAAAGCGCCCGCGGCGTATAGTAATATCTGTTGTTCTGCGCCTCCACGAGAAGCCTCTCGCCGCTTTTGATCACAATAATATCGCTGAAGCCGGACTCCTCAAGGCCGGTTGCGATCCGCCGCTCCAGCGGCTTGAGCCTCAATTCCGGCTTTTCCTTATAGGGATGATCATAGATCGGTATCAGCGGGTTTCCCAGATCGAACGCAACGGAGATATTCGCCCCGATCTCCTCCCCCCGCTGCCAGCTCAGGTCCGTCTCCAGCCATTTCCACGGCCGCCAGCGCACGCCGAAATTGAACTTCGACGGCACACCACCGGCGAAGGTTCCGGCACGCGCGGACGGATCGCCGGTATTGGGGTAGTCGATCGGGTTATACTCGGCCATCAGCATAATTTCGTCACCAAGCGCCATCTGGACGCCCCAGAAGAACTGCCCGTCGCTGCGCCAGGAGGCGTTGTCGGAAAACATCTCGATCTTGAACCCCTCGCCCTGCGATGGTAGAGGCCTCTTCCCGAAACGGCCGTTGCCGAAGCCGAGCGTGAAATCAAACGGGTAGATCTGCTTGCTTACGACAACGTACTGCGAGGCATAGAGCCTTGTCCCGTGCGGGTCCATGATTCCGATAGCCACGGCCGGCATCCATTTTCCCTCCGGATGGAACTGGTACTTCAGGTCAACGGCCTTGTCTTTGTAATTTCCGTAGCCGCTCCAGCCCGGAGTCTTTGAAATATCGGTATCCAAATTTTCTGTCACGCGACCGTTAATTTCGAGGCCTTTCAGCGGCGCAAGAGCCCCGTAGTAATACCGGTAAGGATAGGCCTGCGCCACGCCGATGCGGTAACGCCCCTCGTGCAGAACCCGCGCCGTCGGAATCTCGATGATCCCGGTCCCGCCCCAGTTCGCCGGCGTGTCGAACGGCTCGTCCGCCGCAATCGCGCTTCCCGCCATCATTACCACCAAAAAAATTAAATAGGATTTGCGTAAGGCTTTCGCCGAAACTGCCCCTGCCTTAGAGGGTAAGTCACGCGCGGACATGAATCGTCTGGAAAGTCTAGCGGGTATCCTTTGTCTGAGCCATTTCTTAAAATCGCTGATCTTCAAGATCGGATCCAATAGTCATAGCCTTTCGTCCACAGAATCACAATGGAGACCTTTGCAAAACGCCGCCTTCGCGCTCATAAATATTTTTCGACCCCGCCGTCCTATTTCCCCTGTTTTCTTTCCCAGGCCCAGGCGGTTTTGATAATGAATTCCAGATCATCAAAACGCGGCGACCAGCCGGTCAGACGACGCAATAACGCGCTGTCCGCGACAAGGGCGGGCGGATCCCCGGCACGCCGGTGAGTTTCCTCAAGGAAAAAATCGACCCCCGTTACCTTTTTTACCATCGCGGCGACCTCGCGCACCGAATACCCGTGCCCGTAGCCGCAGTTTGCGACGAATGTCTCCCCGGTGGCGATCAGGCGATCCAGCGCCAGAAGATGCGCCAGGGCCAGATCGTCAACATGGATATAGTCGCGCACGCAGGTGCCGTCGGACGTCGGGTAATCTGTGCCGTAAACGGAGAGCTTCGGATACTCGCCTTTGGCGGCCTTCAGTGCCCGGGTAATCAGATGCGTCGCCTCCCGGTAGGCCTGCCCGATGCGTGCCTGCGGATCAGCCCCGGCGACATTGAAATACCGCAGCGCGCAGTAGCGAAAATCCGAAGCCGCGGCGAGATCCTTAAGGATTTGTTCGACGATCGCCTTCGACGCCCCGTAGGGATTAATCGGCGCAAGCGGCGCCTGTTCATCGACCGGAATCCGCGCCGGTATTCCGTAGACGGCGGCCGTTGAGGAATAGACGAGGTTCCTTATACCGGCCTTACCCATCGCGTCAAGCAGGTTTAGTGTGTTGGCGACATTGTTGCGGTAGTACTCAAGCGGCTTACGGACGGATTCTTCGACCTGAATCGACGCGGCGAAGTGCATCACGGCCTCCGGTGCAAAGGCCTTCAGCGTTTCGGCGATCAACGCCCGGTCGGCGAGATCACCCGGGACAAGCCGCCCGTAGAGAATCGCCCAGTCGTGGCCGGTCGAGAGGTTGTCATAGATAAGAAGCTGATGCCCCGCTTCTCCAAGGGCCTTTACCACGTGGGAGCCGATATATCCGGCCCCACCCGTCACAAGAATCTTCATCTTGCTCCTCAGTTATTTCTCGCGGCGATAAAACGCCCAAGAAGCCGCTCCAGGTCTTGATTTATCTGGTTGAGATTGCCGATATTCGTCGTGCCTGTCAGATTCAGCGACCAGGTCTGGGTATGCGTCGTTACGGCGGGGTCGGCTTGAAGGCAGACAAGCTGCCGCAACTCCAGCGTTATATTGTATGAAAACCAGTATTTTTCACTCTCGTGGGTATTGATATTCACGTAAAGCACCGGTCGCCCGGGGGCAGCCTGCCACTCCTCGTATGAAAAGACACGAATGCCCGCTTTACGGAGCTTTGCCTCGACGTTTTGCTGAATCCCGGCCTTGCCGAGGTTGAACTCCTTCGTGTATTTTTCGTATTTAAGCAAATTCGGTTGGAGCTCCTCGACAACGACATAAACCCCGCTGAGCCCTTTGAGCGTCCGGCGGCTGATCTGCGAATCTTCGGCGGACAGTGGCGTTACAACGCCCAGAACGAAGCCCAGCACCAGGCCTACGAATTTAAGCACGATTCTATTCATTCCTTCCTCCTAAAAATCATTCCCCCCTAAAACAGCGATAGCCCTTTATCATAAACTTTTTAAAATGTCATGATTCCGAATCCCTCTCGCACAAGCGAGGTCGATTACACCTTGATTCCGGCAACGGACCGCCGGGGAAAAGCAAAAAAAATGCCTATTGACTGGGCGGACATTTTTTGCGGCATTCCCCGCAAAGGATGTAAAGATCACGGCAGCAGTAAATGTCGGTCGTGCTTGCCCCGCAACCCTGGCATACGAGCGGATCGACGGCTTTTGTGATCGGATTATAGATAAACGAAACAGTCTTGGCCCTTCCCCGCACTTTCATGTTGTAAAGTATTTTTACCGCGGGGGTTGTGATAAAAAGGATCGCCGAGGGGGCAATCCTGATGCTGATGCTGTATTTCTTGAGCAGGTCATCCTTTTTTCTTTCCAATTCAACGGGAAGCAGGTCTATTTTTTCTTTCCGATCGGTTATAAGTTCATCGGAAAGCCCCTGTCTGTCAAGGTTTGACCTCATCTCCTCTTCCAGTGCCCTGTAATATTCTTCCAGGTGGGCGGCATCTCTTTTGAATCTTCTCGCCATGCTTTCCTTGAAAGGGAGGATCTCTTGCATAATGATATCCGGTGAGCGTTCCCGGATTTGTTTCATAATCTTATGAAAGGGTATTTCATCCCGCAGGATTTTCGCCTCTGTCCTGTAAATCTTTTCCGCCGGTGCGAGCATCTCGGCCATGTTGGGAATAAGCGCCCCTGTCTCATAGTTGAAGGCCAGATGGATCATGCCTTCCTTCTGCTCGTCACTCTGGGCGCTGTAGCGGCAGGCAAGGATCAGGTAATTCGTTTTGACGTTCGCAAAAGACTGAAACTGGATCGATTGTTCGTGAAAATGGAAGCGCTCTTTGATCAACCGATCGAATCCATCGCTTTTCATATGGTCAAACTTGAAATCGCAGGCCAGTAAAGGGGTCTCGGCGCAGGCTGCTTCAATCATCTTATCTACCAATTTTGCTCCGTAATGGATCGCATACGCATCTTGCGCTTCCTCCCCAAAACCGGATGTGATCCGAAAATATTCGGGAACCTCCAGGAATTCGGACAACTCTTTCGGGAGCACGGCCTCCAGGCCGCCGTTTCTGCTCTCGAGGACTGCTCCCCGGGATTCAAGGAAACGGGCGGCAAAGCCTAACAGTTCATTTTCGGGATCAGAGTTCATAGTCTTCTCCAAAAAGCTTTTCATCGAGGGCTTTTGTTTGTTCATAACTGATCTTGGCCCTCTTCAACCTGGTCCCGAGCCTGATGAATGCCTTCTCCCTGTCCGCTCCGGTGCCGGAGGCAAGCCATATGTCATAGATTGTGTCGGCAAAATCATGCTCCCCCTCGATCCGGCCGAGAATCATATCTATCTCTCCGATCACCATCTCGAACATGTTGATCTTTTTATCGAGCAGTTCAAGCATATAATCCTCAATGCTCCCGGCGGCGCACAGGTTGTCAATGATCACCTCTTTTTCCTGCCCGATGCGGTGAAGGCGCCCGATCCGCTGCTCGATTTTCATAGGGTTCCAGGGAAGATCATAATTGATTATCCTATGGCAGAACTGAAGGTTGCGCCCTTCTCCCCCTATTTCGGTGGTCAAAAGGATGTCTTTTTCCTCCTTGAAAAGCCTGATCTGCTCCTCTTTCATCCTGTTGTCCAGACCGCCATGAAAAAGGGCATGGGGGATTTTGTGCAACGCCAGGAATTCAGACACATGATCAAGCGTGCCGAGATACTTGACGAAGATAATCTTTTTGTCCGGAGATTCATGGATGATTTCCAGAAGCCTGGTATTTTTACTGCTCTCGCCAAGACTTCGGCATATTGTATGGATCTCCCGGATCTCCCTTTCGTGGGCGATGGGCATGTCTGCTTGGGTTAGCATCTTTTCCAGGGTGAGACTGACGGCGCGCGGGGAAGAACCTGCTTCTTCCAGGAGGTTTTTAAGGAGGAACCTTTGACTCTGGCCGTCGGTTGCCGCGATATCTTTCACGAGGGCCGAGATTCTTTCATAGAGATCAAGCTCCACGGGAGACGGCGGCACCCTGATTGTCCGGGCAAACCTAGGAGGAATATCCACCCGGGAGAGGGCCCTCGTATTGCGGATCATGACCTGCCCGAGCAAAGCCCTGAGTTTGTCCCGGTTTCTCGGGTCAGTGGGGTCGCCCCGTGTCATATACTCCCGGCGGAAATCGGAACCTGTTTTTAACTGGCCCGGCTTAAGAAGGGTGACGAGGTTGTATAGTTCCATCAGGTTATTTTCGACCGGCGTAGCGGTTAACAAAAGCAGAAATCTCTTCTTGAGGGCGTTGACAAATTTCCAGTTAAGGGTGTTTCGGTTTTTGAGGTGGTGCGCCTCATCGACAATCACCATATCGTACTCCCTTTCGGTCGCCATCTGAAAATTCTTCTTTGACTTGGCGATGTTGATCGACGCAAGGATAAAGGGCTCTTTCCAGAAACCGGCCTCGTCCGCCCGATAATCAGGGTCATTGGTGGAGGGAAATTCGAGAGCGAATTTAGTGCGGAGTTCCTCCCGCCACTGACTCACAAGCGGCGTGGGGGTCAATATCAGGGCGCTTTTCACCATGCCGCGCTGGATGTATTCCTTGAGCGTCATGAGCGCCTCTATGGTTTTGCCGAGACCCACCTCGTCGGCAAGAAGCGCTCTGCCCCGGAAGCCCTTGAGTATCTTCCTGACCGTTTCCTCCTGATACCAGAAGGAGTGCACCTCCTTCAGAGAATGGAGGGAAATGAGATTTTCAAAGGTCTCTCTGAACCGTAGCTTTTGCGCCTCCAAGGCCAGTTCGTATCGTGCGGGCGACGCAAAGATCCCTTTTACAAAGGCGTCTTCAAATGCCTGCGTATCCACCTCGACTGAGATGTCGATATCCAGCAGACCGGCGCCTGTTATGGGTACAACGGAAGGGGGTGGGTTTTCCGCAGCAAGACCTTTCTGTTCCACTTTTTGTTCAGCGGGGGCCGGGACGCTCTGTTGTTGTTTTTCTTCCCTGATACGTTCAGCGGCTTCTATCTGAAATTGGCAGTACTTTTGCTCCTGGATCAGAGCCGCCTTAAGGGTTTTTTTATTCCGGAGCTTCATTGAGGAAATAAGCAAAATGGTCTTGTTGATGAATTCCAGGGCCTCTTCGTACCTCTTTTCCGTTCTCAGCAGAACGCACAAATTCGGCATCATTTCATTGGGTAACAGACCCTTGGAATAGAGGTTGAGGAGGGCTTTCAACTCTACGTCCGTCCGCCCCATCTCGTGACCCAGACCGGCTAAGGCCGTCAGATATTTCTCCTTGGCCGGATCAAGCCTTAACGCACTTTCCATCAAATTGAGGGCATTCTCCAGTTTCCCCTTATTCCAATGCCAGGTTGCTTCAGCAAACAGAAAATCCGCCTTCTCCCTCTTTGCGGCATTATCCAGTTTCCGGCGGCGCTCTTTGAGCCTTTTATCTTTCTTTATTTTTCTTTTTTGGGTTTTCGTAATCGGCATAGGGGTTTTGAAGGTTGTCTGCTAGACGTTTTTTACTGGGAGACCTTTTAAAAAAACGCCGCCTTTTAAGCTAATCGGATCTTTTTCGACCCCGCGGATCTCGCTCAAGGCTTCAAAGGCTAAACGCTCTCTAAGAAATCCAGAAACAAAATATCGTCGCTGCCTGCGAATCCCTGCCCCATCAGGCCCCCCCGATCATCTGATACATGACAAAGGTTTTCCCCGCCCGGCGGGGTCCTACGACGGCCAAAATCTCCGACAGGTTGCGCAAGTCCGCGGGGGTGGGAGCTGCATCCCTGGGAATAAGCGTGGGGAGGGCAAATTCTTCCAGCCACTCCGTAATGATGTTCTACAATATAGTCTGATTCATCGCAAAGAGTTATATCAGGACAGCGCAGTTAAGTAAACAATTATTCGCCAATCTGTTTACCGTTAATAAAAATAGGAACAGCGCGTATTTATTACGAACATTATTGGCGCTGTCCCTATTTATTATGTAAAGAGGCGGTAAGAGGGAACGGCCCATATCTGCGGGTCGGCAATCGGCCTGAGTTCTGTTCCCGCATGGACAACCAGCCCGCCTTTCCACCGCTTCCCCAGTGTGGAGGCGATTTCCTTCAACGCGGTTACGTCCTTTGCCGCCGAGGACTCCCGCGATTTTATTTCCACGCCGATGACGCCGGAGGGTGTTTCGACAAGAAGATCAACCTCCAATCCCGAACGCGTCCGATAAAAATACAGTTCGGCATCGCGGCCCATCGTCTTGATCCATTTCACACACTCCCCCACGACCATCGATTCGAAGATCTCCCCCGTCACGACCTCATGTATGCCCGTCAGTTGCCTTAAAAGCCCGACATCCAGCCAGTAAACCTTCGGCGTCTTGACGACCGTGCTCGTGAGATTCGTGTGATACGGCGGCAGCAGGAACGTCTGATACGAAAGGCGGAGATATTCAAGATAGCGCCGCGCCGTATCAACGCTGAGTCCCGCATCCCGGGCAAGCTCGGCATAATTGAGCAGCATCCCGGAGCGCAGGGCCGCCAGCCGCTGGAATTTTCTGAACGGCATCAGATCATTAAGACGGGCAAGGTCGGTCAGATCCCTTTCGAGATAGGTAACTTCGTAATCCTTGAGCCATTGGCGCCGATCGTCGGAACTCAGCCTCAACAGCGACGGCATGCCTCCCCATGCCAGCAGATGGTTCTGCGCCCCGCGGCGAAGGGCATCGTCAACACCCAGTAAAACGGCCGGTTCATCGTGCAAAACCGCGGCGCAGCCGTCCCCTGCCAAAAGCCTGTCAAAAAGCGGCGCTCCGGACGGATTTTTTTCGGAATTATTGAATATTTCGGACATCATCAGAGGCCAGAGCTCGCAAACCATGACCCGCCCTGCCAGTGTTTCCCGGATTTTTTTCAGCAGCAAGATCTGACTTGACCCCAACAGAACCGAAAAATGGAGCGATTGGTCGTCATAGGCGAATTTCACCTTGTCGAACACAACCGGTTCTTTCTGGGCCTCGTCAAGGACAGCCGGGCCGATCTCCCGCGCCCACAGAGCCGACGAGACGACACGAACGGCTTCGCGATTCTCCGGGGCGTCGAGATTGACATAACGGAGTCGCGGATATTTCGCTCTTGCCAGCGTGGTCTTGCCCGTCTGCCTGGCGCCTGTCAAGAGCACAAGGCGGCGCCTTTCCGGCGGGGGAAGCCGTTGTTCCATAAAACGATAAAGCTGTATATTACCGCTCATGGTCGTATAATCTACAGCATAATCAACGCTTAGTCAATCAATGAGACCTTTGCAAAACGCCGCCTTCTCGCTCATCAACCTTTTTCGCCCCCGCAACGTCTCGCTGTGGCTTCAAAGGCTAAGCGCTCTGTGATCGTTCACGTTTTTTACGCCTTTGCAGCCTTGCTGCGACGGCGGGGTACCTAAGAAAAATCAATAAATTTGCGCTTCAG
>DYLD01000070.1 GCA_020722315.1 Syntrophus aciditrophicus
GCTCGGAAGACAGATAAACCTGATGGATAAATGATTAAACGGATGTGACTTATGATTGGCACGACAAAACAAAGTAGAAAACGCCGGGCGCACATGCTCATCCAGCTCGGCGCGCTGCTGGTGTCCCAGCCTGACATTTTTGAGGCGCTTTGTAGACGCACTCCGGAGGCCGTTGGGGCATTCGAACGGGCAAACCCCGACATCTGGGTGTATCTCTACCCCAACATGTTCTCTGCAATGTCTTCCGATTCGCAAGATGATTCGGGAGGGGGTGGTGTAGCCGCGCATCTTAGAAACGTAATCTTTCGCGCAAACGACATACCGCCAGCAATAAAAATCAATCTGCTGAAACTTTTGAATGGCGATGAATTGTCCTAGGGATCATATCCTAACGCCTACCTCCTCGGACTGCTGATGCTCCCGGGCGAAAAGGAACAGATCGAGGCCGGCCAGATCCTTCTCGACATCGCGCTGCTTCACCACATCCTCCTTGAGACCAAGAACCGCGTGAATATCCTTCATCATCTGGTCAATATGAAGGCTCATCTCCGCATCGCTCATGCCCATCTCCTTCGCAATCTCCCCCTGCTTGTAGCCGCATAGGAGCATGTCAAGAACCTTCATATTCGGCCCAAGTTTCTTCTCTATCATCTCAAGGTCCACCTTCCTCTGCGCCAGCTTCCCCGGAGAGAAAAAAAACGACGACGCATGCTCCACTATCTCGTCGTTGTATTCCAAGACCGCCCCGCTCTCGTTTGGCACATGGAGAATATCACATTTTTTCTGGGAAAAAAAACGCCGACCCGAAATAATGAAACGCATCGAACGCTGAACCACCGCCTTCGGATATTTGATCAAGGCATCCTCCCCGCGCCGCTCCGCCTTCCTCTCGGCCCAGTCTATGATCCACGCCGCACAGGCTTTAAGCTCCTGCTTGATGTCGTCTATGTCCTCCCCGCGAAGCGGCCTGACATGCCACGCCCCCCTGTCCAACGCCGGACAGATCGTCTCAAGATACAGTTTTTCATTATCGGGCCTCATAAACCCCTCCCTTGTTTTGACGTAATATAGCACCAGCAACCCAAAATGCAAAAAACGAAAAATCCGAAAGGAACGGACACCATAAGGGAAAGCACAAACGGAGGCAAACATGAACCAGAAATATCTAAAACAATGGAATTTTCCCTCAAAATCCAACCCGTCCAAGACCTATACAGTATCGCTCAAGCCGGACGGCGAGTATATATGCTCGTGCTGGCCGTATCTTAGAACCAGACAGCCCTGCAAGCACATAAAGGCCGCAATGAACGCCACCCAAAAGGCACAAACCCCCACCATATCACGCCTCGATGTAAGGGCTCCAGAGGAAGAGTCCCAAAGAATATCCCTCCAAGAAGTCCTAGAAAGGTTGCTTGGAGCCAAAATATAAAAAGGAGACATACCATGAGACACGAAATCGAAGAAATCAACGGGGACAACTGGAGACCCGGCATGCCCGAGCGGGGGTGGCTGGTGAGATACGACCTCTCCCCCTCCTGCGGATGGCAGAGGATGAAGACATTCGCAACATTGGAAAAAACCCAATCCGCTGTAAGGTAAAAAAATACTGGACAGACACTGTAAGGGAATAGAAGACTAAACAAACAAAGACAGGAGAGGACAATGAAATCGGCGTACTACGTAGTCGCATCATCCTACGATACTATTCAACCCGTCTTTGAGGATGTGGCTGGAGCTAGACTAGAAGTCACACCATGGACGACAGAATCATACCCCTGATACTCAAACTGGCCGCAATCGCAGGAATATTCGCGGGAATAAAAATATGCCTCGACAGCTTCATCTTCAAAACGCTCAAGAAAAGACGCACAAAATACTACCGGGAAGACTACCTCAAAAGCGACGCATGGAAGGCAAAACGCCAGATCGTCCTCGACAGGGACAACCATAGATGTAGAATCTGCGGAGCCAGAGCCACGCAGGTCCACCACACCAGATACGCAAGAAAAATAGGGACAGAACCTATCGAATGGCTCATATCAATCTGCGACCGCTGCCACAGGAAGGAACACAAAGGGAAAAACTACGAGGACTGATGCATAAAATATTGCCTGACACTGTCCCACCCAGGCAAAACAACTCCCCTATTAAGCTCTTCAGCCATCCTCCTTATGTAAACCTGCAACGCCTTGATCATCAACGACATCTTGTAAGTCTCGGAAAGTTTCTTCCCCGCCTCCGCGTCCAGAAAACGCGGATGGAATATCCCCTTCTCCGTAATCCCCATCACGCACTCTGGAAACTGGGTGTGGACACAGAATATCCGCGTCCGGCCAGGGACAAACACAAACCTCGCGGGTTTCGTGTCCATTAGCTGCTTTAGTTTCTTCGGTATCATCACAATCCTCCGCTTGCCACTGAAAAAATACCCCCCAGAACCCTCTTGTCAAGCGCAAAATAAAAAAATATCGAAAATTTTTACACCATACCGTAGAGTGAAAAATAAAAATAATCTGAAAAATCTGAAAAATCTGGCTTGACAGACCTCCATATATATAATATATTATGTCAAAATAAAAAAAGGAGACCTCTCATGGGACACTTCTACAGGTATGACGGGACACAGTGCTTCACCTACAAGAACTCCAAGGGTGAGGAAAGGGAAACCACCCTCCGGGAGGCCAAGAAGTGGGGGCTCCTGCCCTCTGTCACCACATTCACAGGCACGCTCTACAGCTACGCCCTCAATCAATGGGACAGGAAGAACATCCTCAAAGCCGTCCTCTCCGCCCCAGAACTCCTCCGCCTCTATGACGGGACAGAGGAGGGGTTCAAAAAAACCTTCGAGGAGGTCGAAAAGGTCGTCTCCATAAACAACGTGGCCCCCGCAATAGGCACCCACATACACAAGGAAATCGAGGAATACGTCAAAGGGATCAAAACCCCCTCGGTCAACTCGCTGGCGTTCCAATACATCGGACGCATCAACATGTTCCTCCTGGATAAATTCGGGGAAGGATACACGCTACAGAGCGAAGTGCCTTTCGCGGCAAACGGCTACGGCGGGACGAGCGATCTCATACTCACAACCAAGGCCGGAAAAAACCATATCCTCGACTTCAAGACGACCACCAGAAAGAAATTCGAGGGATGGAAAAGGCCCTACCTCGAAGAGTGCGCCCAGATCGCCGCATATATCAAAGGACAGCGCTTTTTCCGCGGTATGACCATCGAGCCGGACGCGTACATCATCAAGATAGACAATGAAAAGGGCGGAATAAAAACGTTCAACCTGCAAACCCCCGAGCTGAAACTCGGATGGAAGTTTTTCTCCGCATGCGTCAACGCATACGCCATAGCCAACGACTACCAGGAGATCGAAGACCTATTCCATGCACAAAACCCAACCGAAGTAAGGACCACCTGCGAAAGAATAGCCCAGGGAATTAAGGCCAAAACCGTATTTCCCAAGGAGGCTCTGACGGTCATCGACGGAACCGAAGGAATAAAAGGGGAGAACAACACGGTCCCCCTGCCCCCGCCGCTAATCGTCAAAACCGAAAAGACCGCACCGGCGCAGGAAGAAGAACAGAGCGTGAAAATCTAACAAAACATAGGAGAAACACACCATGGCCATAGACCAGAAAGAGGCGCTCAAAATCCTGAGCAACCCGGCAAAATACATCGACGAACTCAAGCAAGGACACGCAAAGGAACTCTCCGACCTGCGCGGAAAAATCGAGGCCGAGGTCAGAGCACTCGTCGAGGAGGAATATAAAAAAAAGGCCGACACCCATATCCAAGACACAAAGATAGCCCCCGCAGAGACACAGCAGGCCACCCAGAAGGAGACCAACGAAGAAACCGAAATGTTTTTCTTCCAGGAAAAGGCCAGCGATCCAAACTTCGTCCCAAACGACGAAATCGAAATGCTCCACACAGAACTCATCGAGAAGCAGAGGCGCGACAGCGGGTTCGCCCTCACAATGGTCAGAGGACCCCATGGTTCGGGAAAGAGTCTTTCATGTCAGTACTACGCCTTCAAAAACAACCTCCCATTCCTCCGCGTCGATTGTTCCACCATACGCGACCCCGAAAAATGGTTCGGCGAACGAGTGCTCAAAGGAGGCTCCACATCGTTCAAACCTTCCGTGCTGGTGCAGTTTTTGGAAAAGGGAAATTGCGTTGTTGTCCTCGATGAGGTCAATAGGGTGCAGGACATCGGAATCCTCAATCCATTGCTCCCGCTGTTCGATTTCTCCGGCAAAGTCCACGTGTCCCCCCTCGGACGCGATGTCAAAATCGGAAAAAATGTCGCCGTCTTTATGACCCTCAACGAGGGAAGCTCATACACCGGAGTCACAGGTATGATCGACACCGCACTCTCCAACAGGGTGAACTATGCCATGGTGTTCGACTACCCCAGCCCAGAACAGGAAAAAAAGATAGTCAAACAGGAGGTCCCAGGCGTGGACGACAAAATGCTTGACATCCTTGTCGAGGTCGCCGGCGCCGTCAGAAACAACGCGAAAAATTCAAAATTCGCCGTCAGAAAACCCACATGGACCATCAGAAACACAATCAATGCGGCAAGAGGGCTGGTGTACACCAACAACAACCCAAAATCACTAAGATACACCATCCTCAACTTCTTCAAGAACACAGAGGGCAGCAACGAAGACCTCACAATCGTCTCCGGCGCCTTGCTCGGGAAAATTGGAGAAGGATTGAAATAATCTCAAAAAGAGCACAACATGAAACGAAAAATGCCAAGAACAATCCCGTTCGACCATCTCGGGGAGTGGAAAAAAATATCTAATGTGCAGATGGACACACCATCCGAAAAGGTCGCCGCCATCTGCAAACTAATAAACTATCCCCTCGCAGACAACGTCAGAATCGGAATCTGTGAAAGCACAGGAGGGCAAAACGACGAGAAGGTCTCCATTGCGAAACCCCAATATCCCGGAGACATGGCGAGCGTATTTATCCCGTCCAGCATAGTCAAAGAACTTGGCGCCGACGCCCTCGGAGGACTGCTGCTGGCAACAGCCAAGCAAATAGAAACAGCAAATGACGAGGATCTTCAAGCGGTGAACAGGTTCATCGACGCCTTCAAAAGGGCAGAGGCCAGAAAATCCGGAGATACCCGGACACAGGCCGCACTCAAATTCGCCAAGCCCGTCCTCTCCGCCCTCGAAAACGCAAAAGCAAGAGAGGCCATAGAGGACAAAAACTGGAAATTCGGAGGATACTTCAACGCCTTCGCAAAAGAATACTTCAAATCCCTAGACGGAAATGGCATCGAACCACTGCTGGCCGCAATACAGACGGGCGACCCATCCTTCATCGACAACTGCTCCGCCAACCCCGACCTCAAGGCCGCCATGGAAAAAGCCCTCGCTGAAGCCCAGAAGACACAAAAGAGCACTGCTGAAAGAACAAAAAGCATAGTCAACATCATAGATGAATACATCAACCCCCCTCCTCCAGAGCAGAAACAGGAAAAACAGGACGGAGAAAAAAAGAACGGCAAACAAGACCAGTCCCCCGGAGAAGAAGACAAGAACGACAGCGGCAATGACCAAAAGAACGACCATGGAAAGGACAAGCAGAACAAGAACGAAGAAGAGCCAAAACAGCATAAAAAGAGGGAAGTAGCGGATCCCAATACAAAGTTCGACGTCATACTGCGAGAGCTCAGCATGTTCGAGAAAGCCGACAAAGAACGCCAGTCCACATTCGTCAGCGTGAAAGAGGCAGACAGACCCCATTTCGCCGACATCGGCGCAACAGTTATAGTAGAGGCAGGGCCGGCGCAACAGGCCATATTCGAGCGCGACCAGAAAGCAAACCTTATCGCCGAAGCCGTCGCGGGAAGAATCATCCGGGCAAAAAAGACCCTCCGGCATTTCGCCCACGGAACCGACTCCGGAGAACTAGACGATCTGTCGCTGCCAAACTACCCCCTGTCAGACAGGCCGAACATCTGGATGCAGGACCGGAGCCACAAAATAAAAAAAGGAAAATTCAAGGTCGCACTACTGATCGATGTATCGGGCTCGATGCAAGGCGACTATCACAACGTGGCCTCGATGACAACAGGCATATCCGCAGGGCTGGGCGCCCAAGGGATAAATGTCGACTGCTTCGCCTTCTCAAATAGCTTCTATGTCCTCGAATCCCCCCTCGCAATATACAAAAACAACGCTTTTTATTTCGGCGGCACCCCCCTCTGCAACGGTATAATTCAATCAAAAAACGTCCTCGACGTGAGATACGGAATCGATACGGGCGCGACCGACAGATTCTTCTTCGTCGTTACAGACGGAGACCCCAGCCCCAGCGTATCGGACGCGGCCGTTCTCACAGGAGCGGGGGGCAATTTAACAGCCAATAAAACAGACAACGCAATAAATTCATCAAAGGCCGCCCTCAAAATGCTGGCCAGATCGGGCTGGACTTCCTTCGGGTTCGGATATGGCGACGGTGTGGAACCGGACATGCTCCACGATATATTCGGGGACAACAACATCGTGATGGGAAAGCTCGACCCGGCCCTGATAGCCTCCACCATCTCCGATGTCGTGGCATCGCAAATCTATCACAGCGCACAGGAGCTATCCTCGGAGGAGGACGGCGTAAAAATATAAAAAGGAGAAGCAGCAGATGAACGGACAAATCCAGAAGAGGTTCCTCGCCATGGGAGCACCACAGACGAACAAAAACGGAGTCGTCGTGATGGACGTCATGGTCGAAGAGCAGGCCGACGCCTCGGCGCAGCTCTACAAAAACGCCAGGGTCGTAGTCAGAAACCACGAGGACGGAAACATCCTCGAAATGATCCACAGGTGGGGCATAAAAGGATTCGTCGCAACATGCGACGAAATAGGCTCATTCGCAAAAGACAACAAGATATACCAGGTCAGAAGCGTAAGGCAACTGCTGATGTCCGCATAGGGAGAGACGCGATGAAGGTGGACTACCCAGTCGAAACCACAGCCGAAAAACTCGGCTGGCAGCGAGAACGCGGAGACAAGACCAAGTTCCGCAGAGGCGACCTCTCCGTCTACATCTCCGGACAGATGTTCAACGCCTTCAAACCCGGATCAGAACACATGCGCGGCGCCGGACCAGTCTCCTTCATCATGAAATCCGAAAACGTGGACTTCAAAAGGGCCCTGAAAATCATCGAAGGAATGACCGGGGCCTGCTACGACAGGCAATATTCCCCCATGCCAACGCCAATCCGCCCCGCCACAATCAAAAAGGCGGAGCAAAAAAATCTGTTCATCCCCCCATACAGGCCGCAATTCCGGCAGGACGCCGAAAAATATCTCGTGGAGGAAAGAAAACTCTCCCCGGAAACCGTCGCCGAACTCTTCCGATCCGGACTGGCATACCCCTCGGAAGAAAAAGTCTTCCTGGAGAAAAAAACATTCGAGACACGGAAGGCCATAACGTTCGTATACACAGACAAAAACGACCACGACGCGGCATATCAAAGCATCCATCTCACAGGCGAACGCGGATTCAAAAAATTCAGCTACGGCTCCAGAAAAAAAGACGCCGCCTTCATCGTGAAAGGAGACCCCTCATCCGCAATCCTCTTCGAGGCAACCATAGACCTCCTCTCCTTCATCGACCTCGGACTCAGGAAGAACAACGAAACCCTCATCGCCTTCGGAGGAAACCCCCTCCACCGCGAAGAAAACGGAGAACTAAGCCCCAGACACCCCGTCCTGGAGGGATTCTCCAACCTCAAACTCGCCTTCGACAACGACAACGAAGGAATGGTTTTCGACCTCTATTTCCTCAAGTCATTCGGATCATGCCTCATCCTCAAATCGTATGCAAAAGACTTCAACGAGGATCTGAAAAACCTAAGAACAAAAACACAACACATACAGGAGGATACGCAAAATGGACAGAAAATTTAGCAACCAAGTTAAAATCTGCGGAACCGTGGAGTCCGCAAGAGAAACCGAGTCCCGCGTTGGAAACAAGGACGTGAAGGCCGTCGTCGCCAGAGTCAACACCGGACACGGCACCGTCAACTGCTGGGCCGCCGGATCAATAGGAAATATTATAATGAGCGCATATTCCCGAAAACAACCAGTCGAAATCGGGGGGTTCCTCCGGAACGGAAAACAATCGCACTACTATGTCAGAACCACATACGCCGCCTTCTCTCCAAAGGAACTCAATATGTCCGAAGTCAGCGCACTGGCAACACTGACCTCGGTGCAAACAGCAGGAAAAAGCAACATAACCCTGGTGGAGGCCGTCAACAGCTCATACATCAGATCGTCCGAAAGCATTGTGAAAACATACATCAGGTTTCTCACAGACACCGACAGAGGCCGCATGCTCCAGCAAGCAGGAACAGGCAGCACCATAGCCATAACAGGCCATTTCTCCTCCAGAAAAAAAGGCGAAACCTGGTATACAAACATAACCCCGGACGACATCAAAATCGTCCGACCAGCCCAGAAAAAAATCACGCACGACCAGCCGGAGCAACAGCAGAAAGCCCCCGAAAAACCCCTCTTCAACGGCAAAACCACAATACAAGATTTCATCTCCTCCGTGGACGAACAAAACAACATCGTTTTCCAGGAGGCTTTTAGGTTGCGTTCAATGGCCGAACAAATAAAAAAACAAATCGGCAAAACAAAAAACAGCAGCCCGGAGGATGTCCAGAAACAAAGGGACGACGCCACCCAAAAACTTATCGAGGCAGCAAAAATCGAAGGAGAATGGGCCGACAGCTTCGCCGCCCAGATGTCAACAATCGCAGAGCATTACACCAGAAAGGCGGCGGCAGACGGAACCGCCAAGGATGAAATCGCAAAAGAGGCGTTCAGGGCCTTCATCTCCAAAAGACTGGACATAAACGGCTGCCTCATGCCAAACTACTGCGGAATGGCCCCCGGAGCAAAAAGAAAGCCCACATTCGACGATTTCTACGAGGACGCCAAACTTGAATTCAAACCCTCGATGTCGCCAAAAAACAAACAGGCCAACGATAACCTGGACGTAGATTACTCTTTATCAAACTCAAGGTGAAACCATGAACGAAGAAAAGAAAAATTCAAAAATCTGCGGGTGCAAGTGCGAAGTATGGGCTAGGGTCTGTGGCTATTTCCGACCAGTAAGCAGTTTTAACAAGGGGAAAAAACAGGAATTCAGGGACAGGCTCAACTACAGCTTCAACCCGGAAACACTCAATCTGGTGAAAAAACTGGAAAGAGGCGAGAAAATAGACCTGGACAGCGTCAGTCTGGTCGTCGTCAAAGAGGCCGAAAAGGCCAGAAAACTCCGTGAAATGGAGGCCGAACTAATCCGCAAAGACAAGGAAATGGAGGACGGAATCAAGGATGAACCCCTGATATACTCAATCTAAGGAGGAAAATATGGCCACCTACGTAACAACAATCGATTTCCGAGGAGACATCTCCCCGCAGGCAATGGAGAAATTCAACGCAAAATGCGTCCACATGGGACAGTTGAACTTCAAGCAGATATTCGCCGCGGCAGACGAAAACTCCAAATCCATGCTCGCAAAATTCCTCGACATCCTCTCGGGAAAGACCACCAAACCCAAAAAGGCAAAATACTCAATAACGACCGGAAGGCTGACAGATTTGAAGGGGGAGGAATTCCACACAAACAAAACCCTCTTCGGAGCGGACGAGGCAAGAGTGATCAAGACGCAGGGCTCCCGCATGCTCCTCGTATGCACCGGAGGGGAGCTCTCCCAGAACGCACTCCTCGCGATATCCAAAGCCTTCGGCGGGAACTCAAGAGGGGAAGGGACCAGGTGCGACATCAAATCAATATGCGCCGAAAACGGAAAGGCGACAATGCAGATCGTATACCCAGAACAAAAGTACCCCTGGCAGACCGACAGAAGCACATACTCGGAAGGGAAAAAAGAACAAGAAGAAATCTTCAACGACATAAGGGAGTCCTTCAAAGATGCAGAAATGCTCTTCGATACATGGAGAGCCGCAAAACACCACCCGAAACTCTCGACAACCAAAACCTTCAACACCGTCAAACTCAAACCATTCAAAGAAGAAGAAGAAATCAAAATATAAGGAGAACACACAATGCCAAGCGAAAAAGAAACCAGAACACAGCAGGAGAAAAAAGCGGTCTACACGGGAGACAACAAGGCAAGAGCCATCATGGAGGCATTTATGACCGCCGACATGCTCGCGGATGCGTACACCGCAATCGGGGACATCAGCCCGGAGATGGAGGACAAAGTCCTCAAGGTCGCCGAAAACCTCGAAGAATCCCTCAAAACGCTCATAAACACAATCAAGGCCGGACAGGCTCTATAAGGAGGCTTGGCCATGGACAACACAACAACCAGATACGTCGAAACCTCCGACGTCACAAACCGAATAGGCTCCCTCGGAGAACAGTCCCTCACAGACGAGTTCGATGCAATGGAATTCCTCGTCGATATAATATGCGAATCTGACAAGACCCGCAAACTCGGAGAGGCACGCAGGGCAAGGCTTGCGACACACGACATATTCAGGAAAAACTCCATGGCCGCAAAAATATTCTCAGAACGAGAACTCAACCTCGCAGCAGGAATCAAAAAACTCGTCGCCGAATTCCAGTGGAGGCAAATATCCTCCAAAAAAATCGTCAACCCCGAGGACGCCGTCGAATATCTAAAAACCGAACTCAACAGAAACGACACAACCTATGTCGCCTTATACCTCACAAAAAACAAAAGAATCATATCCTGCGATGACAAAATAGGATCGGCGTATACACCGGAGAACGCCTACATATATCCCCGCAACATCATACACCATGCCCTCGAACACAACGCAGAATGCATCATTCTCGCCCACAGCAACCCCCACGGCACACTGGACAGCCCAACGCCAGACGAAATCGAAATGACCTCCAGGGTCGGACTGGCGGCAAAAAAAATGAGTCTAACCTTCCTCGACCATCTCGTCATAGGCTCCAAGGACCACTACTCCTATCGCTCGGCAGGAGGCGAACCGGCCATGGCCCTCGAAGGAACCAGCAGATACAGCCCAAAATTCGACCAAGTGAACGAACAGACTGCCAACTACGGTAAAAAGGAGCACCAGCAAAACCCCCTCGTCAAAGAATTGAACGACCACCTGGACAAACTGGCCGCCAAAATAGACTCTAAAGAGACGCAGGACACAATAAAAAGTCTCTTCGCGTTCTCCGGCGCCTTCCACAAGTACTCCGCCAACAACAACCTCCTCCTGATGATGCAGGCCGCAAGAAGAAAAACAAACGTCGAAAGATTCGCCTCCTTCAAGACGTGGACATCCTTGAGCAACTCAAAAGGCCGCGTCAGAATAAACGCAGGAGAAAAAGGATATGACATCCTCGTGCCAGTCGTCGTCAAGTCATACCTCCGCGACGACAAAGGAACATTCGTCAAGGACGAAAAAGGAAACAAAATCCCGGAACTCGACGGGAATGGAAAACAGATAGAACGATGCGTCGGGTTCAACACCGGCAAAGTCTTCGACATAGGCCAGACCAACGCAAAGCAGCTCGGACTAGGGGAAATACCGTCCATCAGCATAGACGGACAGATAGACAAGGCCATCGTCGACAAAATCATCGGCATGGTCTCCAACACCTTCGGGGTAAAAGTCGCAACCGTCCCGGAATCCATGCTCCCACAAGACGCAAAAGGATACTACAACGCATCCGAACACATGATAAAACTCAATGAAAACCTCTCTTCCAACGAAGAAAAACTCTGTGTCTTCCTCCATGAGTGCGGACACATGGCCCTCCACAGGGACCAGATACTCTCGGGCAAAATGGCAAAAGGCGACATGAACAGGCGCTCCGCCGCGGAAGGCGAGGCAGAGGCTTTCTCATACGCCCTCTCCAACACCCTCGGGATCAAACCCAGAAGCGAAATATACATAGCCGAATGGGGAAACACAGGGAAACAGCTCAAGGAAAGAATAGACAAGATAACAACGACCATCCACATGTTCATCTCCCTCACAGATATAGACAGAGTAATATCGGAGAAAAAAACAACCGACATAAAAAAGACCAAGGTCATCGAAAAAACCATCAAAGCCGAAGAGGAGGATTTCTCCATAAAAAACACCATATGTGAAAGCACATTCTAAAAGATAAAAACAAAATGGAGGACCATAATGAACCTGACCAAATACGAAGAGGCGTTCATAGCCAACGCCATCGCTTGCGGGGAAGTCGTCTTCGCAGACAACTACCCAGTCGGAGGAGCCCTCTCCACACTCGTCAAAGAACACGCGAAAAGAACCCCCCCTCTCGCGTGGACCAAAAAAGTCGATCCGGAGGAGCTCGCAAGAAAAATCGACGCCATGCCCCCGCACGTCCACCTCAACCTCTTCTCCACCGCCATCGAAATGCTCAAAAACGCCGGCGGTACAAAGATCGAAAGAACACAAGAGGCCGGAATACAGACAATGAAGGTGTAGGAGGACACAGGGCATGAACTCAGTCTTCATCTCCGGCGGACTCATAGCCGCGCCCGTATTCCGCCCGGTCGGCAGCCATAAAGTCTGCATCCTCAAACTCGCCGTCAAAGACCGCTGGAGCGGAACATTCATCTTCGTAGACGTGGAGGCGTGGGACAAGCACGCCGAAATCATCGAGGACCTCGAAATCACCAAGGGCGACACCGTCAACGTCGAAGGACACCTCAAGATGGACACCTGGAACGACAAAGACACAGGACTGGAACGAAGCAAACTCTATATATCCGCCTCAAGCGTCTACGCCCTCGCGAAATTCCCAAAAAAACACTGGGAGAACGAAGAACACACGGAAGACAAGCAACCAGAGAAGAAGGCAGCACCACCACCGCCGCAGGCGACCCCGCAACCCCCGCAGAAACCAGAATCACCCGCAGAGCCCCCCTCCCCCAGAACCGAACCCAAGGCGCCGAAAAAACACAGGCAAAAGGACTTCTCAAAAAGAAGGATATAATGACGTCATTCGGAACGTGGATTGAAACGAACAAAAGTCGAAAGGCGATTGCGAGACGGCGAAAGCCACCGAGGCTACAGACTCGAACATTTCTGTAGCGAAAGAGCGGGAGTAAAATCCCGCTCTTT
>DYLD01000283.1 GCA_020722315.1 Syntrophus aciditrophicus
TAATTAGGGACAGAGCCCCTATTAATTTGCAAAGAAATGCAAGGCTCTGATGATTTGGGGATTATGTTCACGTTTCCTCAAGAAGCCATTTCCAGAGCGGGACGATGGCGATGTCGCCGTAATCACACTTTTCAGAGCCCTCCTCATCGTCGGTGATGATCGTCAGCCGCTCCGCCTTGAGCGCCAGGGCGGCTTCGCCAAGCGCCTGGAATTCCCGCTGCCGCGTCTTCGGATCAGCGAGGGATGAGCAAACCTGGATGGCCTCGGTGATGCGAAGCCCGATCTTTACGACAAAATCCACCTCCCGGCCGCGCGTCGATTTCCAGTAGAAAACATCGCCGCCTCGCCGCTTCAGCTCAAGTAGAACGATGTTTTCATAGATATGGCCGATGTTGCGCGAGAACCGAAAACTGACGGCGCCGCCGAGGGCTGCATCCGCGCAGTACACCTTGGAGGGGTTGTAAATCTGCCGTTTGAGGGAATAATCGAAAAGGTCGATGAACTGGAAGAGATAAACATCGCTAATTAGGGACAGAGCCCCTATTATTTTTCAAGGAGCCATTGCCACAGCGGCATCAGCCGGATCGGACGCTCAGCGTCCTGCCACCGGAACGTCTCCATCCGGTCAACGCGGTCGTTAAGCAGCAGCAGATCATCACAATGCAGCTCCTGGGAAGCCTTGATCAACGCCCGCATTTCGCGCTTCAGCGTCTTTGGATTTGCGATGTCCGAAGAAACCTGGATCAGCCGCGTTACATGCAAACCCTCTTTGACGACAAAATCCACCTCCTCGTTTTGCGGGCTCCTCCAGTAGAACAGGGAAATCCGGCCGGCAATTTCCTCTTTTTTCAGCGCGACGGCTACCAGATTTTCATAGAGCGCACCCTTGTCCTCACTGAAGCGGAAGCCCGCCGCGATCGCCAGTCCGTTGTCGGTGCAGTAGATTTTCTTGTTGAATCCCGCCTGATTCTTCACCCTGAAAGAGAAGCGCGGAAGCGAGAAAAGCAGGTAGGTCTCCTGAAGATAGCGGATATATTTATCAATCGTATGGACACTGCGGCACTTCGTCACCCCGGAAAGCGCGTTCAACGAATACTCACGTGCGATGTTCGACATCAGATAAAGGGTCAAATCTTCGATCCCCTGAACCGACCTGACCTTGAACCGCTTGACGATGTCCTTGTACAATGTAGATTGCAGAAGGGTGCGAAGATAATCACGGCGGTCGATGTTTTTGAGCAGGGGCTCAGGATAGCCGCCCTGCTCAGCGTACGTCTCCAGCGCGGCCATTTTCTCGATGCCGGTCAGCTCTTTAGCCGACGCGGCCAGCGCCTCGCCGAAAGAAAAGGGGAACAGGACAAACAAGACATGGCGGCCAGTGAGATGGGTTGCCAGCTCCGAAGAGAGCAGATTGGCGTTGCTGCCGGTGATCAGAAGCCTGAAACCCTGTCGCTGCAGGCGATTGACGAATATTTCCCACCGCGGAAGGTTTTGGATCTCGTCAAAAAACAGGTAGCGCGGATGGCCGTACACGCTGTTTACGGCACTGATAATTTCATCGTAATTTTCGACGGCGGCCAGCCGTTCATCATCGAAGTTGATGTAGCCGTATGATCCGGCCTTCTGGAGCAGATGAATTCCATAAAATGACTTCCCCGCGCGCCGCGGACCGGTAATGACCTTGATCAGATCGTTTTCGAGGTCCCACGGCGCCGGTATCTTCCGGTCAACATACGTTTCCTGAAGTCGGCTTTCCAGTTCTCGTTTTTGAAGAAGGACAATATCTGTCAGCATAACTTATCTATGATGCATAAAATTCTTACTTTTTGTGCATCATAAAAAGATAGTTGCACAAAGTCAATGTAAAAAAGAGAGACAGCGCCCTGTGACCTTGAGACCTTTGCAAAACGCCGCCTTCGCGCTGATCGGATCTTTTTCGACCCCGCA
>DYLD01000284.1 GCA_020722315.1 Syntrophus aciditrophicus
TTTTTTCAATGGTTGTTTCACGGTCGGAAAAAGCATGACAAAACTGAGCTGTCTGCCGACATTGCATCCCTTTGCACGACGATGGGAGAAAAACAGATCCTCTCTGCACGAGGTGCAGATCCCGGATGCCTGAATATGGTCATCCGGTATCCCTTCTTCGACAAGCTGAAAACGGTTCGCATGCGGAAGATCAAAGGCCCAGTGGTCTTTTTTCTGCAGTTTATGAAAGAAACTTTCGCGACCCTTGATTCCGGAAAACGCATCAAAAACATTAGCACCGACTTCATAACAGCAGGGGCCGATCGAGGGGCCGATAAAAACGAGCATGTCCTGCCTGCGGGAGCAAAAACGTTCCGAGAAGACTCGTGCCATTTTTGCCGCTATGTTCAGCGCCGTTCCCCTCCAGCCCGCATGGATGGCCCCGACTACCTTCTGACGGCTATCGACAAAGAGCATCGGCACGCAATCCGCCGTTTTTATGCAAAGGGCAACCCCCGGCCGTTGGGTTATCAGGCCGTCTCCCTCCACGACAGGTCTGGGAAGTGCATCTTTTTCATCAATTACAACGATCCCATCACGATGCTTCTGCCGCAACATGACAAGCCCGTCAGCAGGAATTCCAAAAGAACGTTTGATAATATCAATATTTTCAATGACGTTCTTTTCGTCATCACCAAGGGTATCCCCGACGTTGAGACTCGCAAAATCTCCGGGGCTTACGCCGGAGTGACGTGTGCAAAAGGCATGTACGGCAAATCCAAGCGCAGCCAGATCCGTTGCCTCAAGAAATTGAACCTGTCCCCTCTGGGCCAGACGGAACTTCTGATTCATTGAGAAAAAGGCCTACCCTTTCGAAACTACGAATGTCCCCTGAGAAACGCACACAACTCTTCGATATCACTCGGTAAACCGGAAAAGAACTCAAGCCATTCGCCCGTCAAAGGATGGCGAAAGGATAGATGGGAGGCATGCAGCGCCTGGCGCTTGAAGCCTTTAATCCGGGCGCGCAGCTTTGTATCTTTGATATCGTTGATCCGCCCTGTTTTGCCGTATACCTCGTCTCCGACGACCGGGTAACCGATATCGGCAAGATGAAGCCTGATCTGGTGGGTACGTCCGGTCTCGATCCCGATTTCCAAAAGAGATGCAATACCGTAACGCTCCTTCACTCTCCAAACGGTAACGGCAAAGCGGCCCCTGACGCTTTTTGTCGACATCTTTTTCCGGTCGGACGGATGCCTGCCGACGGGAAGCTCGATTCTGCCCTCTTGATCCCTCGGCGAACCTAAGACAACAGCAGAGTATATCTTCTTGACCTCACGGCGTTTGAACTGCCCGGCGAGGTTGAGATGGGCCTCGTCGGATTTTGCCGCGACAAGCAAACCCGAGGTTCCCTTATCCAGACGATGAACGATTCCGGGACGGAGGACGCCACCTATCCCGGAAAGATCGCGGCAGTGATACAATAGCGCATTGACCAGCGTCCCCCCCCAATGCCCGGCCGCCGGATGGACAACCATTCCCGCCGGTTTATCCACCACGATGAGCGCATCATCCTCGTAAACGATTTTCACGGGGATATCCTCGGGCAAAACCGCAACGGGTTCCGGCGCGGGGATCGTGATGTCAACCTGCTGCCCGGGTTTAACCTTTTGCCCCGCCCGGCCTACACGGCCATCGACAAAAACCATGCCCCGCGATACGATTCCTGTAATTCTCGAGCGGGAGAGCCCAAGTCCCTTCCCCGACAAGAACAGATCAAGCCGCATGCTGCCCTCATTGGGTGCAACGCAAAAGCTCGCCTGTCTTTGTCCGCCCAATCCTTGCTCACGCATATCTGAACTTCTCAGTTCCTACCGAGAGACCTTTGCAAAACGCCGCCTTTCGCGCTCATAAATCTTTTTCGACCCCGCAGCGTCTCGCTACGGCGGCAAAGCCTAAAC
>DYLD01000285.1 GCA_020722315.1 Syntrophus aciditrophicus
AACAAAGCGTCCTCAGAAACCATTCAACCACGAGCGCCCCAGATGTAATCATCCGAGGCGCTTTTCTTTGGAAAACTGCGCTCCCCCCTCTTCACAAACGAAAAAAACATCAAAAATCCCACAGACTGTTAAACGCAAAGCGGACGTCTGGTCATCAGACGCCCATCAAGAGACTTATTATTTGCCGTCTCTACGACGGCACCAATTGATAACCCAGCTTTGCCGCCCGCTTCTTCATATACTTCACTTGCTGTTCTTCGTACTTCTTCTGATATTCGTTCACGCTCAGCGGGTTGTATTCTTCTTTATATTTCAGCATTTTGTACACCACTCGCGCCATCGCATGCGCTGTTGCCACTGTCGCTTGCGCGGGACCCAAGCGCGACCGCAAACGTCTATACAGCGCCCCAAATGGATTATCCGCTTTCTTCACCGATTGTGCCGCCATCCTGAACGCCTGCCCCGCCCGATTCTTGGTCTTCAGCGTTCGATTGCTCAAAACTTTTCCCCCGGTGATGTCGTGCTTGGGCGCCAATCCCAGCCACCGACTGAATTTCTTCTCCGTGGGAAACTTCTCTGCTACGTTGCTCCCCACCTCCATCGTTACCGTCTGCGCCAGCGATACCCCAAACCCATCTATCAGGCTCAAATCCACCCCATTAATCCGATACAAATGTTCTCGGATCTCCTTCGCCTCTTTCGGCGCATTTTTGCTGTGCGTGTGCAACTTCTTCTTCGGTACCACTGGCAATTCTCCGCTTGCCCAGTCTGGGCGTACCATTCCATATTGACGGTTGATCTCCTGGTCACAGGCTTCTATCTTTTCCGTGTAGAAATCGTACAATTCCAACGATTGTTTCAACACATACAGATGCTCTTCCCGCCATGTCCCGGTCAACGCTTTTGCAATTTCCTCTTCGCTGTGCTTGCAGCCCGAATCCCGAAAACTTGCCAGTTCTTTCGGATCCCGAAGCCCTGACAAAATCGCGCGAATTATCATTTGCCCCGTCATTCCCATCACATCCGTTACCGCTTGGCTCAATTGAATGTTCATCTGCAACAGTGCCTTCTGCATGTGCTGGATGTGCGGCGACCGATGTTCCACTAATTGCGCGCGGTGTCGCAGCAACGTCCGCAACGCTACCAAATCTCCCTCGGGTCGAAACGATCCTTTCAATAAACCATAACTATGCAGCGTCTGGATCCACTGCGCATCCTCCACATCGGTCTTTTGACCTGCTACCTTCCGCAACGATCGCGAACTGATCAATAGACATTCAAACCCCTGCCGCTCCAGCTCCTCAAACAACGGTATCCAATATACCCCCGTGCTCTCCATCGCAACCGTCTTTACCTCATGCTTGCGGAACCATTCACAAATCGACAGCAAGTCCACCGTGTAGTTCCCAAAGGCTTTCACCAATTGGATTTCATCTCCTCCTGACACGCACGCTACGATTTCCGTTGCCCCAATGTCTACTCCCGCTGCATTCTGATTCACTTTGCTCAACCCTTCAAAGGGTCGCGCTTCCTCTATCCCCTTGGTTCGTTTACTTTTTCTCTTCTTCATCTTTTACTCCTTTTTTTGTGTTGGACAGAACCCGGTCATTTACGGGGATTAGCTTCCTCATCGGGGTCCTTCCCCCCTTGCCTCCAGTGTATAAATCAATTGGACCGGTAACCACGGTGCACCTCGGGGATGTCTCTTCGACGCCTCCACTGCTTTATACGGCTTATCGTTCTGTCTTTTCGGAGTATACTTTACTATGCAGGTGGACGGTTTCTGCTGTGAAAAATGAGCTCGCTCTTTCCTGGTGCACCTGACGTGTGGGATTCTGCGGCATTTTCAAGCATTTTTCTGGCTTCGAGTTTTTTCTGCTCCCAAACAGAATCCACGCCCGCCCACACGCAGGTAACGCAAACCGTTGGGCAGCCGAAAGC
>DYLD01000286.1 GCA_020722315.1 Syntrophus aciditrophicus
CCGCTTCCGACCTCGAGGATCAACCCCTCCTTTTCAAACGGAAAACATTTGCGGACGGCTTGCCTTCTCAGGCGGTAGTTGTACAGATGATTCTTCAATAACAGATAAAAATCATCATTAAAAAAATCTTCGAAACGGTTTTCTTCAGCTCCTGTCAAGACTAATCACCGCAAAAAAGATTCGACCGGATAAGCTTCATCTTTGCCAAACGAAAAAGCAACGCGGTCCACAGGCAGCCGAAACCGTATTTGATGCTCCTCGATAGATTAATCGAAGAGGATTCGGCAAAATAGTTCGTGGGACAGCTTACTTCGGCGATTGTCCAGCCCTGCCATATGATCTGCGCCAGCATCTGATTGTCAAAAAGGAAATCATCGGATTTATTATTGTCACCGGTCACCTTTTCGAGAAGTTCCCGGGAAAAGGCCCTGTATCCGGTGTGGTATTCGGAAAGCTTTGCACCCAGAAGCACATTTTCTACAAACGTCAGGAAGCGATTTGCGATATACTTCCAGACAGGCATGCCGCCCTTGAGTGCATAGCCGCCGAGTATCCGCGAGCCGAGGACACAATGATAAAGGCCGTTTCCTATCATCGTGGCCATCGCCGGAATCAGCTTCGGCGTGTATTGATAATCCGGATGCACCATGATGACAATATCCGCGCCGCATTCGAGGGCCTTTTTGTAACAGGTTTTCTGATTGCCTCCGTAACCGGTATTTTTGTCATGGACAAAGACCTCCGTAAAGGGAAGGCTGTAAGCGATGGACAGCGTCTCATCGTTGCTCGCATCATCAACGAGGATAATCTTATCGACGATCTGCTGCTCGATGATTTCGTCATAGGTCTTCCGAAGCGTCTTTGCCGCGTTATAAGCAGGCATTACAACAACGATTTTCTTTCCTTTATACATTAGTAGGCCAAAAAAATCTGATCCGTTTCCTTCATCGCCGCCGGTAAACCCAAAACACGCAAGCGATAGGCTCACTTGACGATCTGAAAGATCTGCCTGGCCTTTGGATCGCCTGCCGTCTGAAGTAATTCGAAAAGTATCATCTCGGCACTGGTTATACCTGCACCGCAAGAGGCCATTTTCTGTATCCCTATCGATCTGTTTTGCGGAGTTCTCGATGACACCGCATCCGCGGCTACCTGAACCTCATAACCGGATTGAATCAAATCCGCAGCCGTCTGGTACACGCAGATATGGGCCTCAATGCCGATGAGCACTACCTGCTTGCGGTCCAAGGCGAGCAGCTCTTTACTGAACAACGGATCCCTCCAGCAGCTGAAGTTGTCCTTATTGATGATTTTGGCGCCGGTCAGGTATGGGGCGATTTCCTCGATCGTTGATCCAAGCTTTGCGGGGACCTGTTGTGTCGCCAAAATTGGAATTTCAAAAACCTGCGCGCCCCTGATGATCTTCTGCGCATTGGCAAACAGCTCTTCTTTATTATCCATAGCCCGGGCAAGATTCCCCTGAAAATCAATAACCACCAGCACACTGTTTTCTCGTGAAAACATCGCCACCTCCCCTTTTAAAATCGTGGATCATAAAATCGTCCGTTCTTACCTCCGGCATACTCTATAAATTAGCAAGAAGCGATCATAAACACAATGGCCAATTGGCGCCTGGTCATGATCACGATATCGCTTGTGCAGCGCGGATCAATTGGGCCGGTTTGTGCCACCCGGGCGCGGTCTTTATTCCGCAGCAAAGTTCTTGGGTTGATCAAAGACGTTCAATTTTTTATTGACAAGTAAGTAGGGCTCCGTTATACTTATAAAGCAAGCGACAATCCTTATCCGGCAAGTACTTATCAGTCCAAGGTTCTTCAACCGTAACAAAGGAGGTATTTGTTATGAGCGAAAGTAAAGAAGAAGTTCGCGGCACGTTTGAGTTCTTGAAAGACTGGGGCGATGCGTTGACCCGGTGGA
>DYLD01000287.1 GCA_020722315.1 Syntrophus aciditrophicus
CAGCAATAATTCAGTCATAATTTAATATACACTTTTACTTGAATGAGAACTCAAGGATATGATTATTCAGCCATTCGCAGCGAGGGTCAATATTTAGCGCGATCAGTTTTTTCTCAAGGCCCTTGAATAGAGGTTTCACAAGATCTCGGTGCTTGAACCCATAGATATCGATCTTTATTTTGTTATCGATGAGTTGTACCTTCCCCTGAACTCCGTTGATAAAGTGCCGGTAGATGGTCTCCGGCTTCATGGAAGAAAAGGGGTCGGGAAGATTTTTCCTGAAGTTGTCAACAAGATGAAACGAAACCAGCTTGAGCGTTAAGGCCGTCTGTATGGCGTTTAATTCAAGGGATGGCAGATGGTCTATCCCCAGAAACTGATTTTCGTTAAAGAAATTTTCGATCCGCCAACGCTTTGAATAGATGTCCATGGCCTTTACGGCACGGAAATATTTCTTGTTGGTCATAAGGGCAAAAAAGGACCCATCGTCGTTTCGCTTGACGAAAAGTTTGAGCTTTCCGGTAAAGTCGTTGAGTTCCGTAAAAAGTGCGGCAATGGGCTCGTTTGAATATCGTTCTTTGAAATTTGAAAAAGAGATGGCCTCCATTTCCCTGATCCGTTTGGAGGTTCGCTTAACCGGAAGCAGGACCTGTATGCCGTGTATTTTATCGAGTTCGTCAAGCAGGGAGCCGACAAACCACTCTTTGTCCATGACGCCGAGAAAGCCGCCACCGAGGATTTCCTTGTTGGATGCTACCAGCTGGGGAGTCACCTGTGAGACCGTTGTGCCGGAATAGGCGGCCTTTGCAAAAAGCGGTTTTTTGCTGCTCTGGTCTTGGGTATAGAAAGTACGGATGGCTTTTGCGTAGATTTTTTCCTTGGGGATATAAGAGGCTTTCATTTCCTTCCGGGAAAAGAGTTTAACGGAATGGCCGTCCATATTAACGACGCTGCCGTCAACATAGCTCAGATCAACAAGGCGTTTGCCGAGCAATTTTTGAAATACCTCGCTTCCTTCGATGCTGCTTTGGACAAGGAAGCGATACTCGGTTGAAGCTGAGCAGATGAAAGGAAGCCCGGACAAGATTCCGAAATCGGTCTGGCTTACCGGGTCAACCGAACGGATGCCTTTGGTGTAGCCAAAAAGGGGCTCCCAGATGAATTGAAGGGCCAGCTTTTCATTCGGGATACCGGTTGTTTTGGCTGCATTCAGATTCGCCAGATGGCGGTATATATCAAGCTCCTTGAGGTAAGGAATGAAAAAAAATCCGCCTGCATGAGTGGTGGTAAACCCCCGTTTCAGGAGCTTGTCCAGATCGGCCTGGATGGACTGGCGGCTGATTTCAATGGATTTGGGCTTCAGCGCACCGTCGAGGACTTCAACGGATTCACGAACCAGCAGGCATCGGGAGCGTTCCCTGGCGTCTTTTACAGGAATTTTTTTTTCGAGATGCCGTAGTCGCTCAATATCTGACCCACCAATCTGGGGCTGACGGGAAAGTCCTCCCGGTTCAGCGCCTGGGCAATTTCGTACATGTTTTTGTCGGTGGTCAAACGAAGCTGGATAATCCGCCGCTCCAATTCCGGGGACCGTTTTGGAGGTCTTTTGGGGCCGGTCTTTTTGAGCATGAGCGCTTCGATGTTGTTCTGAAACACGGCCCGGCGGATATCGTAATAGGATTTTCGGGTCTTGTAACCGAATAAGGAGCAGATTTCCTCTATGGTCAGATTGCTGAGTTCGGCAAGGGTAACCATATGAATTTTTTTGGAGACAGCGTGATCGTGAGGAATGATCAGGGACTGTTCCGCTCCTGTCAGGACCAAGGCGCCGTCTTTTGTTTGGATATCGAGGTCCAGGGATATTTTCATGGTCTCCTCCTTTTGCTAAGGGGTTTGCATGAAAGATACCATAAAAA
>DYLD01000071.1 GCA_020722315.1 Syntrophus aciditrophicus
AGAAAGCATAGCGGCATGTCAAGCATATTTTTCAGGTTGACACAAAGGGTGCCGGGAGACTTTGCAAAAGGCCGCCTTTCGCGCTCACAAATCTTTTTCGAACCCGTGGCGTCTTGGGACTTGGCTCTATACAGGCTAAACGCTCTTGTAAAGTTTTACGTTCTTAACACCTTTAGAGCCTTGCTCCGAGGACGGCGGGGTACCGAAGAAAAATCAATAAATTTGCGCTTCAGGCACCATTTTTCAGCTATTGATTTTTTTACTTGACATCAATAATTGATATTTGTATAAAGATATACAAATATAAAATCCAAGGCTTGCCGATGACACGGAATCGACCGGGTTATCGGGGGAAATCGTTAAAAACGAAATGTCATCTTTACCATCGAATGCGAAAAGAGCCACCCCATGAGCGACAGAAAAAAAGCGCCCATCTATGTGCAGCTTGCCGAAACACTCCAAGGACGCATTGAGCATGATGAATACCGGGAGGGAGAGCTGCTTCCCCCTGCCCGGGAAATGGAGCAGGAATTCAAAGTAAGCGCGATCACCGTCCGCAAGGCAATGGGAATCCTCGCCCGGAAAGGTTACATCACCGCGAAACAGGGTGTCGGCACAAGAGTCGTGAAGCGCTCCGGGGCGCTGGTGGAACTCGAATTATCCGGCAATTTCTGGAGCTGGGTGGATTCAGCCCTTACCAAAAACCTGAAGACGAAGACAGAGGTGCTGGACATTGCAATCGTCAGTAGCCCCAGTCTGATTGCCGGACTTCTTGCTAAAGGGGAAAATACTCCCGTATGGCGCATGAAGAGGATTCGCTATATAAACGGCCAGCCGGCATCATTCATCGTCAACTACACAAACCCCGAAAATATGGAGGGCGTTGACGAGAAAGCCTTTACCACCATGCCTTTTCTGAAAGTCTTTCACGATCATTGCGGGGTTGTCATCGCAAGCGCCGAGCAGCGGGTACGCGCAACAGTGGCCGATATGGACATATCCAGCAAGCTGGGCATTGACTTTGGCGATCCGGTTTTCCTTGTCGAAAACAAATACCTCGATGCCTCCGATAAACCAATCGCCGTCTCCTGCTTTCATTTCCGCGGAGACCGGTACGTTTACAGGACAAAGATATCTTTTTGAACGAATACCGCCATGAAAACGGAAGAATCCATGAAAGTGCATATCCGGGAGGTTGCGCCGAGGGACGGCTTTCAGTCCTGGCCCGACTTCATTCCCACGGACAGGAAGATCGAGATCATCCGCATGATGATTGAGGCGGGCATTACAGAGATGGAAACGACCTCGTTTGTCAGCCCCAGGGCGATACCGCAAATGCGCGACGCGTCCGAGGTGATGGCCGGGGTGCCCAGGAACGTCTGTATCCACAGTCCGCTTGTTCCCAATCTCAAGGGCGCCCAGCTTGCCCTCGATAGCGGAGCGGACAAGCTGGTGGTTGTTATCTCGACGACGGATGCCCATAACCTAGCCAATGTGCGCCGTACCGTGGAGGAATCCCTGATCGACCTGAAGGCCATTTTCGAGCTTGCCCGGGAGAGAAAAAAGCCCGTAATGGGGGCCATGGCGGTAGCTTTCGGCTGCCCTTACCAGGGCGACGTGACCGACGATCAGGTCTATCGCCTTGCCGACGCGTACATAAGCGGAGGCGCGGCTTCGGTCATTCTTGCCGACACGACCGGCATGGCTACGCCGCCCCGAATCGTCAAACTTCTGGAAGGATTCACGAAACGTTTTCCCACCATTCCCTATTCCCTCCACCTGCACAACAACAGGGGAACAGCCATGGCCAATCTCTACGCAGCCCTCGAGGCAGGGGCGCGCACATTCGATTCCGCCCTGGGAGGCATTGGCGGCTGTCCGAACGTCCCCCTTGCCGCCGGGAACCTCCCCACCGAGGATGTGGTCTTCATGCTGGAAGATATGGGATACGACACCGGCGTGGATCTTATGAAGCTGATTGCTGCCGCCCGGCATCTTGAATCCATTCTCGGGAAGACCCTCCCCGGTCAGGTGATGAAAAGCGGGCCCCGTGACCCGAAGCTGGCCGCAGCGGTCTGCGGAATAACACACTAACGTGTAAAGGAGCTGCCAAAATGCCGCTTACAGGACTAAAAATTCTTGACGTGACCAGGGTCGTCTCAGGTCCGTTCTGCACGATGCTGCTTGCCGACATGGGTGCCGACGTCATCAAGATAGAGGCTCCCGATGGCGACCCTTCCCGCGTCACCGGGATCATGGGAAAGGGAGAAAATCCCTATTTTGTGAACCTCAACCGCAACAAGCGCACGATTGCCGTTAACATGAAACTGCCGCCGGGCAAGGAGATCATCCGTCGTCTGGCAAAGCAATCCGATATTCTTGTGGAAAATTTCCGTCCGGGCGTTATGGATCGCCTCGGTCTCGGCTACGAGGCGTTGAACAAACTCAACCCCAGATTGATTTATGCCGCAATCAGTGGTTTCGGAAAGACCGGCCCCTACAGGGATCGCCCCGCCTTTGATTTCATCGCCCAGGCAATGTCCGGATTCATGAGTCTCAACGGTAACGAAAAGATGCCGCCTCTGAGGGTTGGCATTCCGATCAGTGACACGATAGCCGGTCTTTACGCGGCATTCGGCATCCTGGCCGCCCTCCGGGAAAGAGACAGAACCGGTCTGGGTCAGGAGATTCAGACCGCAATGGTTGACGGGTTGATCAGCATGTTTACCTTCGCCTCCTCCGCCTTTTTTGCGACCGGCGAACTCCCTCCCCGCAACGGCAACGATCACATGGTTGTCTCCCCATACGGGCTCTTCAACGCGGCTGATGGACCGGTGGCCATCGCCCCGAGCACTGAAAAGAACTGGCTGCAGCTCTGCGCCGCCCTGGGACTCGACAATCTCCCTTCCGACCCCCGTTTCGACACGCAGCATAAACGCCGCCAGAACAGAAAAGAGATCAACGCCATCGTCCAGGAGGTCATCTCTACAAAAAAAAGGGACGAATGGATCGACATTCTCAACCGGGCCGGCGTTCCCTGTGGGCCGGTAAACAATTTGAAGCAGGTTTTTTCCGACCCGCAGGTCATTCATCAGGAGATGGTTCTCGAATCCGCCCAGCCGGGCGGTCCGGTGAAAATGCCCGGTTTCCCGGTAAAGCTCTCTCGTACGCCTGCACGTCTGCGCAGGCCGTCGCCCCAGATGGGGGAACATACTACGGAAGTGTTGAGAGAGCTTGGATACAGTGAAGAAGAGATAGCAAGTCTTATTAAAACAGGAGCCGTTGTTTCCGCCGCTGCAAGCCCGACTTAAGGCTGACGGCCGCGGGAAAAGGATGAAGCATAAGCAAAAGGGAAACGTCTAAGAAGATCTCGTTTCAAATTCTTACAGCGGAGATGCAATGCTGACCTTGATGGTGGTTGTTTTACTGCTTGTTCTGATTGCCCTGGGGGTGGATATCTTTATAGCGCTCGGGTTCACCGGCGTTTTAGGCATCCTTCTTTTCAGAGGCCCTGATGCGCTCACGCTCGCGGCAACGGCCTTTTTCGGCCAGGAAACCACCTTTGAGCTGCTGGCGCTTCCGCTGTTCGTCGTGATGGGCAACATCCTCGCCAAAAGCCCTATAGGAGCAGACCTTTACACAATGGCCACCCGATGGCTCTCCTGGCTCCCCGGCGGTCTGGCGATCGCCTCGATCGGCGCCTGCACCGTTTTCGGCGCGGTAAGCGGGGTCAGCGTAGCGGGTGTTGCGGCGATCGGCTCGATGGCGGTGCCCGAGATGCTGAAACGCGGTTATTCGAGCAAGATTGCCGCCGGTTCCGTCGTCACGGCCGGCGCCCTCGCCATGCTTATCCCCCCCAGCGTCCCCTTCATCATCTACAGCGCGATCACCGGGGAGTCAATTGCCCGGCTCTTTATCGGCGGCGTCGTTCCGGGGCTGATTTTGGCCTTCATGCTCAGCCTCTATGTCCTCATACGGGTCGTCATCTCACCGGCACTTGCCCCGCGTTGGATCGATTCCGGCTACACGTGGAAGGAAAGATGGTCGAGCCTCTTGAAAATATGGCACGTGGGCATCCTGATCATTCTGGTGTTGGGATCGATCTACGCCGGTGTCGCCACGCCCACCGAGGCGTCGGCGATAGGCACGGTCGGGGCCTTCGTCATCGCCAGTATCGCCTATCGCATCGTGGATCTGAAACGCAGCCTCGAAATCCTCCTAGACAGCATGAGGATCAGCGTCGCCATCATGGTCATCATCGGCTGCGCGATGATCTTCGGCTCCTTTCTGAACATGATCCGCATACCCGAGATGCTGAGCAACTTCGTGATCGGGCTCAATCTTTCCCCCCTCTTCCTCATTCTCGCCATCCAGATGCTGCTGATCATCGGCGGCATGTTTGTCGATGCCGCGTCGCTGATCGTCATCACGACCCCGATCCTTCTTCCTCTGGTGAGGGCTCTCGGCTACGACCCGCTCTGGTACGGCATTATTCTGGTCATCAACCTCGAACTGGCCGTCGTGACGCCACCCGTCGGCCTCAATCTCTACACGCTCAAAAGCTGCGTACCGTCTCTTTCGCTCGAAGAAATCATCAAGAGCAGCTTGCCGTTTCTTGTGATCGAGTTTATCTGTCTGCTTCTGTTCACTCTCTATCCGCCATTGAGTCTGTGGCTGCCGAACATGATTAAATAACTTTTAACCGGGAAACCCCAAAACAAAAAAAAGGAGGGAATTATGGAAAATGTTAAGGGAAATGTAACGAGAAGGGATTTCTTGCGAACGGCCACAACAGGCGTTGTCATGCTGGGCCTCTCCGACCTTTTGGCCGTCAGGGCATTCGCGGCACCGCCGACATACACCGGCGTCACCTACCTCACACCCGCCTACAACGACCTCTTCCCGCCGATAGTCGCCTTTGTCGATCGGCTGAAGAAGAACCCTGAGCTGATGAAGATCGATTTTTTCGACTCAGGAACACTCGTCAAGGCAGATGGGCAGGTGTCGGCGCTCCGGGCGGGAACCATCCAGTTCATGTTCCACACGACATCGTATATCACCCGCAACTACCCGATTCTTGGACTCCTCGGCCTTCCGAGCCTCTGCAACGAACTCTACCGGCACGGGGAGAGAATCGCAATGGAGACCCCGCTTTGGAAACTTATCAACGACACCCTCGCCAAAGATAACACCTTCATGCTGACCACGGGCGGGGGAATCCTCGAACCGGAGTACATCTGGAGCGGAAAGACAAAGATCGGGAGCCTTGCCGACCTCAAGGGAAAACGGGTCAGAACGGTCAGCTACGAGGCGGAAGAGGTTTTAAAGCCTTATGGCGTCGGCGGCGCGCGCATACCATCCTCCGAGCTTTACCTCGCCGTCCAGCGCGGAACGGTGGATGCAACGCTGGCCAATATCAGCACAATCATGGGCCGCAAGATCTACGAGCATGTCAAGTACTGCTACAAGCTGCCGATGACCGGTTTTTCGATCGCCATTTTCTTTCAGAAGGACAAATGGGACAAACTTCCCGACAAGATCAAGGCCGCCTTCTGGGATGCAGCAAGAGAATTCGACCATACCTATGCCGCCGGAATCAACAAGAAATTCTACCCGGAACAGTTCTGGCCGAAGATCCAGAAGCTGGGAATTCAGGTGTTCAACCCCACCCCGGCGGAGCTGAAGGATTTTGAAGAGAAAAGCCGGCCTGTCTGGGCGTGGTGGAAAAAACAGATCGGCGAAGAAATTGGCCAGAAGGCAATCGACCTGGCTTTGGGGAAAGGCTGAGACGATGAACACACAGACGGGTTTTATTCCGCGACTGTCTAAAATAACCGGGATTCTGGGTCAGGCGGCAATGGCCTTCATGGTGGTCAGCATCTTTTACGACGTGATGATGCGCTATATCTTTGCCGCCCCGACCGACTGGGCGATGGAGGTCAACACATTCCTCCTTTTGTTTCTCTGCACGATCCCGACGGCGGACGTGCTGAGTTCGGGGGTTCATATCCGGGTCACTTTTCTGACCGGGAAGCTGACGGAACGAACGCTACAGCGCCTCGGCGTTCTTCGCGGAATTGTTGGAATTCTCTTCTGTTTTGCGATGATCTGGAAGGGCGCGCTTATGGCCCTGCAGGCCTGGCAGCACAACGACCGGATGTCCACATCGCTGGGAACGCCGATGTTCATCCCTTACCTCTTTATCCCACTCGGGTTTTTCCTGTTGGCCCTTCAGTACGCCCTGCTCGTGAGGTCGGGATTCCCTCCGCGGCAGGGAGAAGAATCGGCAGGTCAGCAGATTTGACGTGACAGGAGACGAACCATGCCGATGACAATTGCGGAAAAGATTCTGGCGGCCCACTCCGGCCGCGACGATGTAAAACCCGGGGAACTTGTCGAGGCGGATCTCGACTTCGTTTTTGCCAACGATATCACCGGGCCAATGGCAATCAGGGTTTTTAACAAAGCGGGTGGGAAAATGGTTTTCGACCCGCAACGGGTGGCCCTCATTCCCGACCATTTCGTCCCCAACAAGGACATTCCGTCGGCGATTCAGGCAAAGGAAATACGTGAATTCGCCCGGCAGCAGAAGCTTCCCCATTACTTCGAGGTGGGGCGGATGGGAATCGAACATGTCCTGCTTCCGGAGCAGGGACTGGTTCTGCCGGGTGATGTCATCATCGGAGCGGACAGCCACACCTGCACCTACGGCGCCCTCGGCGCCTTTTCAACCGGAGTCGGCTCGACCGACCTCGGCGCGGCGATGGTTACAGGAACGACCTGGTTTCGCGTTCCAGAATCGATGCGCTTTATCTTCTCGGGAAAATTGAACCGGTGGGTCAGCGGGAAAGACCTCATTCTTTACACGATCGGAAGGATCGGTGTCGACGGCGCCCGCTACCGGGCGATGGAGTTCTGCGGTCCTGTCATCGAAGGCATGCAGATGAGCGACCGCTTTACAATCTGCAACATGGCCATCGAGGCCGGCGCCAAGGTCGGAATCATTGCCCCCGATGCAATCACCGAATCCTATGTCAAAAACAGGGCCAGACGCCCCTACCGCTTTTTCAGCTCCGATCCCGACGCCCGCTATGAGGCAACGTACGATTGGGACATAACCCAAATGGAGCCGCAGGTGGCCTGCCCCCACTCTCCTGCCAATGTCCACAAAGTAAGCGAGCTTAAAGATATTGCCATCGACCAGGCCGTCATCGGCTCATGCACAAACGGCCGCATCGAGGATCTGCGCGTGGCGGCAAAGATCCTGCGGGGGCGCAAGGTTTCATCCACCACCCGCTGCATCATCCTTCCGGGTTCCCCGGATGTTTACCGGCAGGCGCTCGCCGAGGGGCTGCTCCAGATATTCATTGACGCCGAGGCGGCCGTCTCCACCCCTACCTGCGGCCCCTGCCTCGGGGGGTACATGGGCGTCCTCGCCGCGGGAGAACGGGCGGTATCCACAACCAACCGCAACTTTATCGGTCGGATGGGTCATGTCAAAAGCGAGGTGTATCTGGCATCGCCAGCGGTAGCCGCCGCGAGCGCCGTTGCAGGCAGGATCGCGCACCCGGACGAAGTTCTGTAATCGAGAGGTGAAAAATGACTATCAGAGGAAAAATCTGGAAATTCGGCAATGATGTGGATACCGACGTCATCATCCCGGCCCGTTATCTGAACACGTCCGATGTAAAGGAACTGGCCAGTCACTGCATGGAAGACGCCGATCCGGAATTCGCACGCAAAATCGCCAGGGGCGACATCATCGCAGCCGGAAGCAACTTCGGCTGCGGCTCATCGCGCGAACACGCACCGATTGCGATCAAGGAAGCCGGGATAAGTCTCGTCATCGCGGAGTCGTTTGCCCGGATCTTTTACCGGAACGCCTTCAACATCGGCCTTCCGATACTCGAACTGCCGCAGGCCGGAGGCGCGATCGCCCAGGGGGACGACGTCGAGGTCGATATCGAAACCGGCTCCATTACCGACCATACAACCGGCCTCCAGTATCAGGCAAATCCGATACCGCCCTTCATGAGAGAACTTCTGACCGCGGGGGGACTTGTTCCCTATGTCGCAAGCCGTGCAGCAAGGACCACGAGGAGATAATCAATTTAAATTAAAAGGAAAAATAAAATGACTGATCCATCGCACTTCTCGATTGCCGTGCCTGACATTGCCGGATCGCGGTCCTCCGCCCAGATCGCCGCTGGCGCCGTCGATCTGAGGCGTGCCCTGGAAATCCTTTAGGACAGCATAACAATAGCCGAAGATGGTGCGTCAACCTTTAACCCGGGGGAAACCCCCAAACAACTAACAAGGAGGGAATTATGGGAAATGTAACAAGAAAAAGAGGAAAGATGAAAGCGCGCAAATGGTTTATGACGTTAGGGATTGTCTTGGCCGCGGCTATGCTGCTGGCGACGGGCGCTGCACAGGCCGCGTACCCCGACAGGACAATTGAGTTTATTGCCCCGGCCAATCCCGGAGGGGGGTGGGATATGACCTGCCGGATGACCTCAAAAACCCTGCAGGATGCCGGTCTTGTTTCCCAGCCGATCGTGGTGGTCAACAAACCGGGAGGATTTGGCGTCGTGGCGATGACGGAAATGACCAAAAACAGGCCCCAGGATCAGAACACGCTGGTGGCCTTCTCGGCGGTCCTTACCACCCAGATGGCGGTCAAGAAAAACCCGTTCACTTACAGGGATGTGACTCCCGTTGCCGTCCTCTTTGTCGATTACGGGACGATCGCCGTCAAAAAGGATTCCCAATACAAATCCTTCAAAGAGCTGGCTGAAGAATGGAAGAAAAATCCCGACAAGATAAGCTTCGCGGGCAGTTCCCCTCCGGGTGGACTGGACCACATGAGAATCGCGATGATGGCCAAGGCCCTCAATATCCCCCTGGCGAAGATTCGGTATGTCGCTTTTCAGGGGGGCGCCGATGCGCTGGCGGCCCTTTTGGGCGGCCATGTCGCGGCCTTCGTCGGGGAAGCTGGTGAAATCGCCGGCCATGCGGAAGCGGGGACAATCCGCCCTGTTGCGCTGCTTGCGGATAGAAAACTCACCGGCATCTTCGAAAAAGTACCGATGGCCAAAGAATTCGGGATAAATGTCTCTTCCCCCAACTGGCGCGGTTTTTACGCTGCACCCGGCATGAAGAAGGAAAACGTCAAATACTGGGAAGAGACCCTCGGCAAAATGGTCAAAACCAAACAGTGGGAGGACGTGCTAAAGAAACAGGCTTGGGTTGGTCTTTTCCTTAGCGGAGACAAACTCCAGAAATTCCTTGATGAAGAATTGACCGCCTATCAGAATCTGGCCAAGGAACTGGGACTGGTGAAATAAATGAAAACGGAGAGAACCGGGGCAATCGTCGTTCTGCTTCTGGGAATAGGGTACCTCTGGAAAGCCTTTGCGATGGAGGACATCAACATCGGAGATCCGCTGGGACCCAAGGCGTTTCCCATCTTCCTGGGGGCAATAATGACGGTCCTCGGTTTCTCGCTGCTTATAAAACCGGAGGCTGCTTCCACAGAGAAACTGTTCGGCAGGGCTACCTTCAGCGTGGCAGCCCTGGCTGGTATGCTTTTTATATACAGCATCGCGATCGGCGCCATTGGCTACCCGGTTTCCACTTTCTTCTTTTTGCTGTTAGCCTCACGGCTGCTTGGAGAAAAAATAAGCCCCGCGGGAATCGCGATCGCGCTTTTTTTCAGTCTGGGGGTTTTTCTGCTCTTCACGCGCGTCCTCGACATTCACTTGCCTTTATGGGGAATGATTCGCCGATAAAGGGATTTTCGCCATGATTGAAATTTTTCATCACCTTGTTTACGGTTTACAGATTGCCACAACCCCCACCAATCTTTTCTACGCCTTTATTGGTTGCCTGGTGGGAACCCTGATCGGAGTTCTGCCGGGAATTGGTCCCGCCGGGGGAATAGCGCTTTTGATCCCCCTGACCTTTGGAAAAGAACCGGCGAGCGCGATCATCCTTCTGGCCGGCATTTATTACGGCGCCATGTACGGCGGATCGACGACATCGATTCTGCTGAACGTTCCCGGGGAGGCGGCTTCGGTCGTAACCACCCTTGACGGTTACCAGATGGCCCAAAAGGGGCGCGCAGGGGCGGCCCTTTCAATAGCCGCGCTCGGCTCTTTCATAGCCGGGACAATCGGATTGGTCTTGCTGATGCTGCTCGCCCCGCCGCTGGCAAGGGCGGCCCTGAAATTCGGACCGGCCGAGTCCTTCGCGTTAATGTTTTTCGGTCTCTCGACGGTTACAAGCCTTGCCGGAAAGTCGCTGCGCAAGGGCATGGTCGCCACGACACTGGGCTTGATGCTCTCCACCGTCGGCAGCGATCTTCCGACCGGCATCATCCGGTTCACATTTGGAATCGCCAATCTTATGGAAGGAATCGACGTCGTTGTGCTGGCAATCGGGCTTTTCGCCGTCTCTGAGGTGCTGACCAGCACTGAAGAGATGGCTGCGGGTGAATTCGTTGTGGAAAAACTTTCCCGTATCTGGCTGTCCCTCAAGGAATTCATGCAGAGCCTCGGAGCCATTATCAGGGGCTCTTTCCTTGGCTTCTTTATCGGGGTTCTGCCTGGCGCCGCCCATGTCACGGCGTCCTTTTTGTCCTACACCCTCGAAAAAAAGATGGCCAGCGACCCGGACAACTTCGGCAAGGGAGATATCAGAGGGGTCGCGGCGCCGGAATCGGCCAATAATGCGGCGGCCTGCGGGGCGCTCATTCCCCTGCTTACCCTTGGGTTGCCCGCGTCGGCGGTAACGGCCGTGTTGTACAGCGCCCTGCTTATTACCGGGATCCGTCCCAGCCCCTTTCTTTTCGACAAACATCCCGACGTGACCTGGGGACTGATCGGCAGCATGTACATAGGCAACGTCATGCTTCTCATTCTCAATCTGCCGCTGGTCGCCCTGTGGGTAAAGGTGTTGAGAACCCCGGCCCGCTGGCTTTTCCCGATCGTCATGGTCATATCTTTTGTCGGGGTTTACAGCGTCAACGCGTCGTCGCTGGATTTACTGATGGCTACCGGCCTGGGCATTCTCGGATATATCATGCGAAAACTTGATTATCCACTCGCCCCGGTGATCCTGGGCTTTGTCCTGGGTGTCCTCATGGAGCAGTCGCTGCGACAGACGTTGATGATTTCGGGGGGAAGTCTGGAGATTTTCTGGAAAAGCCCGATCGCCATGATCCTTTTTCTGTTGTCGGCGATTTTCGTGGTGCTCCCGAGGTTTCTCGCTCGCCGGAAGGGGATGCACCTGGCCTGAAAGGTGCGCTGCTGCTCGCCATCGGGAAATCTTAGGCGAAACTCCCACGCTGGCCCCCGCGATAATCGAAACCGGGATCATTGCCGACCATACGACCGGCATCCGGTATCAGGCAAATCCGATACCGCCCTTTATGAGAGAACTTTTGGCCGCGGGAGGACTCGTTCCTATGTGCGCAGCCGGACGATGAAGACAGTATGAAGATCACCCGTTTACTTAAAAAGGAAAGGTAAAAAATGACCGATAAATCAAATTTTTCGATTGCCGTTATCCCCGGGGACGGCACCGGGCCGGAGGTGGTCAGGGAGGCCCTCAAGGCGCTTGAGGCGGCCGGTGTCCGCGAGCATCTCCGCCTTGATTTCCACCACTACGATCTTGGCGGCGAAAGATACCTGAAAACCGGGGAGATTCTTCCGGAAGGAGTGATCGCCGAACTTGGAAAGATGGACGCGATTCTTCTCGGGGCAATCGGACACCCGGATGTGAAACCGGGCATACTCGAAAAGGGACTCCTTTTGGAGCTGCGCTTCCGTCTGGACATGTACATTAACCTGCGTCCGGTCGTCCTCTTTCCCGGTGTGGAAACACCACTCAAAAACAAGGGGCCCGAGGACATCGATTTTGTCGTGGTGCGCGAGAACACCGAGGGACTCTATACCGGCGGAGGAGGGTTTCTGAGGAAAGGCACCCCTCAAGAAGTGGCGATCCAGGAATCGATCAACACCCGTTATGGCGTCGAGCGCTGCCTTCGTTACGCCTTCGATTTTTGCCGCAAAAGAAAAAAGCGGATGAAACTGACCCTCTGCGGCAAAACAAATGTCCTTACGTACGCCTCCGACCTCTGGGAGCGGGTTTTCCGTCTCCTGCAAGAGGAATACCCCGAGGTAAGAACGGATTATGCCAATGTTGACGCTGTCTGCATGTGGATGATCAAGAATCCCGAGTGGTTCGACGTCATCGTCACCGACAATCTTTTCGGCGACATCATCACCGATATCGGTGCCATCATCCAGGGGGGACTGGGGATAGCCGCCGGGGGAAACATAAACCCGCAGGGGGTGTCGATGTTCGAGCCAATCGGCGGCTCCGCGCCGAAATACACGGGGAAGAACGTTATCAACCCGCTCGCCGCTATCATGGCGGCATCCATGATGCTCGAACACCTCGGCGCATCGGCTGCGGCAAAACGCATTGAAAACGCCGTAAAAAAGGCTGTCTTGCGGGACATCAAGAATCTTGCCGCTGGAAACATGGGAATGGGTACAGTTGAGGCAGGCGATCTGATAGCGGACTATATCGCCCGGGATTGAGAAAAAACGGTCACTCTTTAACCCCGGGCCGCCTATGGATAGGCACCCCGGGTTTTTTACGTGAAACTACTAAAAAAAGGGAGACCTTTGCAAAACGCCGCCTTTCCCGCTCAAGTATTTTTCGAGACCGTGGCGTCTCGGGACTTGGCTCTATACAGGCTAAACGCTCTTGTAAAGTTTTACGTTCTTAACACCTTTAGAGCCTTGCTCCGAGGACGGCGGGGTACCGAAGAAAAATCAATAAATTT
>DYLD01000288.1 GCA_020722315.1 Syntrophus aciditrophicus
ATTCGTGCAGGCCCGCTTGAAGGCATACTCCTGCCCGATGAGAATAACCGCCTTCTCCGCCCGGGTAATGGCCGTATAGAACCACTTATTGTTGAGCATCATAAACTGGCTGTTGCTCAGGGGAATTGCAACATAGCTGTATTGGCTTCCCTGTGCTTTGTGGACGGTCAGACAGTAGGCCAGATCAATCAGGTCCCTGATGTGGTCAAACTCGTACTTTACCAAAAGGTCTCCCGGATAGAGGACGTAGAAAAGCTCCTCCTCGTGGTCAATCCTCGCCACGATCCCGACGGAGCCGTTGAAGACGCGCTGCCTGCCGAAATGGACCATATTGACGTTTTGTAGAGTCGCCGGGGTATAGGTAACGGCTTCCATATCCCTGTTTTGGAGATGCACGACCTTATCCTTTTGCCGAATCCTTATACCCGCCGCCTGCACCTCGAATCTTGGGTCGGGGTTGAATATGTCCTGCAAGACGGGATTCAACGCCTCGGTCCCCAGTATTCCGCGCTTCATCGGGGTCAGTGCCTGAAAATCCCATGTCGGATGTTTCAGGCGGGTTTTCAGCTCTTTGGCGAGCGATAGGAGCCTGTCTCTGATCTTTTCGTTGTTTTCGTCGCGCTTCTGTTTCATTTCAGCTTCGGGCAACTTTTTTCTAAGCATGAAATAGTCGGGAATGTCCTGTGAAATAAAAAGAAAATCATTGTAACGGCCGTCATAGGCTTTGGGGATTTTGCCCTGCCGGATGATATTTGCGAAGTGGACTAAAACGGAATCCTCGCTCTGGCGGAAGATCGTCTTGAGGGTGGTCTGACTAAGAAAGTCCTTTGTCAGAATATCGCCAAAGACATAACCCGCCCCGATGGGGGGAAGCTGCGCCGGATCCCCCACGACAATGAAGAGGGCGTCTTTTCTGAGCGCCTGACAGAGGCGGTAAAAGAGCGGAAGATTTACCATGCTTGCCTCGTCCAAAAGAACAACGCGATAGGGCAAGGGGTTGTCCTTGTTGTACTCGAAATTGTTTTCTCCGCTGTACCTAAGAAGGGTATGGATCGTATAAGACGGATAGCCGGTCAGTTTTCTAATTCTTGCCGACGCCATTCCGGTAAAGGCGCAACAGACAATATCTCTACGGTCACAGAAGTATTCCGCGAGCATATCGAGGATCACTTTTGAAATCGTGGATTTTCCCGTTCCGGCGTATCCGGCCAGGGCGTAGACAAGGTTTGTCCCCGTAGCGATGCGCAGTATAATTTCCCGCTGTTCCTCTGAGAATTGGACCTTCATGACATTCTGGATTTTCTCGACATACGCCTTGGCGGCCTCCGGAGGCAGGATGGATTTGCCCTGTCCCAGCGACCGGTCTCTAAAGAAGGACAGCAGCCATCGCTCCATGTAGTTATAGGAAGAAAGGGAGACATAATCCCTTTCAATGACGGTTTCGCCGATGCCGGTCAGGGCATCCAATCCCTGGCTGATGTCGCCGTCCTGGATTTTGTCTGTTTCGGTGTCGAGGAGTTCATGGATAATGTCATATAACATTGAAACCGGCAATCTGGTATGTCCCTGTTCTTCGGCGGCATTTACTAGGACGTGCCGCAGGGCCGCCTGCACCCGGAAAGGGGAAGAAAAGGGGAGTCCAAGTTTCTGGGCGATTTCATCGGCGGTCTTGAAGCCGATGCCGCGGACTTCGGTAAGACAATAGGGGTTTTCCTTCACCTTCCGGATGCTGTCGTTGCCGTAAAAATTATAGATCCTAATCATCAGGTTTGTCGAAATACCGAAAGGGACAAGATAGGCCGCAAGTTCCCGAAGCTCCTTCTGTTTGTCCCAGGAAGCCTTTATCTTGGCTAGCTTCTTTTCCTTGATGCCCTTGAACTCAAGCAGC
>DYLD01000289.1 GCA_020722315.1 Syntrophus aciditrophicus
AAACAAATTGCATGGCGAGCCTTGCGGTCGGGTCGGGGTCGCCGAACCAGGTCAACGCCGCGGCGATGAATTGGTCAGCGGAGACCTGGCTGGTACTGATGAAGACGGTGGGAGCGGTCATGGTGTCCCTCGCTTGGGTCTGGATGGTTCACAAATCTTCTGGCTTCAACCCCGTCACTTTGGCTACCCTCGCCAACATTCGCGGTCCAATTTCTTCGTTATTGTGAAATGCAAAGACAACGTCAGACCAGCCTGGTCTCTCCAAAATTTTGTGCGAGCCAGTCTGTCGTTTGACGCGCCAGCCAATCCGCTCCAAGGCGGTCAATAATTTTCTGGCTTTGACGGCTTTCCAATCGCTCATACTATGGAAAAGGAGAACATCAAAGCGGGAACATTTTCCCCGTTTTCGAGTTTGTCGGCTACAACGCGTAAAGCCAGAGCCTGCGCGCGCGCCACCGCGTCATCGGGGTCTTTGCCATAAGTCAGAACGCCAGGCAACTCTTTTATTTCTGCCAGCCAGCGGCCATCCTCTTCCTGTTCATATTCGACTGTAAATTTCATTTTGTCTGCCTTTCTCGTTTCACGTATATTTTACACCCTCACCGCTTGATTTACCCTCCATTGCCAGCCGCTCGCCATCCTCCCACGGCGAGCCTTGCGGTCGGGTCGGGGTCGCCGAAGCAGGTCAATGCCGCGGGGATGAATTGGTCAGCGGGGACCTGGCTGGTACTGATGAAAACGCTGGGAGCGGTTATGGTATCCCTCGCTGAGGTTGTGTTGTCTCCTCTCCTGTAATCGGGAGAGGGATGGGGTGAGGGCGAATGTTGTTTTCAGAGGCTCAAAACCACTTGCTGTTTGAACGATTCTATTCGTTCTTCGGCAATCCTGATGTACTCAGGGTCAATGTCATAGCCCACATACTTTCTTTCGGATTTCAACGCCGCGATAGCTGTTGATCCGCTTCCCATGAACGGGTCAAGGACAATATCGCCTTTGAATGTGTAAAGTTGTGTCAGGCGATAGGGCAATTCGACAGGAAACGGCGCAGGGTGCTTGACCTTCTTTGCCGATTCAGGATTCATCGTCCAGACCGATTTTGTCCATTCCATGAATTGCTCTTTGGTGATTGTGTTTTCTCGCTCTCCTTTTTTACGATCGTATGCGCCTTTTGAGAAGACAAGAATATACTCGTGTGTATCGCGCAAAACAGGATTCGACGCAGACTGCCAACTGCCCCAAGCCATGGAAACGCCCGCGCCCGCGCCTTTCGCCCAGATGATCTCTCCGCGCATCTTGAAGCCGATATCAATCATCATGTGGGAGACGTAATCGGATAGCGGGATGTATGGCTTACGTCCCAAGTTGGCGACATTTACACACGCTCGACCGCCATAAACAAGCACGCGATAGGTTTCGGTAAAAACATTCCTGAGAAGTTTCAGATATTCTTTCAGGGACAAATCTTCATCGTATTCTTTTGAAACATTGTAAGGTGGCGACGTGACCATTAAATGCAAGGAGTTATCGGGAATTTCCTTCATATTCTCGGAAGTTCCCAAAATGATTTTGTTTTCGTATTCAACAGGGAAAGGGTTATCCGCAACAGGCTTGGAGCCGTTCCCATTGTGGCCGTTGTCGGATAATTCAGAATAAAGTTTGGAATTGTAATAATCCGAAGAGTCGTGATTGATTCTCGAAGTTGTTCCAAACTGGGTTGTTTTCGAACCTTTGGCCATTTTTCATTCCTCTTGCCAAAAAGAGGGCCATCGCTGATAAGGGGTGTATCCTGCTTTTATTCTATGCCATTGTACTGGAAATTTCAGCGTCTGTGGATGTTTCGATAAAACATCCAACGCCTTTGCAGATAATTCCAC
>DYLD01000290.1 GCA_020722315.1 Syntrophus aciditrophicus
CTAACGCTCCGGTTCAGCGGCGGCGCGGAGCGCCGTCCGCTGCAACCGGTTGTTAGCCAGTTCGCTCCCTTAGCACCGTTTCAAAATGGTCGTGGACACGGTTCAACCAAGCGAGCGCATCCTCCCCCGGCTCACGAAGTTGCGTCGGGAGATCGAGTTTGGTCGCAATGGCCGCCAAGGCGGCCCTGTCCGACTTTGAGGCCGCCATAATAAGGTTTAAGCCTGCCTCGAAATACGGCGTCAATTTGGGTTTGTTGGCAACGAGTTGGCCGCCGAGCGTGCCCAGCAAGCCGTTGAATGCTTTCCCAGAGTTGCTTGCCTGAAGGTCGTGGCGCCACGTCGGAGGGAGTACGACATCAAGTTCCGCGGCGTACGCCTCAATTTGCGCCTCAACTGCCGACGAATTGGGCGTCTGTTTCATCAGCAATAGTGTCAGCAGCCAACTCAGTTGAAAGGCCACTGCATTCGCGGTTTCCGGGGGAACAACAGGCGACCATTTGCGCAACGCTCCTATGAACGATTCAAGCCGGTTCTGTGGTCCGCCACCACCCCTCTCCGCAAAGGCCAGTTCCTGAGCAATCTGGGCTACAGCATCGCGAAGTCTCGCCGTCGCGTTGGGATCATCGCTTCTGACAACTGGGTATTCGGCCATGGGGCCGGGCAGGTCACTTTGCGAAAGCCCTGGGCCCAATATTGGCACTATTACCTTTCCGAGAGCCCATGCAGCCCCAAGTTCAAAGACCACCCACCGCGATTGGAGACTCGCCCGAGTTATGAGCACGAGGACGGCGTTGCTGGCACCGATGTCACTCTTAAGCTGGCCAGAGATCGTTTTCCCAAATGGCAGCTGAAATCCGGGGACCGAAGTACACCGAATCTTCGCCGGCGGAACATCCAGGGAGTCGCGCAGGAACTCGACCAACGCTTGTGCGAGCGGAGCGTCGGTTTCGTTGTGGCTTATGAAGATCATCAGGTTGGACCTCCCCGTCTGGCTAACGTAAAGCTAAGCCGACCGCTGGAGCGTAGCGGAAGCGGGTCGGCTTGAGCGCCATGTTAGACATTTGTGCCTGGCGGAAGGGAATCTAAAACAGCTTTGAGGGCTGGATTGACGGCTGCGCCAAGCTTGAGGAGGCCAAGAGCCAAATAATCCGACCTATGTTGACTCCCTGCGAAATTGAAGGAGCAACGGTAGATGTCTTTTTGCTGGACAACCTCAGATACTTTCTTCCAATGCTTTCGAAATACCTGAAGAATTTCCCCATCCTCATATACAATCACGCGTTCCGCTGGTTCATGTAGATCGCCAATACCATCGAATATCCTTGGCGATGGATCGAATGTTATTGCGGCTACACCGTGATGAACCGATACGCTTAGCGCCAACCCTCCTCCTAAGGAATGACCTGTCACAACTGCATTTTTGTGGCTGTGTTGACTTAGGTATCGACCAAACTCCTTCCGAGCTTGGCGATACTGAAAGTTGAAAGGCGGAACAGCTAGGTTTGCCGTTAGATAGTCGGTCTTGCTGTCTGTGCCTCGAAAGGCAAACACAACTTCGTTTGATCCCTGTTTTTCAAATATGTCATACGCTAGCCCAGATAAGGGATGCTTTTTTGTTGGCTCATTCGTAGGATTGCCATCCCAATCAACTTGAATCCACCCCAGTCTCTCAACCTCAAATCTAACACGATCATCTTTGTGGTATGAGTTCGAAGAAAGCATTGCAAACGTAGCGACGCGACCTGCAACTTCTGCTGTTATTTGTTGAATGTCATCTTCGTTGCTCATGGAATAGCTCCTTATTGATGGAAATGTCTAACGTAGAGGTAACCGGCCTGCGCGGCTTTTCGCGCAGGTCCGGTTGACCGCC
>DYLD01000291.1 GCA_020722315.1 Syntrophus aciditrophicus
TCATAAGTCACATCCGTTTAATCATTTATCCATCAGGTTTATCTGTCTTCCGAGCACCTTGTAGCAGTCGGGGCAGAGGGCGGCCTTTTTGCCCTTGTCTATCTGGACGGCGTGAAAGTCATTTGAGCAATCCGCGAGGCAGGCGAAGCAGAGTATCTGGCCTTTTTCGAGGGCCTTTGCTATTGTCTCCATTCTTTCCTTGACCTCCGAGAGTTTCATTTTCTGGAGGGCTTCTGCCACTTTTTTCTCTATCATGTCCGTTCTCCTTTTATTTGAGTTATACCTATTTGCGACTCGTCACCTTCATAGATTTCATATTCTCCCGGTGGTATGGAGATGGGGGCTTGCGCCCCCGAGCCCGGTCCTGATCCGGTCATTTCGATTGCGTCCTCGCAGTGGATTCTTGCGAGGGGTTTCCAGGCGAGTTCTTTTCCGAAGTCAATCCTTGACATGAACACGGTTTTCGCGGGCTTTCCGTTGACTGGAAGAAAAAACTCCGCGCCGGCCAGGAATCTTATGAATCCCGCCGCGTTGATTTTGAGTATTGGGCAGGAGTTGAGAATATTTTCCCTTTTGAGTCCGAGCTGGTTCTTCAGCTCGGCCAGTGCGGCGGCGACCATGCGTGCGGTTTCCGATTCCTTGAGTTCTCCGTCTTCTTTGGCGAAGCCGGCCAGGTCCTTGTTGAGTTCGACCTGCTCTCTCGGGTCATGGACGACGGACGTGTGTTCGCCGTCCTTGTCTTTTGTTGCGACCGAGAAGGAGAATCTTCCGCAGCGGTCCATTTCAGCCGAGGCGATTAGCGTCTTCGTCGTGCCGGTTCGTGTTCCCGCCCATATTTCTGTGCTTGCCCTGTTGCCGGAGATTTTCATGGTGTCACCTTCGCATTATTCCTATTCCGATTTCGTGAGACGAATCTGGGTTCCGGGCGTGCTACCATGTTCTTCATGCAACCTTCTCCTTTTTTGTTGGTTTTTTATCTCCCAGAAGCCCTTTTATCCCCCTGGATTTAAATTCCTTTTTCATTCTGTGATATGTGGTGTCGCTTATTCCAAGCGCTTCCCGAATTGTTCTTGCCGTGGCTCCCTCTTCGCATAGTCTGGCGAACGTCTGCGCCTCCTGTGGGCTTTTGATTTTGCGTGGTCTTCCGATGACGGCACCTCTGTTTTCTGCGGCCTTGAGTCCGGATTTTGTTCTTTCCCTTATGATTTCGCACTCGAACTCGGCGAGGGCGGCGAATATATGAAACACGAGTTTCCCTGCGGCCGTGGAGGTGTCTATGCTCTCCTTGAGGGACTTGAACATGATTCCGCGCTCTCCGAGGTCTTTGACGGTCTGGACGAGATGAGCCAGGCTTCTTCCCAGCCGGTCGAGTTTCCATACGACGAGGGTGTCGCCCTCTCTTGCGAAGGAGAGGCATTTTCCGAGCTCCGGCCTGTCGTCCTTGCGTCCGGAGAGTTTTTCTTGGAAAATCTTGGTGCATCCGGCTTTTTCGAGGGCGTCCACCTGCATGTCCGTCCTCTGGTCGGTCGTGCTTACTCGTGCGTAGCCTATGATCACATTTTCACCCCTTGGTCTTCTTCTCTTTGCTGATCTTCTTCCTCGATGATTTGGACTACCGGGTTCACCATGCCATAATGGATGTCGCATGGGGCGGCTCCCAGGAGTTTACACATTTGCTCCTTGTCCGGGGCTATACCCCTACTGACGAGATGCTGAAGATAGATTTGTCCCGCCTGGTTGAAGTCCGATTCCAGCAGGGTTACCACTCTCCCATCTGTGAGTGTTGCCTTCATATTCAATCTCCTTTTTTGTGTTTTTTTTATTTGAGTTAGTTTAAGTGTCGCCCCTCACGCGAGGGGCGTGGTTT
>DYLD01000292.1 GCA_020722315.1 Syntrophus aciditrophicus
TAGGCTCTCAGGCTGTTTTTGTGCATTTTGCGTCTCCTTTTTTTTTTGGTTAGAATGGTATATTTCCTTCGTCGTCCACGTCTCCAGCCCAGTTCTGGCATTGGGGGGTATCTGCTGGGGGAGGATATTGCCGCTCCTGGTTCTGGTTATCGGCGACCTGCCCCCCTTGTTTTACCTTCGATACATAACCAAAATGTGAATTTTTTGCGCTCAAGTTTTTCTTCTTCATAATAGTGAAAGCTATCGAGCCATCCTGTCTGACAACCTTTTTTGCGTCGCTAGGCATGATCCATACACTGATTGCCCCAGGTTTAAATTCGTGAAACCTTCCTGCAATGAACTCTTTTTCATATTCCTTGTTCATAAAAACTCCTTGTTTTACTGTGTTTTTTTCTTCACCAACCGATCCTTCTGCTGTTCTAAAACAACCGCCCCGGACTCGATCATCCTCTGCGACAGTATTTCCGCGGCCTGCCGCTTTGTCATATCCTGCCCCGCCGACTTCGCTCGGGCAACCATTTTTTCCACGCCCATAGCTTCACACTCGCCGATTTTTACGGAACAAACATTAACAAATTCTTCGGGGGTGCATCCAAGCTCGCTCATTATGCTGTAGAGCAGGTTAATGTCCTGCCCCTTACGCACCTTGTTACCGGGGCGTAGTCCCCATCCGGGGATAACATACCCATTCGAGATAAGCTGATGCGCCCTATCTCGAATTTCTTTACAGAGGACTTCACACAATTCAACCCGATCTAGCAAATCCGGCATAGCCAGCGCAAGATCGCAGGACGGCTTCGGCGGAAGCGTTAGCATGTTCGTAGATAAACCGGCTGCTACAGCTTCAGGGCACTGTAGCATTCCCCGGCAATAACGGCATTGCTTTTTCCCCGGAATCCTAGGTGCATCGGGCGCGGATGCTCGGTCAATAATTTTTCCTATCTGCCCGATGATGTTTAAAAACACGCCCTCTCCCTCGAAAATATGCTCGCTCTTGCCATGAAGCCTAGGTTGGAGTAAAATACTCCGGACTCGAACTACGCTCGGATAGGTCTGCCAAACCATTGCCGCCAGCGCGGCCATTTGGAGGTTATTAGCGGCATCCTCGATCTCACCCCACCCGAACTTGTAGTCTATCACGGTGGCCTCCCTGTGCTCCTCGTCAAGGATATACAAGTCCGGAGTCCCCTCCGTAAGCACCGCCCCATCCTGCATGAGACGGAGCTTCTCCTCTACGTAGTAGCTCATCCCGCTTCCAGAGCGCAATATCTCTGCAACGAATGACTCACAAATATCAATCAAAGACTTCTGATCTTGATTCAACCCCTCGTCCCATGCGCTATTTGGGTCAAGTAAAACCATTGCCATCGCCGCATGGAGCCGCGTCCCCTCCACAGCCGCGTCACCCGCACGCTCCGGCAGATCGCGGCACAAAGAAAACCTTCCGGGGCACAGCTCTATTGCTTCAAGCTGGCTCGGACTGAACGGATGATGGGAGCGGTCGTTCATCGCCTCAACAACAGCCTTTGCATTTTTGTTTTCCATGTCACTCCTTTTTGTTTTGGTTGCGCCCCGATTTCGTTCCACCAGCTCGGGACAACACTGGCCAAAAGGGCAGGAGACACATCGCCCCGGAACTAGATTGCTACCACTTCAAACCCTTCATCTCCGCATATCTCTTCGCACCCTCCACAACCTCCCCGGAGTGCTCAAGAAAATACCCCTTGACCTGCGGCGAAGCCTCGACGCGGATCGTGAACGGAAGTCTCCCTGTTGACCGTAGATAACCTTCAACTATTTCCGCAGGAATTTTCTCTCCCATCTTCACAAGGCAGGACTCCAGCGTCCACTTCTCG
>DYLD01000072.1 GCA_020722315.1 Syntrophus aciditrophicus
AAAACGGTGCCTGAAGCGCGATTTCAAAGATTTTTCGGGGTACCCCGCCGTCGCACCAAGGCTTTAAAGGCGTAAAGAACGCGAACTATAGAGAGCGTTTAGCCTTTGAAGCCGCCGCGAGACGTCGCGGGGTCGAAAAAGATTTATGAGCACGAAGGCGGCGTTTTGCAAAGGTCTCTCCGTGGAACTGAATAGATGGATATTTCTGTTTTGATTCAAATCATAGTAGTGGGTATTGCCACCGGCGGAATCTATGGGCTCCTTGCGCTCGGGTTTGTGCTTATTTACAAGGCCACCAGCATTCTCAATCTCGCGATGGGTCAATTCCTGGCGCTCGGGGCATATATATGCTTTGCCGCCCTTGTCAACTTTAACTCTCCGTTTTACCTAGCCCTTTTTGTGACCATTCTTTTTGCAGTCGTCCTCGGGTTTGTCATAGAGCCTCTGATTCTAAGACCCATGATCGGGGAGCCCGTTATTTCGGTCGTCATGGTTACGATCGGGTTGGGTCTGATCCTTGAGGGGATTATGACGATGATCTGGGGACCGATTTACAGAGCTTACCCGCCGATATTCCCTCCCGAGCCTCTCAATCTTGGGTTCGCCGTGGTTCCTTCAGGACTTCTGTGGGGGTTTATTTTTGCGATGGTTACGACGGCGATTTTTATTCTCTTCTTCAAATTTTCCCGTACAGGGGTCGCGATGAGGGCGGTCGCATTCGATCAGCAGGCGGCCCTTTCGATGGGCGTGAGCGTAAGGAGGGTTTTTGCGTTGTCGTGGAGTTTTGGCGCAATAGCCGCCGTTATCAGCGGCGTTGTGATCGGCAATTTAAGCGGCCTTAACGTTTATATGGGAGATGCGGCCCTGGCCGTTCTTGCCGTTGTCATCCTTGGCGGTCTGGACAGTATAGGGGGGGCTATTTTAGGGGGTTTTATTGTGGGTGTTCTGGAGAATCTTACAGGTTTTTATCTTGATCCGCTGGTAGGAGGCGGATCCAAAGAGATAGCTCCTTTCATTATTCTCCTTCTTATCATTTTGATTCGTCCTTACGGGCTTTTCGGCAAGGTTACGATAGAGAGGGTTTAAGTTACCATTTATGCGTTCCGGGGATTTCAAAGAGGACTACATCAAGGATGAGGCCATCTTTCAATCTGTTTTTGTGAAGTTCTGGCTCGGTCTTTTTTTTGTTTTTCTGGTTCTGTTTCCGTTTGCGGCCAACATCCATATGCTTTACATTGCCAACCTGATCGGTTTTGCCGTGATCGGCGCGGTTGGCTTGAATCTCCTGACGGGATTCACCGGCCAGATTTCGCTCGGGCATGCCGCCTTTTTGGGCGTTGGCGCGTATGCATCCGCTATTCTGATCACCCGCTGCGGGTTCTCTTTCTGGCTTTCGGTTCCGCTGGCAGGATTGGTTTCAGCGCTGGCAGGTTTTTTGATAGGCCTTCCGTCGCTGAGGGTCAAGGGTCTCTACCTGTGCATAGCGACGTTGGCCTCACAGTTTATCTTTGGGTTCATTTTTGTTCACTGGGAATCCATGACCAACGGCATAACCGGGATCCATATCCCTCCTCCGTCCATCGGGGATTTTAAATTTGACACGGAACGGAAATTTTATTGGATTACCCTTGTTTCTGTAATACTGGCAGTGGGATATGCAAGAAATCTGGTTCGTTCCAAGATGGGCAGGGCCTTTATGGCCATACGTGATCGCGACCTCGCCGCGGAAATTATGGGGATCAATCTTTTTCGCTACAAATTGAGTTCCTTTGCGATAAGCTCCTTTTACGCTGGCGTCGCAGGGGCCCTGTGGGTCAGCTTCCTGAAGGTTGTTACACCGGAACACTTTCCCTTTCTGCTCTCCATCGAGTATCTGGCGATGATCATCGTCGGGGGGTTGGGAAGCGTGTTAGGTTCGATATTCGGCGCCATATTCATGACACTGGTTCCGGAGACGCTTAGCGTTTTGTCCGATATAGTGAAAGAAATGGCCCCGGGGTGGGAAAATCTGATCATACCATTCAAAGAGGTTGTATTCGGTTTTTTGATTGTGGGTTTTCTTGTCTTTGAACCGCACGGTCTGGTAGAGATCTGGAACAGGATAAAAAAGTTCTTTATTTTATGGCCTTTCTCTTATTGAGAAGAAAGGAGGTGAATCTACCGCTCTGTAATAAAAATAAAAACAGAACTTGCAGTTTTTTGATTTAAAGGAGGGAGACAGTCATGAAGAAGACGGTTTTTTTCGTTCTAAGTGTAATTATGTTTTGTGGCATGCTGGGCATTGCGATAGCTGAGCAGTTGCCGACCATATGCGCCATTCATCCCTATACGGGCCGTTTCGCGTTCGCGGGAATAGAAGGAGCCGCGGCGATGCAGGATGTGGTTGACATGACCAATGAAGCGGGCGGTATAAACGGTAAAAAGATTCAGTACTATTGGGCTGATGGTGAATATAAAGACGATGTCGGGATTGCCGCGTTTAAGAGACTTTACGCCCAGTACAAACCCCAGATTATGTTCGGCCAGAGCACCGGCATGACAAAGGCGCTCGGCCCGGAGATCAAAAGCAGATATAAAACCCTGTACTCCGCTTATACCTTTGCCCAGGAGGCGGCCAATCCAAAGGAGAATCCCTATCTTTTCCTCCCTGGGCCTCGATATGTTGACCAGTTTGGCGTTCTTTTGAAGTATATTGCCAAGGAAAAACCAGGCGCGAATGTGGCGTTCTTTTACAGCGATACCGAGTTTGGCAGGGAGCCGATAGCTGCCGGCAAGGAGATGTGCAAAAAATTGGGATTGCACTTTGTTGCCGAAGAGATCTCCAAGGTCGGAGGCGTCGATCTGACCACACAGGTTCTTGATATGAAGGCCAAGAAGGCTGAGTACTGCATATTCCATGGTTTTGTCAGCAATCCTGTGACGGCGGTTGTAAAGCTGAGCAAGGATTATGGCCTGAATATCAAATTTATGGGCACGTTCTGGACAACCGAGCAGCAGCTTTTGAATGAACTGGGGCCGCTGGCTGCGGAGTACAGAGGGGTTTCAGCATACTCGTTCTTCTATCAGAGCGAGTTCCCCGAGATCAAAAAGATACAGGAGTGGACGAAAAAGAAGTATCCCAAAATCCAGTACAGGTCTCAATCCTATATGCAGGTTTATATGTCCACGACCCTTTTCGTGGAGAGTTTCAAACGCGCGGACAAGATGAAGGGCGGGTTCAACAAGCCGGAAAATCTTGTGAAGGCGTTTCAGTCGATAAAGAACTATGATGTCGGCGGGTTGATGCCGCCGGTAACAATCGTCAATAACAGCGTTCCGGTAGGCAGGATTTATCGGGGGAATGCAAAGACGAGGCAGTTCGACCCGATATCGGACTGGATCGTAATCGAAGACTAAATCCTTACCTCCTTCCTTCCTCGTGTGATGAGACGGGAAGGAGGTATATCCAAAAATACAAAGCAGGATCAGAAACGCTCCGTGGAAAATGTAACCCTTCCTCTATTACTGAAAAAGAATGCCCTTCGGTTCGGAGACAGGAAAGTTGCCCTCCGGGAAAAAGAATTTGGGATCTGGCAAACGGTCACCTGGCAGAGGTATTGGGATAATGTGAAGTATTTCGCCCTGGGTCTGTACCAGCTCGGTTTTAAGAAGGGCGATAAGCTTTCCGTTATCGGCGACAACCGGCCCGAATGGTTTTATTCGGAGCTGGCGGCGCAATCCCTCGGTGGTGCGGCTGTCGGGATATATCCGGACAGCCATCTGGAACAGGTTGAATACATCATCAATCACTCCGATTCGACGTTAGTAGTGGCAGGAGATCAGGAGCAGGCCGATAAAATTCTCACGATAAAGGACAGGTGTCCCGGCATAAGAAAGTTGATCGTGGATGATCCGAAAGGGATGAGAAACTACGATGATCCCCTTTTAATTTTTTTTAAAGATGTCCAGGGTCTCGGAATGTCCTTGGCGGAAAAAGAACCCAACCTATTTGATAGAATGATTGACAGCCTTTCCGCCGAGGATGTGGGCTGGATTGGTTATACATCCGGTACAACCGGTCTGCCGAAGGGGAGCATGATCACCCATCGGAATATGGTTAGTGCGGGTATATTGCTCGATGAGGTCGATAAAGCAAAAGAGACGGACAATTATGTTTCCTTTTTGCCTATTCCCTGGATAGGGGAACAGCATTACGCGATCTACTGGAGCCTGGTCAGTGGGTTTACGGTCAATTTCCCGGAGAAGGTCGAGACGACCCAGCAGGACATGCGCGAGATTGCGCCGGATATCATGCTGGCGCCGCCGCGGATCTGGGAGAAGATGTGCTCCGATGTGCAGGTGAAAATCCAGGACGCCGCATGGATAAAACGAAAGGCCTATGAATTCTTTCTGTCGGTAGGCTACCGCGTTATTGATTTCAGACTGGGCAAGAAAAAACCGCCGGCCTATCTAAGCTTTCTGAATTGGCTGGGGTACTGGCTGCTGTTCAGGTCGCTGAAGAACTACCTCGGGCTTGCCAGGGTCCGCCATGTTTACACCGGCGGCGCCCCCCTCGGCCCGGAGATATTCAAGATGTTCCAGGCTCTGGACGTCAACATCAAACAGGCTTATGGCATGACCGAACTCTCGGGCGGCGTCATTATCCACCGCACGGATGAAATCCGTCTCGATACGGTCGGGAAGCCCCTTCCGGGTCTTGAGGTGAAGGTAACCGACGACGGAGAGATGCTGTTCAAAGGGGCTACGAATTTTATAGGGTATTACAAGAATCCCGAAGCGACGAAGAAGGCCCTGGAGGACGGATGGTTTCATACCGGTGATGCGGCAATCATCGATGACGACGGCCAGGTTATCATCGTCGACAGGATGGGGGATGTTATGAAGCTGGCCGACGGCAGCAAATTTTCTCCCCAGCTTATCGAGAACAAGCTTAAATTCAGCCCTTATATCATCGATGCCATTGTCATCGGCCAGGAAAAGCCGTTCATCGCGGCAATGATCAGCATCGATATGAAAAATGTCGGCAAGTGGGCGGAAAACAACCAGCTCCCCTACACGACCTTCACCGATCTTTCCCAGAAGGAGCGGGTTTATGAACTTATCAACGGGGAGATAAAAAAGATCAATCAGACACTGCCGAAGGTCGCCCAGGTAAAGAGGTTTGTGCTGTTATACAAAGAGCTTGACGCCGACGATGAAGAATTGACAAGAACCCGTAAGGTCAGGCGGGGTTTTGTCGCGGAAAAATACAAGGATCTGATCGTTGCGCTTTATCAGGACAAAAACGAACTCGAAGTGGTGTCGAATATCCGTTACCGTGACGGTAAGGAATTTCAGATGAAGACCAAAGTCAGAATAGAGGATGTTGAGAGTTAAGTGATGAGTGATTCCGCAAAAGAGGACATTCAGCTTCTGATAGAAGACATACACCTGGACTTTGGGGGTCTGAAGGCGCTCAACGGTGTCAGTGCGAGCGTCAGAAAGGGAGAAATCTTTTCCATCATCGGGCCGAACGGGGCTGGAAAAACCAGCCTTCTGAACTGTATCAACCGTTTTTACACGCCTAGTAAAGGGAAAATTCTCTTTGAAGGTCATGATCTTCTGAAATACAAGCCGCATAAGATATCGACGCTGGGGATAGCCAGAACCTTTCAGAATGTCGAGCTCTTCAAGTACATGACGGTTCTGGACAATATCAAACTGGGCCGCCACATCCATCTCAAATCTGGCTTTTTGTCCGGTGGTATTTACTACGGCAAGACCCGCCGGGAGGAGATCGAGCTTCGTGAGGAAATAGAGGAAAAGATCATTGATTTTCTTGAGATCGAGCACATCCGGAAAAGCATCGTTCATACGTTGCCGTTTGGTATGCAAAAAAGGGTTGAGCTGGGACGCGCGCTCGCGATGAAACCAAAAATACTGCTTCTCGACGAACCGGCGGCGGGCATGAACCTTGAGGAGACGGAGGACATTGTTCGTTTTATCCTTGATATCAACGAGGAGTGGGGGGTGACGATCATTCTGATCGAGCATGATATGGGTGTGGTCATGGATATTTCGGACCGGGTCTGCGTGCTCGATTTCGGGGAAAAGATCGCCGAGGGAAAACCTGATCAGGTGCGCCGGGACGAACATGTCATCAAGGCGTATCTCGGGCAGGCGGATCTGACTCTTTCGAGATTGGGTGCATAGGTGGAGCCGTTATTGCTGGTCAACAACATCGAGGTTATCTACCATAATGTCATTCTGGTCCTTAAAGGGATGTCGCTTAAGGCCTATGAGGGGCAGATTGTCACTATCCTGGGAAACAATGGTGCCGGCAAGACAACGACGTTGAAGGCCATTTCAGGGCTTCTTTCCTCCGAGGACGGGAAGGTCACCGATGGCTACATCCAGTTCAACGGCGAGAGGATAGACCGAACTTCCCCGGAGAAAATCGTCCGCAAGGGGATCTTTCAGGTGATGGAGGGAAGACGTGTCTTCGGGGATCTCACGGTCGAAGAGAACCTCGTCGTTGGCGGACATATCAATAAAAACACAAAGAAAATGAGGGAGGATATCGAGAAGGTTTATCATTATTTTCCCCGCCTCGCTCAACGGAAAGGCACGCTGGCCGGCTACATAAGCGGCGGGGAACAGCAGATGCTCGTCATCGGAAGAGGTTTGATGGCGTCTCCGAGGTTGATGCTGCTGGATGAGCCCTCGATGGGCCTTTCTCCTCTGCTTGTTGCTGAAATATTTGAGATAATACAGCGGATTAACAAACAAGAGGGTGTAACGATAGTTCTGGTCGAGCAGAACGCGCGGCTCGCCCTTTCGATCGCCGACCATGGTTATGTTATGGAAAACGGTAGGATCGTTCTTGATGACGAGGCGTCAAAACTCGAACAGAACGCCGATGTCCAGGAATTCTATCTCGGCCTGACCGAGGTCGGAAAGAAGAGCTACCGCGATGTCAAGCATTATAAAAGGCGGAAACGTTGGCTCACATAAAAGACAAAGGAGCATAAAAATGGGAATGCGCAGTTTTACCGTTTACGATGTTTTTCAAAGGAATGCCGTTTTGTTCAGGGACAAAACGGCGATCAAGTTCAAGGATGACAAGATAACGTTCGGTGAGCTTTTCGACCAGGTGAATAGAGCGGCCGGCTGGTTTGCAAAGGCCGGCATCAAGAAGGGCGACCGGGTCGCGGTTTTAAGCAAGAACTGTCCGGAGATGATCGTTCTGGCGGGTGCCGCCGCGTCATCCGGGGCGATTCTCGTCCCGATCAATTTCCGCCTCTCGCATGACGAGATCGGCTACAATCTTGCAAACACGTCGCCTGTTGCCGCTTTTGTCGACCCGGATTACGAAGGGACGATGAACGCGTTGAAGAAAGGATTCCCCGGTGTGCGCAACTGGGTCAGCATGACTGCGGGCGGCAATGGTTTTGAGCCTTTTGCGGATCTTTACGGCAGTCAGCCGGTTTTGCCCGCGGATGTAAACGGCGATGATCCGTTTGTCATTATCCACACCGCCGCTGTTTTGGGAAAGCCGCGAGGCGCGGTTCTGAGCCATAGCAACATGATTTACGGCGGGCTTCAGTCCATGGCGATGATTGGCCTCTCCGAAAACGAGGTTTATCTGAATATCCTCCCGCTTTTCCATATCGGCGGGCTGATTGCTGCCTTTACAGTGATGCATGCAGGCGGGCTTAATATCATTATCGAGAAGTTTGACGCCGTAGAATCCGGCAAGATAATCGACAGAGAAAAGGTCACGCTGATCGGCGATTTTCCCCCGATCCTTGCGCAGATCCTTGACGCAAAGGATGCTGGTCACTGCAGCCTTTCGACGCTGAAGCGTGTCTACGGTCTCGAACGTCCGGAGACGATCAAGCGGTTCGAGGATCTCGGATACGGCGATTTCTGGCTGATCTACGGTCAGACGGAGACAATGGGGATTACCTGTACGTGCAGGAATCGGGAAAAGCCGGGATCTGCCGGCAGGCCGGGGCTGCTTTCCGATCTGATGATTGCCGACGAATTCGACCGCCCTGTTGAGACAGGCAAGCCCGGAGAGATACTGGTTCGCGGGCCGCTCGTCTTTTTGGGGTACTGGGGCGAGGAAGAGCTGACAAAACAGACGTTCCGCGAAGGCTGGCACCATACCGGCGATATGGGGCGGCGCGACGAAGAGGGGTTCCTCTGGTTTGCCGGCCGGAAGGCGGAAAAAGAACTGATCAAGCCGGGCGGGGAGAATGTTTACCCGATCGAGGTCGAAAAGGTCATCCTTGAAAACCCGAATGTTTCGGAGGTTTCGGTCATCGGCGTCCCCGATCCGAAATTCGGAGAGGGGATCAAGGCGGTCTGTGTTTTAAAGCCGGGGGCACAACTGACCGACAAAGAATTGATCGATTTTGTCGCCTCCCGGATCGCCCGTTACAAAAAGCCGAATTATGTTGCCTTTGTAGAATCCCTGCCGAAGAAAGAGGACGGGTCGATCGACAGGGCAAAGGTCAAGGAACTTTACGGATAGCCGGAATTCTTCGCTTCGGGCAGTTGTTTTTCCTTTTCCTGCAGGGGTTGATTTTCCGGGGGGCGTCTCAGCCGCGAGGCAGGGAAAAGCCCGCGGTTGTATGCCTCCTGGCAGAACCAGTGCGGCGCCCAGAGGTCGCGGTTACTGTAATAATTCTGGGCGATGCAACTGCCGAGGCAGACGTGTTTCAAAAGGCACTCCGAACAGACCCCTTTAAGTTTTGCCGGAAGTCCCGCGCGGATATCGTTCAGAACGGCGGAATTTTCCCATACATTCTTGAGAGGATCATGCGCCGCATCGCCGAAGATCAAATCAGGCACGGTCTCGCCGATGCCGCAAAGCGCGTAGGATCCGTCCGCAAGAACGCCGAGTATTCTGAATATCCCGCAGGTATGGCAGCCGTTGCCGCTCTTCGGGCTGAACATGCTTTTTAACGAGCGGAATGCCAGCGGCACGTCGTAATATAACGGCAGTTTTGTGGTTTTTGACAGCTCTTCGTCCACCCACTTTCCGAGCTTGATCAGCTCGGCTATGTCCACGGCCTCCCCGTCGGCGAACATCTGCTCGCCCCGTGCCGTCGGCTGGAGGATGTTGAATTTCACCGAGCCGGCGCCGAGAGACTCGGCCAGGCGGACAAGCGGCTCAAGCTGATCCTTGTTAGAGTGCATGATCGTCATGATGATCTGCGGGCGCACGCCGAACTGAACCAGATTTTTAACGCCGGCCACCGCCTCGAAAAAGCACCCCTTTTTCCCGCGGATCCATTCATGGATGTCCTGATCCGGCGAGTCAATACTGACCGACACGAAGACGTTTTCGACCGACGCGATCTTTTCTGCGATTTCCCGGTTGCAGAGCGTCCCGTTCGTCTCGATCGTAAGACGCAGGCCGCCTTTTTGGACAATTGCGATCAGATCAGCAATCTGGGGATGTAAGAGTGGCTCGCCCCCGGTTAATTTAACCCCGCTTAGCCCCAGCCCAACGGCCTGGGCGATGATCTCCGCGAAAAGCGTCTTGTCTAAATACGAAGAAGAACGGCCTGCCAGCAGGTATTTCGGTTTTATCCAACAGTGACGGCAGCGCAGGTTACAGTCGCCGGTCAGGTAAAAATAGAGCTCCCCTAGCGGGAAAAACGGCTTTATTTCGTTGGGTTCGTTATTCATTACAGGTTGCCTAATCCAGATGGAGCAATGAGACCTTTTTAAAAACGCCGCCTTTCCAAGCTGATCGGATCTTTTTCGACGCCGAAAAATCAATAAATTTGCGCTTCGGGCACCGTTTTTTAAAGGTCTCGCAATCTCTCTGCTGGGGGCAGGCGGCCCCCCTGCTGTTCAAAGAGCCTTAAACAGGCATCCGGGCTGGGATGGTTGACTTCTCCCGTCAGGTTGTATGCCAGCGCCGGGCAGTTTCCGGTGCAATAGTTGATATACGGGCAGCCCTTGCAGAAATCGAACGAGGAAAGGGGGATCAGCCTCCGGTTCCGAAATTCCCATAATACTTTGTGGTTTTGCCAGATATCGCAGAGATCGTCTTGATTGATCCGTCCCAAAACCATCTGCCCCAGCTGCGAGCACGGAACATACGCGCCGTCGGCGCGCACCGCGATGTTCTGAAACGGCCCGCCGCAGCCGGTGAGAAATCCCCCGCCCTGCGTTGGAGGTCTTCCCTCCCGGCTCGCCTCCTTCATTTCCGCCCACGTTGTCGCCTCGGCAAGGGGACCGGCCGTCGCGCTGATCCTGTTGGGGTATTCTTCGGCGAGACGAACGAGGGTTTCCATCGCCAGCGAACGTTCGGCGACGGTCAGTTGCGTCTCGGCGACGTTTATTCTGCTAAGACCCATATACGAGGCGGCATTCGTTGAAAAGGAAGACAGCCCCATCTCTTCGAGAAGCAGATGCGCGATCTGATCGAGCTCGTGAACGTTTTTTCTGTGTATCGTGACACGCACCGCCACCGGCACATCGAATTGCTGCAATGTCCTGATTCCATTGAGCGCCCTGACGAAGTTGCCTTTTCCCCGAAACGAGTCATGGGTGGCTTGGGTTGCGCCGTCGATCGAGACCTGAACCGAATCACACCGGCCGGTCGCGGCCAGAAATGATGCGATTTCCGGATCGATCAGCGTGCCGTTCGTGAGGATCGAAAAGCGCATCCTGTTTTCGACGATCGAGGCGATAATATCCCTCAGATCCTTTCGGTAAAAAGGCTCTCCCCCGGAAAGGGTTACGTTCATCACCGCAGCGCGTTTGAGCTCCGCGAAAAACCGGCGCCATTCGTCGAGAGGCAGATCCTTCCCCACGTCACCGGGCGATGTGAAGTGGCTGCAGTACGTGCAGCGCAGGTTGCACCCATTGGTGATTTCTATATCCACCGAGCGGGGCGTTTTCATCAGCGGCAAAGTCATGATGATGGCTTCTCCCCGGAGGCAAGGCCCAGCCTTACGATATCCCGAAGGAAATCTTCAACCTCTTTTCCGACCTCGTCCGGTACATTCTCGGCTGATGTTCTGATCGCCTCTGTTATTTCCGAAACCGTTTGAGTTCCGTCCAAACGCTTCCAGATGAAGACCCCCAGCGGATTCAGCGCATAGGTGTCGCCCGTGTCCGGATTAAACAGAATAGCCCAGTCGTCGAACTCTTCCCGTAAGACGATCAGCGGGTTGGCCGTCATTTTTGTATTGATATATTCATCCATCCGTGCGTTCTCCCGGTTTTTTCTCCGCCCTTCGAAGCGGGTGGGGAGTTCATTTTGCTGTAAGAACTTTGCATTTTTTGTTATTTTGCTATATCGGTAAGTAAAAAAGCAAGTTTTATTTTCGGTGTTTGTTCGTTTTTGCACGAGATTTATGAATGTATTGTTTGTGTGCGCGGCTAATATTGTCAGGAGTTTCATCGCGGAGGCCGTTCTGAACGACAGGCTCAAGCAAAGACGCAAAAAAGATGTGGCAGTCTCATCCGCGGCGCTGATCGATATGAAGGGAAAACCGGCGGATCCGTTCGCGATAAAGATCCTTGCAGAAAACGGTATTGAGCCGAGTAGCCACCTATCTACCCTTCTGACCGACGATATGGTTGAAAACGCGGATCTGATCGTGGTTATGGAGAAAAGACACCAGGAGGAATTGCGGCAAAGATATCCGGAAGCGGAGGGAAAAATCCGCCTGCTGAAATCTTTTCTGAAGGGATATCAAGCTTTTGACACGGATATAAAGGATCCTTACCATTTGACGATATATCATTATAGACTCTGTTTCGCAGAGATTGCGACGGCCGTTGATGCGATGATGGATATCTTTAAATAAATATTTCTTGATTTCAGTATATTAGAAAAGGTATAATAAAATTAACCTCGAGTATTAATAAAACACGCTAAACAAGGGAGGTTTGCTGATGAAAAGGGCAAGAAGAAATTTTCTGGCGGTTTTAGGTGGCCTCGCGGCAACGCTTCCGATGACAGAGTTCCCGACGCCGGCAAATGTTTATGAACACCTGAAAAGTTGTTGGAGCTGGTATGAGACAAAGGATCTGTTAAACGCAACCCCCGTCAGGAAAAACGGTGTTTTCATGCATAGGGGCGGATCTTATTCGATTCTTTCCGATTCTGGCCGGGATGTAGTGCGTCTCAACGCGATGGCCGCGCGTATCTGGGATATGTGCGACGGCAGAAACGGTCTTGAAGACATGGCGAAGGCGATCAGTAAAGACTATGATGTATCCCCCGGTGTTTGCTTTAATGATGTGTTGCTTGCGCTCAGGGATTTCAAGAGGCGGGGACTGATTGTTTGTTAAGCGGCGAGAATAAGAAAATGCCTCACCGAGAAAGTGAGGCAAAAGGGTCTGTTTTTCAGGAGAAATTCTATGACAACTCAAAAGAAATTGCCCTATGAGCCGCCGATGATTATTGATTTGAG
>DYLD01000293.1 GCA_020722315.1 Syntrophus aciditrophicus
CACGAAGTACACAAAGGAATTCTGAAAGGCGAAATTCAAAATCTTGAAATTCGGTGCAAAAGAGGAACGTCCTGAAGGTTTTCCGAGAGAGTTAGCCGCTTTTACGACAACCTTCACCCTGGTCTCGATACACTCGACCACCGGGGTACTTCGCGGGACGGTTTTAACTGTGACCTTTGTGTCCTTCGTGTTTAGAAAAGGTTTTTGCGGTGGAGTCATTGAATCGAGCGTGGCTCTGTGGAAACCTGCCAGGTCTCGGAGTTGACATGGAAGAATCGCCTATCTTCACCAAAACCTACGATTTGTTGCTCTGGCTCATCCCGGACACGCAAAAGTTTCCCAAAGACCAGCGCGGTGCAGCCCAAACAGTGCGCCGAGACCCTGCTGGCTTCGCTCATGCGCCGAAGCGGCGAAAGCCCTGCCAGCCTGGCCGTGGCCGGTTGGAGTTTGGCCGAAGATATTCAAGTGAGCGACGATATCCGCGCAAAGGTCAAACGCAGGATCGTGGGACAATTGCAGGAGGGCGAGGGGCTAGGGTCGCGCAGGGAGGCTTTGAGGACGTCGAGTCCGGTTGGGTGTCAGAGGAGGATGAGGGCATAGGATGAATGAATGGGGTTAAAATAGGGTAGTTTTTAACTTTCAACCAGGGATTTGTGCTTATGAAAATAAAAATGTTGGAGTGTCCATCTTGCGGGGCGCCGGTTCGGAGTAAGGAGGAAGAGAAGGCGCTGGTGTGTGAGTATTGCGGGCGGGAAATCTGGCTGGATGATGAGGAAGAGTCGCCGCCTGCGCCGCTGCCCACCTCCGCTGTTATTGAGTCGCCTTCGGAAGCGGGGGAATACTCCCCGGCTTCTTATAACGTTACCCTGGTGTTGGCATTGATGTTGGGAATTTGGGGGGCGCATCGCTTTTATACCGGGAAAATTCTCAGCGGGTTTATTCAGATGTTCACCGGCGGAGGGTTGTATATCTGGTGGCTGATTGACGTGGTTTCGATTCTTTCCGGCACTTTTGAAGATTCCCAGGGCAGGCGGCTGAAGCGCCCTAAGCGAGTGAACGGGCTGGCAGTGGGTTTTGCGGTGTACTTCGTCAGCGTGATGATGATGACGGCGCTTTTTAATAGTGTAAGAATCCCTTGGGGTCCAATCATCGCTTATTTGGTGGCGCTTCTCCCCGCGCTGGCGGCGGGGAATTGGGAGTCGATACAGAAATGGAGAGCGGCAAAGAGGAAGTGACAGGGAAGGGGATTCCTAACGGGCGGAGAGCTGGCAGGCTTTCAGGGTGCGGTCACGGGCTTGGGCATGGTCTACTATCGGCTGGGCGGGGTAGCCGGGGATACGAATTTTCCTGATTCCAGCGGAATTCGTGGTTTCGCCGCAAACCATCCACGAATAGGGTCACGGAATGCCCGAATCAGGGCCGTTTCATTCGTGTATTCCTGAAAAATTTCTCCTGAGCTTGTCGAAGGATTCGTGGACGGTTTGGACATACCAGCCCAACCACAAAATCCAGCAGAATCAGAAAAAATCCATTGAATGAGTCTACCGCAAAAAGGTCTTTAACCACAAAGGACACGAGGTACACAAAGGAATTCTGAAAGGCGAAATTCAAAATCTTGAAATTCGGCGCAAGATTATTTCAAAAAACTTCGTGACCTTTGTGTCCTTAGCCTACATTCCGCACTTTAATAATCGAATAAAGGTATCTTCTCAATATTTTTGGGTACCTATACCAGACCTTAAAGGTTTTCTCGCCTGTCCAGGCGTTTTGCCAGCGCAGGAAACCTTTAGGGTCTCCGCCCCAATTTTTTGAGAAGATAC
>DYLD01000294.1 GCA_020722315.1 Syntrophus aciditrophicus
GTCCTCGAACAATAGTGACCGCGCCTATTTATTCCTGTTGTCTGATAACGTGGTGTAAGTTTGAAACAACGGAAGCAGTAAAAAGATAGCTGCATAGTGCATAGTATGTCGAATATTTGTCGACATACTATGCAGCTATGTGTTATATTCCCTCCTGAAACTCGTATTTTTGAGGAAAATGATGGAAGAACTGCGCAGAAGGATCTCCGGCGAGGAATTTGACTATCAGGCCCTGCTGGATGGTCTGCGGAAATATAACCGCCCCCGCGACAAGATCACCTCTCTCCTCAGGAAGGGAGGGATCATCCGGGTTAAGAAAGGCATCTACATTTTCGGGGAAAGATACCGGAAGCGGCCCTTTTCCATGGAAATCCTCGCCAACATGATCTACGGCCCTTCCTATGTATCTATGGAAACCGCCCTGCATTACTATGGTTTGATCCCGGAGGGGGTGGCCGCGATGACGTCGGTGACCGATGGTCGGGGAAGGCGTTTTTTTACCCCGCTCGGTCTGTTTATTTATCGTAACGTCCCCGCGAAGGCCTATCCGATCGGAATCGACCAGGTCGAGCTTGAAAGCGGACGCTCTTTTTTGATTGCCACCCCGGAAAAGGCCCTGGCGGATAAAATCCAGGCCGAACGGGGAATGGCGATTCGCAGTGAGGCGGAAATGCGGAGTTATCTGTTTGAGAGCTTGAGAATAGAGTCGGAGGCGCTGGGGAGATTGAATGCCGGGATGATCGCGCTGATGGCGGATCGATACCGGTCGCGGAAGCTCCGGTTGCTGAGTGAATTGATCCGGAAGCTGGAGGGGCAGGGCACGCGAGGAGCAAGCAGGTCGTGAATGATGCGATTAACCGCATGCTGGACAGGTATGAATGCCAGAGCGTCGGGGAATATATCCGGGCTCTTCGGGAAATCATGCAGGAGATAGCCCTGCTTGGGCTCTGGCGAAGCAGGTTTTTCGAGAAGGCGGCTTTTTACGGGGGCACGGCGCTGCGTATTCTCTACGGGATGGACCGCTTTTCGGAGGACCTCGATTTTTCGCTGCTCAGGCCGGCGGCCGATTTTGAACTTTCCCGGTATGGCTCTGCCGTAGAACGTGAATTGCGGTCGTTCGGCTTCACGGTACAGATGACGACCAGGGAAAAGAAAGACGCAAGCCCCGTTCAGTCGGCGTTTCTGAAGGCCAATACCCTTCAGTGCCTCCTCACTATCCACAATGACAAAGTCGATTGGCCGATCCCCCGTGATCAGCTTCTGAAGATCAAGATCGAGGTCGATACGGATCCGCCGCCCGGGTTTTTAACGGAAAACAAGTTTGTCCTCCAGCCTATCCCGTTTTCGATCAAGGCTTTTGTCCTTCCCGATCTGTTTGCGGCGAAAATGCACGCCGTTCTCTGCCGACGCTGGAAGAACCGGGTCAAGGGCCGAGACTGGTACGATCTGGTCTGGTATGCCGCAAACCATCCCCAGCTTCATCTGAATCACCTGGCGCAAAGGATGATCCAAAGTGGAGATCTGAAGAGCGACGAAAGGATGACCCCCGAAAAATTCTTTTCCCTGGCGACGGAAGCGGTGGATCGCCTTGATGTTAACCAGGCCAGGAGTGAGGTGGAACCTTTCGTGAAAACGCCCGAGGCCCTCGTGGTTTGGTCAAGAGAATTCTTTCGGGATATTATCGGCAGGGTCGTCATTGTATAAACAGAATTTTGGGGTCAGGTCTTGCTTTTTGCCTTTTTTTGGGGGGAGGAGGGAAATTTGGGGTCAGGTCTTGCTTTTTGCCTTTTTTGGGGGAAGGAGGGGAGGTGAAAC
>DYLD01000295.1 GCA_020722315.1 Syntrophus aciditrophicus
CTCTGGGACAATCTTCCAATCTGGTACAGGATGAAATGGCTTTCCGATAAATTCGCGTCCGAGGGGGCATGCCTTGTCGCAGATACCTATACGACCGCCTGGTGCGGTTCGATAAAGTATATCAACGAAGACGATTTCCTTGGGACGATGGCGGAAGGATACAGCCGGATCTATTTGAATATCGGCGTGGATCAAATGGCTGAGCAGGTCATCGAGATGGCCCAAAAGTACGATGTGGATGGAGTCGTCATGCATTCCAACCGGAGCTGCAAGCCGTATTCGTTCGGACAGTACGATATCCAGCGGATCGTAAGGGAGAAGACGCAGATACCGACCCTGATGATCGAGGCGGACATGGTCGATGAGCGGAATTTTTCCGAAAGCCAGATCGAGACGCGCATAGAAGCTTTCATCGAGGTTCTAAAGGAGAGAAAGGGGAATCGCGGGTTATGAAGGTGGATGTCGTCGAAGAATTTATAAGACTGGCGTCGATAAACAGTCCCTCCCGCCGGGAGGGGCCTGTTGCCGCCTATCTTATCAAGAGACTCCGCGAGATCGGCCTCGATCCATCCGTTGATGATTCCGCAGCGTTGACCGGAAGCGATACCGGAAATGTTATCGCCCGTATCCCTGGTAACGCCGACGGGCCGACGATTCTTCTCTGTGCGCATATGGATACGGTCGGGCCGACGGAGGGAATGGTTCCGGTGCTTCGTGACGACGTGATTTATTCAAACGGAAAAACTGTTCTCGGCGCGGACGACAAGGCCGGAATCGCGATGATCCTCGCAGCAGTCGCCGATGTCCTTGACGATGGATCCCCGCATGGACCCGTCGAGATTCTTTTTACCGTCCAGGAGGAGATCGGGCTTTTCGGCGCAACGTATCTCCAGACCGACTTACAGGCCGATTTCGGGTATGTTGTCGACGGCGACGGGCCGGTCGGCACGATTGCGAACAGCTCGCCCTCCAAGATCGACCTTGAGTTCACCGTAACGGGAAGAGCCGCCCACGCGGCCCGCCCCGAAAACGGAGTCAACGCGATCGTCGCGGCCTCCTCGGCCGTCGCCGGGATCAGGGGAGGCCGTATAGATGAAGACACAACGGCAAATATCGGCCTGATGAACGGAGGGAAGGCGATCAACATCGTTCCCGACAGGGCGGAGGTTTCCATCGAGTACCGCGGCTTTGACGGCGAGAAGCTGGAGAAGGAGATTCAGAAGGCCGTTGATGCGTTCGCCCAGGCAGCGCATGAATTCGGCGCGGAGTTTGCGGTAAACCGGAAGGTCGGTTTCGAAACCTTTCATATCCCCGAATCCGATCCGGTCATCGTCAATGCATTTCGGGCGGCCCAATCGTCGGGGATTGAGCCAAGGCTTCAAAGGACGGGCGGCGGCATGGATGCAAATGTCTTCAACCGCAGGGGATTGCCCTGTGTCGGCCTCGGTATGGGCGCCCGGAAGGAACATACGCCCGAGGAATGCATTTCCGTATTCCAGCTCCGCGAAGGCGCGTTTTTTATCAAGGCCCTTTTGACAACGGCTGTGAAGATGCCTCTCAAATAGCGCTGCAGATTCCAGGCGCTAAAAGCTCGTTTCGAGTCAGCGGAGGAAATCCGGATCGGGGTTTCCCCATGCGAGAAAGAACACAAGGGACGAAAGATAACGGTCAAGATAAGCGCGGGAGCCGCAAAATACATGCAGAACGAAACGATAATCCAACTGGTATACCGCGCCGGCCAGACTCTCTATGCTTCGAAGAAAGCCGGAAACAAGAGGACATCGAGGTCCTAAAAAATAACTTGATTTTTTT
>DYLD01000296.1 GCA_020722315.1 Syntrophus aciditrophicus
AGTCATAAGGCAGAAGGATGAGACAAAGGATGGCATTCAGGAGTCAGAAGTCATACGGCAGAAGGCGGAAGAAGGCCAGCAGCCTTCACCTGTGGTCTTTGACCGTGCCGGAATGCTGGAGCGGCTGATGGGTGACGAGGAACTGGCTGAGACGATCACCCAGGGCTTTCTGGCGGATATACCCCAACAGATCGAGGCCCTGCGGAACTGCCTGGAGGCCGGAGACGCCGCCGGGGCCGGACGCCAGGCCCACACCATCAAGGGCGCTTCGGCTAATGTGGGCGGCGAGCGCTTGCGGGCCATTGCCTTCGAGATGGAAAAAGCGGGCAAGGCGGGTGACCTGGAGGGCATCAAAACGCGTATGGATGAACTGGCGGCAACGTTTGCAGAATTGAAACAAGCCATGGAAGGAGACACGCCATGAAAATCCTGATCGCCGAAGATGATTTCACCAGCCGCAGCATGCTGGCGGCGGTGTTGAAGAAGGCCGGGCACACGCCGGTCTTGACCGTCAACGGCCAAGCATGGGAAGCGCTACAGCAACCGGACGCGCCCCGGCTTATCATCCTCATTTCTTGTTTTTTATGACAGATTTTCAGGAGGAAATTATGAAAAAACCGCAAAAACACGATGATCCCCGCTGTTCTGCGGGCAGAACAATAATGACTTATCTCCTGGGTGAGAGAAGTGAAAAAACCTGGCGAATCTGGATCATTCTTATGCTATTAATTTGTGTCTCAATAGCGTTAGCGATGGAGCATTATCAAAGCGTAAAAGAGCATAATGAACAGATCACTCAGCAAATGCAGAGCATAGCAAGCAGGGTTACTGCAATGGGATACAACCTGATTACGCAAAACATGGAAGGTGCGGCAATACAACCGTTCATCTCGAAGACAGCCAGAGGAGAGGAATTGCCGGACAATCCCCAGGCGCTTGCTGCAATGACTACGGTGGCATCGGTGACGCAATCAAGCATTGTTTATCTGCTAAACAATGAAGGTACTGTCGTTGCCTGCACCCCCTATGGCGACAATAAGACTCTAACCGGCAAGAATTACGCATTTCGACCCTATTTTACTAAAGTAGTCGATAGCGGCAAACCGTCGCTGTATATGGCGCTGGGCGTTACGACTAACAAGAGAGGTATTTATGTCAGCGTTCCGGTTAACGACGGCAATGGTATTGTCGGCGTACTCATTTCCAAACAGTCGCTTTCCGGGATTGATCATGAACTGACAAGCCATGCTTTCCCGGCGGCATTGGTTTCACCAGAGGGTGTTATCTTTGCATCCAGCAACAGTGAATGGCTCTTCAAAACCGTGTTTCCGATGAGCGAGACGCAGCGACAGGCGATCGTAAAGACAAAACAGTTTGCAAACGAGGAACTGAAACCTCTGGGGTTTGATTTTTCAAAGGCCGATGTAACCATCAACAGGAATAAATATAGGATACAATCCCTGCCGGTTCTGGACGGTCAATTGAAGATCATAGGGTTATTTACGCCACCGACGTTTAGGGTTGCGATTTTTGGTGAATATTTATCTGTCGCCTGGCTTTTTCTTTTTATCTCCAGTTTTAGCTTCCGGTTCTACTACAGGTTGCGTCAGAGTGTTGAGCACGGCAAGGACTTGAACGAGCAACTGCAAAAGGAAATCACCGAGCACAAACAGGCGGAGCAGGAACTGCTGGAAACCAACGACCGTCTGAAAGAAGCCATCGCCCGGGCCAATGACATGGCCGTGCAAGCGGAGATGGCCAATGCCGCCAAAAGCGAGTTTCTGGCCAACATGAGCCACGAAATCC
>DYLD01000297.1 GCA_020722315.1 Syntrophus aciditrophicus
AACCGTCGAGCATGAAGTGGGTCATCATCCGGAAGTACTGATCGTTTTGCATAAGGTAATCAAGATAGGTTTCGGTTACCTTGCCGATATTACCTCCTTTACTATTGCCGACAATATCCGCAAGAAATGCGGCGATCTCTTTCGCGCCGCGCAGAAAGGCCTCGATGAAAAGGGAGCGCTGATCCGGGAAATATCTGTAGATCGCGGCATGCGAGATGCCCGCCTCCTTCGCGATGTCCCGGATGCTGACTTTATTGAAGGGTTTCACGGAGAAGACCCGTTCAGCGGCGTCTATAATCGCCTGCTGCCTTGCCGTCTTTTCGCCGTTTTTGAGGTCGGCAAACGCCGTTCTTTCTTTCATAGGACCCCCCGATATACATACCACATTTGCGAGGGCTTTGCAGAAGCCGGAAAAGATTTCCCCTCGAGACCTTTGAAAAATGGCGCCTGAAGCGCGATTTTAAAGATTTTTCGGGGTACCCCGCCGTCGCAGCAAGGCTGCAAAGGCGTTAAGAACGCGAACTATAGAGAGCGTTTAGCCTTTGAAGCCGCCGCGAGACGTTGCGGGGTCGAAAAAGATTTATGAGCGCGAAGGCGGCGTTTTGCAAAGGTCTCCCTCGTTGTTTTTTGCATGAAAAAAAACTTGACATGCATAACCGTTGGTATATATTGTTACCACTGGTTACGCAATAAGAATTTTCAGCCTATCTTAACCCTTTTTTGTGGAGGTGAAACATGTCATTGCCAGATAGAAATAACCCGTACAATTTCAACGAATTTCTTGAATGGCGAAGAAATGTTGATTACTACGGGGATGATCCGTTTATCCAGAAGGTTATTCAACATTATACCGGTGATGCATTTGAAATGGTCGATGCCGAGGCACGGGCCGTCTCAAAAAAGGTCTCCTTTCGCTGGCGGGACCTGTCGGAAAGGCTGGCGCAGCCGGAAAAGCGCCCGTATATGATGCATTACGACGGCCACCACAACCGGATCGACCGGATCGTCCGTCCCGCGGAAACGGAGTTACTCGAGAAGGAGGTGTTCTCCGAGGCCCTTTTTTCCGAAAAGACCTCTCCGTGGGTCAAGCTCATCAAGATGTATCTTATCTATCAGAACGGCGAGGCGTGCATTGCCTGTCCGCTTGTCTGCACGGAAGGTCTCGTGATGCTGCTCGAAAAGTATGCCGACACGGAAGAAACGCGGAGGATTCTTAACCATTGCAAGGAGGGTATAGACGGCGATTACGGAATCGGGGCGCAGTATCTCTCTGAGATTCACGGCGGCTCCGATGTCCCGGCGAATCTTCTCGAGGCCGTCGAGGAGAACGGGACCTGGAGGCTCTACGGGACCAAGTTTTTCTGCTCGGCAACGCACGCAGACTATGCGGTCGTCACGGCCAAACCGGCAGGCTCGGATAAGGTTGCCCTTTTCGTCGTTCCGTCATGGCTTCCGGGAAACAAGGAGAAAGAGATCAGAAACGGCTTTACGATAGACCGCATTAAATGGAAACTCGGCACGACCGAGCTTACAACCGGTGAGCTGACCTATAACGGGGCTGTCGCTTACCCTGTCGGCCCGCTCGACAGGGGGGTCGCCAATGTTGTCGGTATCGTTCTGACCTATTCCAGGCTGACCGTCGGCCTTTCCGCCGCGGCGTATATGACCAGGGCCGTCCGTGAGGCGAAGAAATACGCGGAGTTCAGGGATGCATTCGGCTTGAAAATTCAGGATTTTCCGCTTTTGTATGAGAATGTCTCCCGCCTCGAGCATATCGCCAGAAGAACGACGGCCGGCGCATTCA
>DYLD01000298.1 GCA_020722315.1 Syntrophus aciditrophicus
CGCCGACAGTGCAAGACGCTGACAGGCGAGGAGGTGGGGAAGCGGCTGGACAGGCTCAATCGTGCCTTCGAACATGCCAAAGAGGCCTTGGACATCTTCAAAGAATTGGACGAGACCTCCCGCCAGGTCGAAGCGCTCATCGAGATGGGCTGCGCCCGCCGCGACGCGGTCAGGCTGGTGCGTGAATCGGGTATAGCCCTCTACAGCACAGAAAAGTTCATTAAGGAGAGCCGAGAGGCGTTAGAGAAGGCTGCTGATCTGGCATCTTTGTTGGTTAAAAAGGGGCAAGTGCATCACCGCCAGGTGGATGCTTTGGTCAACCGGGCGTGGCTGGGATTCTATGCTGGAGAGGCGGGCGAAAACATTTATGAAGATGCAAATAAGCGGGCTACGGAACTATTGGAGTCTTATGAATTGTCTGAGGGCAAGTTCAAACCGGAAATATATGGAAAAACCGAATATCAGCCTTTGCTCTCGACTCAGTTGGGTAAATTGCATGTTCTGAGAGGACATCGAATATATGCCAGGCATCAAGAGGCTTGGCAGTTTCGTCTCGACCACCCAACTCAAAAGCCAGATGAGAAAGAAATGGAAAAAATTAGGCAAGTATATGCCGATCTGGCGCGGGAATATTTCCTTGGCCTGGAACACAGCGCCCTCTATAGCCTGGAATACCGTGACCTGCGGATCGCCAAACAACAAATTTTTGATCACCTCAAAGTTCTGAGGTCCGAGAATCTAAAATTGTTCGTGCAGTGCCTGGAGAACTGGGAAAACTACTATGGTATTCCAAAGTCTCAAAAGTCAGATTCGAACGAACCTGTATCCCAATTAAGGCAGATGTTGGTCAAGCGGGCGCTATTGGTGGAGTGATTTGCAAGAGAGACAAATTCTCTTAGACCAATAAAAGATTTGGTTAATAGCGCTCCCTTGTGAAAAGATGTCACTGGTCAGGAATCTATCGTAGAGAAACGGGGCAGCCACAATGCTTTCGGATTTCGGCAGTGATTTGACTAAATGGCTTGTTGAATTTGCGTTACAGCAGGCGATTGAAAAAACCCCTTTGTTGCTTCGAGAGATAAAGAGGCGCTGGCCATCTCAGTCTTCTGGAGGCAGGTCTTTCCAAAGCCTTCGTGTGTCTCGAGTAGGGCTGGTTGACCGGGAGAAAGAATGCCGTGCAATCAGGGAGGCGATTAAAGATGTGCCTCATACTCATATCCTATGGTTTCATGGACCGCGAGGCGTAGGAAAAACGCGCCTGCTGGAAGAGGCCAGCCTCATTACTAAATCTTTGCCTGCTTTTCTACATATACGCTGGGCCGGCGCTTTAGACCTTTACCATGTTGATTACCATAGCATCCCTCATCTTCAGACGGCAATCGTTCGCGCTCTAGATCCGCGTCAGCATTTTTTCGAGAGATTTTGGCGCGCCAAAGCACAGTACGAACATCACCGGGAAGCGGGGTTTCGGGAAGATCTCAACGGTGATCGCCTTGCTCTGGATGCGGCCTTTCGAGAGGATTACCGTGTCTTTGCTCAGAATGTTCGTCCCGTGATTGCCTTCGATACCTTTGAACGCATCAACGATGAAAGGGATTTATTCCAAAAATTGGCCGGGGACGAGCCGCTTTCGCTTGGAAAGTGGTTGCTCGATTTTTGTCAGTCCGCGCCCAATTCGATCTTCTTGCTGGCTGGGCGTTCTCGTCCAGAATTAAGCAAAGCCTCTGAGCGGATCGAATTCATCCCGGTAGAAGGCTTCACTCGTGTGGATAGCAGCGCCTTGCTGGGATCTTTTCTAA
>DYLD01000299.1 GCA_020722315.1 Syntrophus aciditrophicus
TTGCGTGCAAATTCATCTCCGGCGGAGCCGTCCCCCCGGCGGCAGTCGGAAAAGACGATGTAGCGGCTTGCGGCCTCAAGCTTGCGCGTAATGACCTTCATTGGGTTTCACCCCAACCTCCTCCCCCCAAAAAAAGGCAAAAAGCAAGACCTGACCCCCTCAGATTCTCAAAAAGGCAAAAAGCAAGACCTGACCCCAAAGTTGGGGGCACCCAAACACGTCATGTGCCGACGACTGTAAATTCGGCCTGATTTTTACTTTTGCAATTGGCTCTATTTATTTAAAAAAAGATCCCCGCGTTCTTTGGCGAGTTTTTCCAGATTTGCCGTAAAGCCGGAGCGGCTGAAAAGGACGAAAACTTCCTTTCGTTGCCCTTTGCGCCAGTCCACCAGCTTCGCCCTCTTTTCCAGATCGTCCAGGATGTCCGTGCCGACCGGGTTGACGCTCCACTTCACTTCTCCGAAAACAGCGGTATTTTCATCCTCGGCCAGTCCCACAATATCGATTTCGCCTTCCTTGCTCCACCACCGCCCCACCCGATTGCATTGGATACCCTGCGGCAGTCCTTTGCGAACCCGGAAGCGGCAGACCTCCTCGTACGACCACGCCACGAACTGGTCGAGGGAGGGCATGATCTTCCGGTCCAGAACATAATCGGTTTGCCCCTCTTCGAGGAAACTCCGGTTGGGATAGACGTAATGGAACCAGAAGCGGAAAAAATGATCTTCAAGAAGGTAAATGCCCTTTTTGCTCTTCTCGAAGCCCCACTCCGTGACGGGCACTTCGCGCCGGATGATCTTCAGATCGGTCAGGACGGAGAGGTACTTGCCGACCATGTTCTTATCAAACCCCGTTTCGTTGATGATTTCCGCGGGGCGGGTCTTTCCCATCGCGATGGCCCGCAGGATGGAAAAGTAGTTGCGGGGCTCCCGCAGCTCTTCCCGCAGGATGAAGTCCGGCTCGCGGTAGAGATAGGCCTCCGGGGCAAGGATGCGGCGCCGGACATTCTCGCGAAAATCGTCGGCCGGGTCGAATTGCATAAGATAGGCGGGCGTTCCGCCCAGGGCGCCGTAAAAATACATGAACGCGTCGTCGGGCAGGCCCGGAAAAAGGTTTTTCGCATCGGTAAAAGAGAGCGGCTCAACGAGAATCTGGCCGGTACGCCTGCCGAACAGCGGCGATTTGTGGCCGAGGACCTCCGTTTCCATCATGCCCATACTGGACCCGAGCAGGATCATAAAAACACCGGCATGGCTCAATTCTTCGTCCCAACCCTTCTGAAACAGGGACGGAATGGCCGGATTGCTTTCGATCAGATAGGGAAATTCATCGAAGATCATCACCAAATTCCCTTTTGAGACGGTTTCTCCTGCCTGGGCGGGAGCGCTTTTTGACTTGATATATTTGAAGAAATCTCTCCAGGTTCCAAACCCGCGAGAGAGAAGAAAGTCGTCCTGGAAATAGAGACCGACCTTCTCGGAAAGCTGGGCAAGCTGGTCTCTGTCGGGCGCCTTGTCGGCGAGGAAATAGATATGGGGCAAGTCACGGGAAAATTCCTTGACCAGGGCCGTCTTGCCGACCCGCCTTTTCCCGTAAATCACCACCAATTGCGATTTTTCTTCCTGCCAGGCGCGACGCAGAAAAGAAAGTTCAGTCTCTCTGTTGACAAAAATCATGGTCGCTCCTCCTGTTCAAGGTTACACGCGAGTAACTTACTCGTGAGTAATCAGCTTGTCAAGGGGGGAAATAGGGGCTCTGTCGCTATGTATTCGAGGACGGTGCGGGCGACGACGAGGG
>DYLD01000300.1 GCA_020722315.1 Syntrophus aciditrophicus
CTCGATCAGGCTGATGCGCTGCGCAAGAAGCGCGCCGAGGCCAACGCCAAGGCCTCCCGCATCCTCCCCGCGCTCTTCTATAAGATGTTTGGCGATCCGGCTACGAATCCCAAAGGGTGGCCCCTGAGGCCACTTGGAAAAGTCACTCTGGACAAGCCTCAGTACGGGGCCAATGCGAGTGCCTCCGAGTGGACGAATGGTAAACCCCGCTATGTTCGGATAACCGATATTACAGACGACGGTAGGTTACTGAAAAGCGGCATAGTGACTTTAGACCTCGATGATTGGGAGCCTTATCGCCTTCTGCCAGGTGATCTCCTTTTTGCTCGTAGCGGAAATACGGTTGGAAAGACCTTTCTGTATAGGCAGGAAGACGGTCTGTGTGCATTCGCTGGGTATTTGATTCGCTTTCAGCCTGATTTAGAGCAGGTTACACCATGGTACCTATTCGCAATGACCCAGACTGATTATTACCAAAATTGGGTTGAAGCCCGCAAGCGCGTTGCAGGGCAGCCCAATATTAATGGTAAGGAGTACGCAAGTCTGCAGATTGCCTGCCCACCAATTTCGCTACAGCAGCAATTCACCAAAATGGCTGAATCATTGGTAGCCCTCAGAGACGATCGTGGGGCGAATGTCGAACGGTTAGATCGAATGTTCAACATTCTCCTCCACTGTGCCTTTACCGGCGACCTCACGGTCAAGTGGCGCGAGACGCATATGAAGGAACTCCTGCAGGAGATGGAACAGCAAGCCAAGGCGTTGGAAGCAGTGGGGGTTAAGGGAATATGAACTATTTCGGTTCATATAGAAATCTGCTTCAGAATGCCAAGGCGGCAATGTTGGCCGCTATAGAGATATACAACAAACCCCGCTTTCAATACCGCGATGAGTGCTTTTCAATTCTCCTGATCAACGCTTGGGAACTCATTCTCAAGGCTTTGCTCTCAAAGAACCGAAAGTCCATATACTATAAGAAGCGCCGCGGTAAGGCATATAAAACCTTGACATGGCAAGACGCTTTTCCCGGTGTAGAAAGGTTTTTCCCGAAAAATCTTCCGGCTTTTCCGGTGCGAAAGAATTTGGAGTTGCTGAATACATACCGAAAAAATGCCGTTCATTTTTACAATGCAAAGAATTTCGGAACTATCATTTATTCCCTTGCCCAGACGAGTATCGTTAATTTCCGTGATCTTTTGGCTGAAGTGTTCGGTGTGCATATTGAGGAGGAAATTACTTGGAGTTTGATGCCCCTTGGGTTGCACTGTCCGGTGGACCCCATCACCTACATCTCGGACGATTCACGAAAGACATCTGCTGGCGCACCAGTAAATCAGTTTCTTACGGAACTCGCGTCCGCATTGAAGGAGGTTGAATCGCAGGGTTCGGATACAGGCCGCCTTATGACGGTATTCCGTGTGAAACTGGAGTCGGTGAAGAAAGTGGAACACGCGGACGTGGTCGCGGGCGTACAAGCCAGTAGCGGAGGCCAAGGAATCGGTCCTTTGGTCATTGAGAAACGGTTCGACCCGAATGATCCCAACTGGGTCCGGCGCAAGGAAATTCTCGTAGAGATCACCGAACTCCATGGCCGCAAGTTCACCTCCCACGCCTTCGAAGCTATCATCTGGCATAACGAGATCAAAGAAAATTCTCGTTTATGCTGGATATCTGAAGAAGGGGTTTTGACCAAATATTCGCGGGAGGTCATCGCGATCATTCGCCGGTTATCCAAGAAGCAGGTTGATGAAGCTATCTCGGCTTATAAAGAAC
>DYLD01000301.1 GCA_020722315.1 Syntrophus aciditrophicus
TTTGTTTTTTTCCATCCGGAAGCAGCCCCATTTCCCACGGATCGCGCTTCATGAATTGGGCCAGTGTGACCAGACCTGCCAGGACGCTGCCGCCGATAATAAGATACGCGTTCCGCCACCCGAAGCCGGAAATAAGCGCCGCGGCGATCAGAGGGCCTGAAAACTGTCCGATGCCGGTGCCTACCTTCACGATCCCGGACATCATGCCGCGATATTTGACAAACCACCGGGCAATGGTGGACAGGATAATGACGTCATGCGTGCTGAAGCCTACGCCTGCAAATAGGCCATAGAGAAGGTAGAGTTGCCAGGGCATGTTTATCCGCGACATCAACAGATATCCCAGACCCAGAGAAAACCCGGATACCGTCAGGATGATTCTCGGTCCGATCCTGTCGTTCAGGGTTCCGGCGATCACGGCGCCTGCGCCCATGACAAAAAAGGCTACGGAAGGCGCGCCCGATATCAAAGCCCTGGACCAGCCGAATTCTCGTTGGAATTCCTCGAAAAAGACTCCGTAGGTGAACATCCCGCCGATGCATACCGCCTGGAACAAGAAGCTGGTAATGACGATATTGTACCCATAGAAATAACTTGTCTTCAATAGACCTCCTCGCCTTGTCCTTTCGAGAGCATTGCGAAACTCTCCAAAATAGTTTTTATTCACGCGCAGGGAACTTTTATTGAATATCAAGCCCCGCATAGTGAAGTTTTCGGCTGTTTCCTTAGCATAGCTTGATGTTTTTTGACAAAACGTTTTGCTTTTTGGGGAACTATGCAGAAGTTCCTCTTTTTTTGGTGTTAGCAGTTTTTCCGCGGGAGAAAAGGGAGATACCCTAATCGGGATGAACCGATCCCCCTCATACTATGGGCAGGGGATATCTTTCTTTGGGTTAAGCGGCTGTTAGCTTATCGACGAGTCTTTCGACGAGATAAACGGTCGCTTCCATATCAAGATACGAGATGATCCGGGAGTCAAACAAAAATTGTGCATCGGCAGGAAATCCTTCCGCGGGATCGGATTTATAGAAGATGACCCAGACGGGTACCCTTTCCAGCGGGTAAAAGAGCATCGAGAAATCCGCCCTGGTATCGGGTGGGCCCGGCCTGCCGGCGAGTTTTTCGGCGTTTTTGAGCAGTCCGTCAAAATGCGTATCGGCCCACGACGCCAGCCGTTGCTGCAATTCCCTTATGTCTGCCGCCTTCGAGACGGAATTTTGCAGGTCTTGCATCGCGATCCACTTTCCGGTGGGATCGCTGTTGCCCCGGGAATAGACGAAATTGTACAGAAGAACCGTGTCCCACGGATTGTCGTCGGCATCCGGCGGGTAGTCGATCCGGTTTTTGAAGATCCGATACAAAGAGCCGAAATACGAAAGCTCGAGATAAGGCTTTTCCCCGACCGTTTTGTACGTTGCACCCAGACCCGGGGCGATCGATGAAAAATTCAGAGGGGCGATCTTTTCGATCAGCGCCTCCACGGCCATATCAATCTTTAGCCTTCGCCTGCCGATGCCGGCCTTTTGCTGTTTTTTTAATCCCGGCGCAATACTGTCGGCTTCCCCGGAGAGATGCGGGCATGTTTCGATCGGTATCCCGTCTTTTATGACCGCGGTTGCGAACGCAAGACAGGTCGCATAGCCGCAATCCCGGCAATTACGCCCGGGAAGAATCTTGAAAACATCCAAAACTGAGAGTGCCATAGCATTTTTAAAAAAGATTTGACACCTTTGAAAAATGCTGCCTGAAGCGCGCATTTATTGATTTTTC
>DYLD01000073.1 GCA_020722315.1 Syntrophus aciditrophicus
GCTCGTTCTGCCAAGCAGGTCACCGTAATCTAAAAATCCCAAGAGGTCAAGGAAGGACAAAAGACTAAAAGTCATCTGTCTGCCGCGTGAAATTGCGGACTATAGAGAGACCTTTGAAAAAGCTGCCTTCGCGCTCATAAATATTTTTCGAACCCGCAGGTGTCTCGCTACGGCGGCGAAGTCTAAACGCTCTCTACTGTACGCGTTTTTAACGGCTTCGCCGCCTTGCTACGACGGCGGGGTACCTAAGAAAAATCTTTAAAATCGCGCTTCAGGCAGTGTTTTTCTTTTGGTTGTGCAAAGCGTTCATGGATTCATTGTAACGACAGGCCAAATATGCTACTGAAAAAACCGAGGCCTTTCCAAAACGCCGCGAACAGGGCAAAAGGGGAGTTTTGCGGAACCAAAAAACGGTTTTATGACGAGCGATTTGGAGATTTTCTCGGGGAAAAAAGATCCTGAGCGCGGATAAAACCGTTTTGGACGGTTCCGTAAGGCCGTCGTGAGACCATAAATTTGCGCTCCAGGCGGTATTTTGGACAGGTCTCACCGTAGACGATTTCTCGCCGCCGTGCAAACGGCGTAGCAGCGGTGATTTCGAAAAGACTAAATGGGAAAGTTGGGTATCTCATCTTTTTTGCGGACGATAGGGCAGTCAACGTGGGTAAAGAACAACTTACCGGGATTTTTCTCGCATCGTTTAAAGTAATTCCTCTGTCGTTGCGCAGGGCCTTTTTTATTGGTCTTTTCAAATTGTTTTATCTGATGGTCTCCCGCCAGCGGATGATCTGTCTTTACAATCTCAGGCGCGCATTCCCGGACAAACCGGATAGGGAAATAAAAAAGATCGCTGCCGGGGTCTATCGCAATATGGGCACCCTGGCCGCAGAATTTTTTGAATTGCCGTGGCTTACTAAGGAGAATCTCGACAGAATCATTGAAGTGAAAGGTCTCGAAAACTGTGAAAAGGCCCTCGCCAAAGGCAGGGGTGTCCTCATCTTCAGCGCCCATTTCGGTAACTGGGAACTGGCGGTTGCCGCGCTGTCTTTACTTGTCAAGCCAGTCGTCGTTATCTACAGACCGCTGGATAACCCTTTTCTGGACATTCTTGTGGCTCGCGTCCGTTCAGCCTTGGGAAACATCCCTCTTCCAAAGGAAAACGCGATGCGCGCAATGCTGAGAAATCTGAAGCAAAACAAAATGATAGGGCTTTTGATCGACCAGAATACCGCCTGGTATGAGGGCGTTTTCGTGGATTACTTCGGCAGACCGGCCTGCACGACGAACGGGCTCGCGCTTCTCGCGCTGCACAGCGGCGCGCCTGTGCTTCCGGCCTTTGCGATCCGCCTCGAAGACGGCCGTTACAGGCTCGTCATCGGACCGGAAGTGGAGATCATAAACACCGGGGACAAAGACGCAGACGTTATTGCAAACACCCAGCTCTTTACAAAGATGATAGAACAGACAGTAAGAAGCCACCCTGACCAGTGGCTTTGGGTGCACCAGCGCTGGAAAACCCAACCCTCTCAGGTTCCGAAAGAAACAAAACGGACCGTCATCTAGATTTTTACACAGGCAAAGGAAAATGGTTTTCGAAAGTATGCATGATATGTTGTTTCAATCAGCGAAAACCGACACAGGAGGTTTTTTCTTTTAAATGTTTTGGCACATAGTGGAAAAGGACAGACCTTTGCAAAACGCCGCTTTGGCGCTCATAAATCTTTTTCGACCCCGCTGCGTCTCGGGACTCGGCTCTACAGGCTAAACGCTCTTGTAAAGTTTTCATGTTCTTAACGCCTTTAGAGAGCCTTGGCTTTGACGGCGGGGTACCCCGAAAAATCTTTAAAATCGCGCTTGAGGCAGCATTTTTCAAAGGTCTCAAAGATTGAATGGTAGACATGCGACAGGACATATCTCTTTCCGTCCGGGGCGGGAAGCAGCTTCCCCGAAGCGGAATAAAACGGCTCTTGATCCGCGGGACAAACTGGATCGGGGATGCAGTCATGACATTGCCCGCCGTTTCCGCCATCCGCGAAACCTGGCCGAACGCAGAGATATCCATTCTGGCCAAGCCCTGGGTTGCCGAGGTTTACAAACTATCACAGGATCTCGACCGCATTGTTGTTTTTGAAGATCCTGGACGTCATAGCGGATTCAGGGGGAAGATGCGCCTTGCGAACGAGCTTAGGGGATCTAACTTTGATTGCGCAATCCTGTTGCAAAACGCGATCGAGGCGGCTCTGATCGCGAAATGGGCGAAAATTCCCCTTCGCGCCGGTTACAACTCCGATGGCCGGGGATTGCTTTTGACCCATTGTGTCCGGCGAACGGCCCGGATCCGTCGCGTACACCAGATATTCTACTATCTTGAAATGGTTAAGGCGCTCGGCTGTGTGCCGGCAAAGCGCGATGTTTATCTCCACACAGGCGATGATTATCGCGAGTTGGCTCAAAGCCTGTTTGTTAGATTCGGCCTAAAAAATAAGACCCTGATCGGTATCAGCCCGGGGGCAGCCTACGGGCCGGCAAAGAGATGGTTCCCCGACAGGTTCGCCGCTGTGGCTGACTGGCTGATAGAGTACTATGATGCGCAGGTGTTGATTTTTGGGAGCGCCGGCGATGCCCCAAGTGCCGCGGAAGTCAAGAAAAAAAGCCGCCATTTTGTGATTGACATCTCTGGGAAGACAACCCTCAAAGAGGCCATCGCGCTCATTGGGGCCTGCGATCTTTTCCTATCAAACGATTCAGGCCTGATGCACGTAGCGGGTGCACTGGGAATACCCACGGTTGCGATCTTCGGATCGACCAATCCCGTAGCGACTTCGCCCGTCGGGAAAAACAGTGTCGTCGTTCACCATGACGTTGACTGCAGTCCCTGTTTGAAGCCGGTATGCCCGAGAGATTTTCGCTGCATGAAGTTGATCACAACCGAAGAGGTCTGCGAGGCGGCGCGCAAGCTCTTGGATGCAAAAGCCGGGGTTTCAGGAAAACCCGAAGAATTTACAACGTAAGAAAGAAGGCTATGAGAGCGATTTTTCTGGATCGCGACGGAACGATAAACGAGGAAGTCGGCTTTGTTGACAGTCTCGACAAGTTCCGTCTGATTCCCAAAGCCGCGAGGGCGATCCGCATGATAAACGAAAGCGGTTTTAAGGCTATTGTCGTGACGAACCAGTCGGGAGTCGGTCGAGGATTATTCGATGAAAAAATGGTCGCGGCCGTGCACCGGAAATTACAGGATATGTTAGAGAGGGAGGGGGCCGCGATTGATGCCTTCTTTTACTGTCCGCACCATCCGACTGAGGGCAAAGGCGCCTATTTGAAGGATTGTTTCTGCCGCAAGCCGGCGCCGGGGATGCTCCTGAGGGCGAAAGATGAGTTGATGATCACTCTTGAGGATTCGTATATCGTCGGCGATACGCTGAAAGACATTGAAGCCGGAGCGAGGGTCGGAGTCTCCGGAATACTCGTCAGAACAGGTTATGGAAAAGAGGAAGCCGCCCGGCTGTTGGGTGGAGGTTCGGAAGCGGGAAATCCGATGCTGTACCGTCCGATACATATCGCGGACGACCTTGAAGAGGCAATAGGCTGGATTATCCTGAATGACAAGAAGCAAGAGGCGTTGTGAATATATTGATCGTCAAACTCAGTGCAATCGGCGATGTCGTACACACGCTGCCGTCGCTTGCGATGCTGCGGCGATGCCTGCCTGAAGCACGTATCTCGTGGGTCGTCGAGGAAGCAGCCGCTGATCTGCTTGTTAATCATCCCGCTCTCGATAGGCTGATCGTCTCGCGCCGTAAAAAATGGCTTGCTGATTTGAAGAAAGGGATCATAACCAGGCCGTTTCGTGAATTGGGTGCATTTGTAACGGAACTGCGTGCGGAAAAATACGATGTCGTGATAGATTTTCACGGCCTGTTTAAAAGTGCCGTTATTGTGGCTCTCAGCGGTGGGCGAAGAAAACTAGGATACAAAAGCCTCCAGGAGGGGACTTTCCTTTTCTACAACGAAAAGATACCGGAGGATATGACAAAACACGCCGTCGACCGCTACCTCGATTTTGTCAGGTATCTCGTTGAAATAGAGAATTTACAATGCCGCGACGAGGCGCCGACCTTTACGATTGCAATCGGCGAAAAAGAGGAACGAAGAATAAATGATCTGTTAACAGCAGGGGGAGCAACAAAACAAAGGCCTCTGTCGGGATTTATTGCCGTAAGTCCAGTTGCGTTCTGGCCGACAAAGCTCTGGCAAGACGCTAAATTCGCCGAGCTCTGTGACCGAATCCAGAAGGAACTTCGGACGAGGGTAGTCTTGACCGGCGAAAAGGTTGAACAGGTCGAACGAATCGCAAACCTGATGAAGACAAGTGTGCTGAATTTAGGAGGGAGGACCTCTCTCCGGGAGCTTGCGGCTCTGTATAAACGGGCGGCCCTTTTGGTTACGACGGATTCCGGCCCGATGCATATCGCCGCGGCGGTCGGAACGCCCGTCGTCGCGCTGTTCGGGCCGACCGATCCGTCCCGCACCGGGCCGTACGGGTTTAATCATCGCATCATCCAAAGAAAACTACCCTGCAGTCCCTGTTTTCGGAAGCAATGTACGAATCCCCGGTGTATGGCGGAAATATCGGTCGAAGAGGTTTTTGCCGCCGTACGTGATATGCTTAGAGAGGGGCGCCGATAAACGTCCTTTTCAAAAGAGGTTCTGAATGCGAATGAAACTGCTTTCGAGAGTTCTGCAAAACTTTTGCTTTGCGATTTTCTTTAACGGAGGGCGACAATGACAATAAAAAAAGACCTACTGGACATACTCGTATGTCCGCAATGCAAGGGCCCGTTGAAGTTAACGGACAAAGAAGACGGCCTGATCTGCAAAACATGCCGGTTGATCTATGAGATAAAGGATGATATCCCGATCATGCTGATTGAAAAGGCCAAGCCGCTTCAGGATACCTAAAAAGGTTTACTGCACAAATCGGAAACTCATGGATGAAACTTTTTCACGGCGGTTTGCTTTGTCCTTTCGATGATCTTCTCATACATCAAGCTGTTTCGCTGGACGTAATATTGGATATCTATCGGCTGGAGAATCTTCGAAGAGTTATGAAAAAAGTCTCGGAGAGCATCCGGTGAATCCCATTGCCTTACGAAAAGCTCTCCCCAGTTGTTTCTATAGATCATCCACAGGTCGCCGACTTCGTCTGCGTCCCATGCGCTCTCGAAATTTACGACGATCAGCGCTTTTTCAATTCGCTCCGACTCCAGATATCTCGGAAATGGGACGGCCGCGATATCGCTGGTTCCGAACAGGTCCTTCATTTTTTTGCCGATGTTGATAATCTCCTGAAGGGTGATGGATGTCGTATTCGGAGCCATCCGGATTTCGGTTGAGATGAATATGTCATTCCAGACGACATAGGCAATGCAGCGAATGATATCCGGGCTCTCAACGATAAGCTTGGGACGATCTGCCTCGGTATAGACCTGCCATATTTGTCCATCAGTTTTAAAGACCAGTGTCGGTTTGGTTAGATCCTCGAAAGGTTTATGAATGATCGGGATTTTGTGGCTCTTATTTTCCAGACAGGCGGAAAGTTTTCCTCCCATTACCTGCAGGTCCTCCGGTTCGATTTCTCCCTTGACATCCTTTTTCACGGCAGAGATGTCCGTGTAAATCTGTCTCAAAAGTTCGAAGATACGCGCGCCGAAGTCAGACTGTTCCTGGAAGCTCCATAATGAGAATTCATTAAGGCGCTTGATGGATTGACGTTCCATTTTGTTTTGCTCGAAGATACCCCCTGCCAGTTTCTCCCGGATGGAGACATTTCCGGACAACAGCTTCATATCGTAGTTGAGATAAAAACATTCCATGATAAACGCGAATCTTTCCTTCGGCAGATCCCGGTAGTATTCCAGCATTGCTTGAAGCGTGAATGTTCCAGGATCGAGAAATTGCCCTTCAGGTCCTTCCAGCACCATGCGTCGCAAACGATGGCAAAGCAATTCCTCGCGGGGAGATTCAAGTAACATTTTCAAAAGCAGCATTTTGATGACCGATTTGAGTGGATGGGAGAGGGCCTTGTTGAATTGCCATAAGGCTGAACCGAAGTATTCATCGTATTCGACGCTTTCAATATTTCCCAAATCGACAAGGTCGTATTCCTCGGCAAAGATTCCGTTACGAACATTCTCGGCGAATGTTTCATAATCGGTGTCTTTGGATTGTTCCGGGCCGTAAACCCACCACAGGGGTATTTTTCCGCCAATGATTAAAGCTGTGCGATAGAATTCTTCCTTCAACATTTTCTTTTGGGCACTTCCGGAGCTCTCTCCTTCCACGGTGCCGAAACGGCAATTCCGGATATTCTCGACATCGCTGATAAAGAAATAGACAGGAATCTTGATGTGTTGATCCAGCCAGTCCTTGATCGAATTGATTTTGCGGCGGAGGTCTCCCAACGCCTTCCCGTCAACGTTTGAGCCATCGACACAGACCCAGATATCGCAGTCTGAACGTGATGTCTGCGCGATCGATCCTACGCTGCCAATTGTGTAAAGACCCTCTATCCAGCACATGGAAGGCTCATGCTTCAGAAGGGGATCTTCATACATAATGCCGAACATTCTTTTGAAAGAGGGTTCTCTCGAAGTAATCTCGCGGTCATTGTCAATTTGAAATACGCTCCAGAGTCTTCCTATATTCTCGATGTATCCGGGTACGTGAGGGTCATTCACGCTCAGCATCCAGGGCAGAAGATGAAGTATGATCTCGCTGTCCTTCGGGGCGAGTTCCGCAAAAATGCCTTTTCTGAAATGGTTGTAAGCCAACACCTTTTTTTTATTCTGCGATAATGTCTTTATCCGCACGCACAAGCTCCCAGTGGATTTTGATGATGGATTATACGACCATATCGGAAAGGTCTCAAGACATCAGTGAACCTTTTGAGCGTCCGGCCGAAATGATATGAGAGAAAAACTTCTGGGGGGCACCGAGGGACTGGAACTTTGCAAGGCTCTAGAAGGGCTAAACGCTCTGGGATCGTTTATGTTCTTAACGCCTTTAGAACCTTGGTCTTTGACGGCGAGGTCCGTAAGAAAAATCAATAAATTTGCGATTCCGTTATCCTTCTGCAAAGGTCTCTTGGTTACTTGGCAAGGGAATAAAAAAAAGCTTGACAGACTTAGGTTCGTCTAATATAATTAAACAAAACGAAATGAGGGGGGATTTATTTATGACAAGCACATATGCCGTCAGCGAAAGTATGGAAGACTACCTTAAGACGATCTTCAAGGTGATCAACAAGCAGCATGTAGCAAGGCCGAAGGACATAGCGAAGATCCTGAAGGTAAGCGCGCCCTCGGTTACCGGTGCTCTGCGTTCTCTGGCCGAGAAAGAGTTTATACACTATAGCCCTTATGATCTTATAACTCTTACCCAAAAAGGAGAAAATGCCGCAAAGGACGTCATTCGGAGGCATGATGTGCTGCAGAATTTCTTTGAAAAGGTTCTTCTGGTTGAGCAAAAGGAGGCTGACGAGGTGGCGTGCAGGATGGAGCATGTCGTCTCGCCGAACATTATGGATAGATTTATCAGTTTTATTGAGTTTCTCGAAATTTGCCCGCGTGCAGGGGAAAAATGGATATCAGGTTTCGGGTATTACTGCGATCATGATGGAAAGCTTGATAATTGCGAAAAATGTATTGAGCTTACCCTGGAAAATTTGAGGGAAAAGAAAAGAAAGGGGGGTAACGAAGCTATGGTGGTTAAAAAGTTAAACGAGCTTGAGCCCGGCAACAAGGGGCGTGTGGTCAAGGTGGCGGTTTCGGGAGAAACCGGCCGGAGATTGGTGGAAATGGGCGTGACCGCCGGAACGATGGTTGAAATCGAGAAGGTCGCCCCGTTCGGGGATCCGATAGATATCAAAGTCAAGGGTTACCATCTCTCGTTGCGCAAGGAAGAGGCGGCGGGGATAACCATTGAGCCCGTTTGAAACAGGACTTAAGGAGGAATTGGTATGCCGCTGTCTATGGTTGCAAAAGGGAGGGTCAGGATACTCCGGATTGATGGGGGCTTCGGGATGATAGACCGATTGAAGCCGATGGGTATTCTGCCGGGGGAAAATATTGAAATCGTCCGCAACGATTATACGGGACCGCTGATTATTTCCGTCAAGGGGAGCAGGATGATCTTGGGACGCGGAATGGCGCAGAAGATTGACGTAAGCTGAGCGCCGGGTCGCCGCGGCAATTTTTTTTATTTATAGATTTAGGACTGCCTAATACTATTAAGCTAAACAAGAAAACTGGAAGGAGCAAAAAAGCATGGGCAAGAAGATTTTAGTCGCGCTGGCGGGGAATCCGAATTCGGGAAAAACAACCATTTTCAATAATCTTACGGGGATGAAACAGCATGTCGGCAATTATCCGGGCGTCACCGTGGAGCGAAAAGAAGGATACTGCATCCATAAAGGGATCGAGATGCGCATCGTAGATTTACCCGGAGCTTACAGCCTCTCGGCGTATTCCGTCGAGGAGGCGGTGGCGAGGAATTTCCTGGTGAACGAAAAACCGGATGTCGTCGTTTCGATCATCGATTCATCCAACCTGGAACGAAATCTCTATCTGGCCGTCCAGCTTATGGAGTTCGGTGCGCCGCTGGTGATGGCATTCAACATGAGTGATGAGGCAAAGGCGCGCGGATACCAGTTCGATCTCGAAAAGCTCTCCGGCGCATTCTTTGCCCCGATCGTTGAGACGGTCGGTCACAAACAGCAGGGCATGGATGCACTGCTCGACGCGATTGTCTCCGTCGCGGAAAAGGAAAGAAATCCGCGGACAAGGGCCGTTGTCAACTACGGAAGGGAAATTGAAGAGGAGATTTCCAATGTCGTGGAGGCGTTGAAAAGCGAGGCTCCCCCGGGCGGATATCCGTATGACCTGCGCTGGCTTGCTGTCACTCTTTTGGAGCAGGACAAAGAAATCGAGAAGGAGATCACCACGTCGGGCGTCAAAGACCGGGTTTCACAGGGGATCGCCCGTTTGCAGAAATTTTTCGGCGAGTCGCCCTCTACCGAGATCGCAAGCCGCCGCTACGGGCTCATTTCGGGCGCCTGTCAGGAGGCCGTGCGCTCCACCGTCGAGAGACGCCATACCACATCGGATAAGATTGACAATTTTTTGACCAACCGGATTTTGGGTCTGCCGATCTTTCTGGTTATGATGTATCTGGTTTTTATGCTGACTTTCAGGCTAGGCGAGCCGCCGATGGGATGGATCGAAAGCTTCTTTGCGTTTTCGGCGGAGAAGATATCGGCGCTCTGGCCGGCGGGTTCCGAAAGCGCCGTCAAATCGCTGTTGATAGACGGGATCATCAACGGCGTCGGTGGCGTCATCGTCTTTCTGCCGAACATCTTTCTCCTCTTTCTGGCGATAGCCTTTCTCGAGGATTCCGGCTACATGGCCCGCGCCGCGTTCATCATGGACCGGATCATGCACAAGATAGGCCTGCACGGAAAGAGCTTCATGCCGATGCTGATCGGCTTCGGATGCTCTATTCCGGCGATCATGGCGACGCGCTCGCTGGAGAACCGCCGCGACAGACTGACAACGATGATGGTAATCCCGCTGATGAGCTGCGGCGCCCGCCTTCCGATCTATTCTCTGATCATTCCGGCGTTTTTCCCGCAGGCATGGCAAGCGCCGATGCTCTGGCTGATCTATTCGATCGGCATTATCCTGGCCGTGATCACGGCCAAGATCCTCCGCATGACAATCCTAAAGGGTGAATCAGTGCCCCTGGTGATGGAGCTGCCGCCGTACCGGATGCCGACATTCAAGAGCGTCTTACTGCATATGTGGGAGAGGGGCTGGCTCTATTTGCGAAAGGCGGGGACCGTGATTCTGGGCATCTCGATACTGCTTTGGGCGATGACGTCCTATCCCGGCCTTCCGGAAGACCATCTGCAGAGATTTGAGCAGCAGCGAAACGCCGTAACGGCTGAAAATATTACCCAGGAACAGAAAAACGAGCGGATCGCCTCGATTGACAACAGCCAGGCGGAAGCGGCGATAGAGTACAGCATCATGGGACGCATAGGCAGAGGAATCGAACCTCTGCTGAAGCCGATGGGCTTTGACTGGAGAATCGGCACAGCCCTGATTGGGGGACTCGCCGCGAAGGAGGTCGTCGTTTCGCAGCTCGGGATCGTCTATTCGGTCGGCGAGGCCGACGAGGAATCGGAATCACTGAGGAACAAATTGATCCGGAACTATTCGCCATTGATCGGCTTTGCGATCATGCTCTTTACGCTGATCAGCGCGCCGTGCATGGCGACCTTCGCGGTGACGTGGAAGGAAAGCGGATCGATTCGCTGGGCGCTTTTACAGTTCGGAGGGCTGACGGCGCTTGCCTATCTGATCACCGTTGTCGTCTTTCAGACCGGCCGATTGATGGGGGTGGGATTGTGAGATAAGCGCCCTGCGAGGGAAATTCTGTTTGGTTTTTCGAAACGTTCAGCAGTCCGGCATTAGAGAAATCGCCCCTTCTCTGAGAATCCGAAAAGGCAAGACGGTGACGTCGACAATCGTCGAGCCAAGGCCGCCGGGCGTTTCACCCCCGTCTATGATCATGTCGGCAACATTACCGAACACATCTTTTACGCCGGCGGCGGAAACGGTCTCCTTTTGTCCCGAAAGATTCGCGCTTGTCGCCGTCAGCGGAGAGCCCAATTCCCGGGCGAGTAACGCGGCAATCGGGTGGCTCGAGATGCGGATGGCGATTGTACCGGTATTTGCCGTCAAACGCGGGGAAACTCCCGGAGCAGCTCTGAAGACGATCGTCAGCGGCCCCGGCCAGAATCTTTTCATCAGTTCGCGGGCTTTGTTCGGCACTTCCGCAACGAGAGCGTGCAGGGCGCGTTCATCGGCGACGATCAGTGAAAGAGGATTGCCGGGATTGCGCCCCTTGAGGGCAAAGACCTTTTCGACGGCGGTTTCACTGAATGCATCTGCACCCAATCCGTAAAAGGTTTCCGTCGGATAGGCTATCACTCCGCCTTCTTTCAATACCGCGATCGCGGCGGAAATTTTTTCTCTTTCGGGGTTTTGGGGATCTATTTCGAGCAGGATCGCCACATCATATGCCCACCTTCAGCTGGTTTTTCTCGATGTCGTCGGCCATTTTTCGGATATATCCGTCAAGCTTCGCTTTCAGGGCGGCGTTTTCGACCGCGAGGATGCGGACGGCAAAAAGCGCTGCGTTCTTCGCCCCGGCCTTGCCGATGGCCATCGTCGCGACGGGGATTCCCCCGGGCATCTGGACGGTCGAAAGAAGTGCGTCAAGCCCCTGCAGTGACGTAGCTTCTATCGGGACCCCGATCACCGGGAGCGGTGTTTGCGATGCTATGACGCCGGCCAGATGTGCCGCGGCCCCTGCGCCGACTATAATAATCTTTACGCCGCGTTTAGCCGCGCCTTCGGCAAACTCGGCCGTCCGTTTTGGTGTACGATGGGCGGAGGTTAAAAAAAGCTCATGCGGGATTTCAAATTCTTCCAGAATCTTTGTCGCCTCGGTCATAACCGGTAAATCGGAATCACTGCCGATAACAACACTTACCAGAATGTTTTTCTGCCTAGAGATTTTTGCTGTCATTTTTGGTTTCCTTCTCCCCTCTCCACTCGAGACCTTTGCGAAACGCCGCCTTTCATGCTCATAAATCTTTTTCGATCCCCGCGGCGTCTCGGGACTTGGCTCTACAGGCTAAACGCTCTCTAACGCTTGCGTTCTTAACGCCTTTAGAGCCTTGGCTTTGACGGCGGGGTACCTAAGAAAAATCAATAAATTTGCGCTTCAG
>DYLD01000302.1 GCA_020722315.1 Syntrophus aciditrophicus
TTTTTAGGATAAAATTTTCGTATAATGCCTCTATTCGCCGAATGGACGCTGTTTACGGAGTGAATTCCATTTGTAGTGACACACAGATGTAAAATATTTATTTTTTACTTGACTTTTTATCCCCCGCATGTTATATTGCATCATGTTCATAAAAAAAGTCTCAAAACGAAACGGTCAGACATCCAAATCATACTCCTATCTCCATCTAGTCGAGTCTGTGCGGACAGAGAAAGGTCCTCGCCAAAAATTGATCCTGAACCTAGGGTGCATTGACCTTGACCCGTCACAATACAAGTCACTCGCACAGCGAATTCAGGATATCCTCACCGGCGAGCAGAGTTTCATCGAGCTTCCAAAAGCTGTAGAGAAAATAGCAGGCAGGGCAGCCGGCAGGATTTTCCAGAAACGCGCACAAGACCAGGAGTCTGCGCAGTCACGCCTATTTGAAAATGTGGATATCGAATCTCTCGAAGCCGAACACGTGAGGAGCATCGGTCCTGAATATGTCTGTCATTCGATGTGGAAGAATTTGATGTTGGATGAATTTTTCCTGGCGAACGGAATGAAGAAAGAGACATTGCCCGTCATTGAAGCGCTTATCACCGGACGCCTCATCGATGCTGGAAGCGAACTGCGGTTGCACCAGTGGGCGACGCATGAATCCGGACTGTATGAACTTACAGGAGAACCGCTCAAAGGCGGACTCAACTCGTTCTATCTCGGCACAGACAAGATATTACAACTGAAAGACAGGCTTGAAGAACATCTTGCGAAAAAGGAGAGGGATCTTTTCTCGCTGAGGGAGCAATACTGCCTGTTTGACCTGACGAACACATATTTCGAAGGTGCGTGCGAATCGAACCCGAAGGCCACGTATGGACGTTCAAAGGAAAAACGGAGCGACTGCAAGATTGTGACGCTGGGACTTGTTGTCGACGAGCAGGGGTTCGCGAAATCGAGCAACCTATACAGCGGGAACATCAGCGAGCCTCAGACGCTTGAGAGCATGATCACTGACATGGCTAAGAAAACATCGAACGATAAAAACGTGCAGACAGTGATCATGGATGCGGGGATGTCTACGGAAGAGAACATGCAGTGGCTCAAGGACCATAAGTATAGTTATATCACGATCCATCGCGGAAATGCGCCGTTCAAATATGATTTCGAGAAGATGGAAACGATACGGAGCGATGAAGACAAAGGAATCGATATCAGCATAAAACGGTATGAGCACGAGGACGAACTGTACATCCTGTGCAAGAGCAGGAAGAAGGAGATCAAGGAAAAAAGCATGAGGAGCCGGATAGAGAACCTGCTGATCGAACGTCTGACATATTACAAGGCGGGACTGAAAAAGAAAGGTCGTGCGAAGACGTATTCAAAAATCATGGAGATGATAGGACGGCTCAAGGAGAAATATTCGAAAGTCGCAAAACTTTATACTATCGATGTCGTACCCGAAGAGACTGACGGTCCTGAAATGAAGACAGTGAACGTGAAAGACATCACGTGGGAAAAAAACGACAAGTATGCGGTTGAAGAGGAACGGGAAGGAAGTTACATCCTGAAAACCGACAGGACGGACTTGAGCGACAAGGAGATATGGGATCTCTATATCATGCTGCGCCGGATCGAGCATTCTTTTCTCTGCATGAAATCACATCTCGGATTGCGTCCCAATTTTCACAGTCTGGAGCGCAGGGCTGACGCGCACATGTTCATTTCCGTTGTCGCATACCATATCATGCATGCGATCGAACACC
>DYLD01000303.1 GCA_020722315.1 Syntrophus aciditrophicus
AAACCATGCCTTCCGTCTTCCAGCATCTCGGGAACCCCTCCAACCGAGGTCGAGACTATAGGCGTTTCCATGGCCATGGCCTCAAGAATGGTATTGGGCATGTTTTCATATACCGATGTCATGAGAAAGACATCCAACGAACTATACACGTCCAAAAGATCGTTTCGATGCCCTGTAAAGTAGACAAAATCCCCCATCCCCATGGTATCTGACATTTCTCTGCTTCTTGCCAATTCGTTTCCGGGCCCATCCCCCACAACAACAAACCTGGCGGCAGGCATGCTCGCCCGGACCTTTTGCGCCACCCGCAGAAAGGTCGCAATGTCCTTTTCAGGGGCGAGACGTGCTACCGTCCCGACAAGAAGACCTTGATCATCGATGCCAAATTCCCGGCGCAAAACGGGAGCTCCTGACTTTCTTTGCCAAAAGGCGGTATCTATCCCGTTATACAGGACAACAACTTCATCAATTCCATCGTCAGCAAGATACCTTTGGGTTGCCATGGATACTGCAATTATGGGATGGTGGTAACGTTTCATTAGAAAAAGCCTGATCTTTTTCCTGATCGTTGCCGCCAGATAGTCCCGTTTTTTCTGAAAATCCTCTCGCCTGAAAACCGGGTGCGAGTGGCAAGTATAAATAATTTTCAATCTCCGGTTTAACTTTTTTAGCACCCATGCGTATAGCAAGGTTTTGTCATCATGGGCGTGCAATATCTGGATCCTGTTACTTCTCACCATGCGATTCAATTTCCAAATGCAGGCGGGGTCGAAGAGTTTCGCATCCTTGACGTCTGCATAATTTAACCCAAGCTTTAGTGCCCTTTCGCGGATCTGGAATTCCCCGTCCTTGGGGTTTCTCAAATAGGTGACTAATATGTGGAAACGGTTTTTGTCATGCCTTGCGGCTGAAAGGAGGATCGTTTTGTCAGGCCCGCCACCACCCTTGTAGGTGCCTCTGAAATCCATGATACGAATAGGAAGTCCGTCCGTCATGTATCTTACCTGTCGGACCTGGGCCTGATCTGAGCAGGATTACCCACGGCCACTGTGTCTGGAGGCATGGATTTCGCAACGACTGCGTTCGCTCCTATGATACAGTTATCACCAATGGTGACCTCACCAACAATCTTTGCGCCTGCTCCGATGAGGACGTGATTCCCTATCTTGGCAGCCCCACCGCTTCCACCTTTGTCTCCTATGGTCACCTCATGATAAACGGTACAATAGTCACCTATTTCTACAGAGGGATGAAAGATGATGCAGCCGAAGTGATGGATGCGAAATCCCTTTCCGATCTTGCAACAAGCGGGAATGGATATCCCTGTGGTCATTTCCACGAATCTTTCCGCTAAGAAACGAAAAGGCTGGGTCGGGACGCCGTGTTTCCAACACCAGTGAAAAAGACGGTAGGTAAAGATGGCCTGAAAACCGGGAGAGACGAGTCCAGCGATCAGCCCCCTCAAAGAACACTTTTCCCCCGGGATGAGCCGTCTGAGGTCTTCCTTCAGATTTTCAAACATTTAGGCTCGCTCCCGATGCATCATTATTCAAGTCTGATCTTCGAACCACAAACCCAGCATGAGGATGCTCCAAAGAGGCGTTCCCCAGTTATAGCTTCCGCTTTGGTGCTGTTCCCATATCGTTCTTACAGCATTAACGTTGATATAGTCTTGCAATTGTGTCGAGGTCCAGAAAACCTCTTCGGACAACAACTTCATCTCGTTTCTGAACCAGTGATCTATGGGTACGGTAAAGCCGTGCT
>DYLD01000304.1 GCA_020722315.1 Syntrophus aciditrophicus
ATCGACGCCGTCGCCGCCGACCTGAAGGCGCACCGCGAGGATACGGAGGCCCACCCCAAACTCTACCACGTCCGCGAGCCGTGACGCTCTAATCCCCGCGAAAACGCTCGTTTGCAAGACCTGAATCCCAGAACTCGGATCAAATGAAGAGAGCTGAACTCATTAAACATATCAAAAAGCATGGTGCTGTCTTCATCCGTGAAGGCACAAGGCACACCATCTATCAACGGGGCGAGTATAAAACAGAAATTCCGAGACACTTGTAGATGAGTTGGCGAGGAAGATTTGTAAAGACCTCAAAATTCCGTTTGTGGGGTAGAATTATGAAATACAGGGCCGTAATAAAAAGATCCGAGGAATGGTGGATCGGCTGGCTGATCGATCTGCCGGGCGTTAATGCGCAAGAGAAAACGCGGGAAGAATTGCTTGAATCACTGCGCATCGGAGCACAGGATATGCTCGCAACGGATGTGCCGTTCATTCCCGATGCTCAACTGACAACGATCGATGTGCCCAATCCCGACTGGATTTCTGAAAGAGCATAATTATGACCTCCACTCCTCAAAACCATTCGCGCACAAATACTCGACCTCGTCAAAGAATACCATGCGGTGAAGTTTGCTGCCAAACCTTCGATCCCGAAAAGGATCTGGAGGTAATTAGGGATTGAGCCCTTTTAAGGGCTCTGTCCCTAACCCGGCAAAGCCGGAACCAAAAATATGACCCATATTTCAAAAGTTGGATTAAAAAATAATCTCAGCAATCACTTTACAGTAAAGGGTTTTCACAGGTCATGAAAAATATCTTGCCAAAAACTCGATCAACTTTACGGGTTAGTGACTAAGGATTATTGCCATCCCGAGGGCGAATCCGGTAGAAGCATTCACAATGGGAGGAATGATCAAAGATGCATTCTAAAATGCAAGACCTGATCCCCAAAAATATCATCGAGAGTTTCTTCCGCGGGGAAGCCGATAGCTTCCGAGTGCGTGCCGCCGTCCTGTACGGATCCTGGGCCGGAGGTTTTCCCCGTCGGGATTCCGACGTGGACGTGGCGGTCGTCTTCGAAGATGAGCCGGACGATGATACCGCCTACCGGCGCCTGATGGACATGTCTCTGCTCTTGTCGGACCTGACGGGCCGGGAAGTCAACATGATCTCCATCGATCGCGATTTCCGCAAACCGATGCTCTATTACAACGCCCTCGTGCAGGGCCTTTTTGTTTACCGGAAACGTGACGATGATATCATCCGCCTGCGGAAGAGGGCCATCGACGAGATGGAGGATTTCAGCCTCTTTGGCCTGCAATGGCAGGCCGAGATCGCCCGGCGAAACCTGGAGGTTCTGAAAAATGTCTGAATTCCGCTATGCCCGCGGTCGCATCGTGGATTCCATCCGGTATCTTTCCGAAGAGATGAAAGAATTTCAGGAGGACTACGCGGATCGGTCCTGGCAGGATTACCAGAAGGATAGGAAGTTACAGAAGTTGATCGATCGAACGGTTGAAAATATCCTGACGGCCCTGATCGAGGTCTGTGGCGCATTTCTGACCAACCAGGGGATCTCCGTGGAAAGTTATGGCGACGCCCTGAGAAAGGCGGGAGAGCTTCTGGGCCTCAGCGAGCAGGAACAAAACGATCTCGCCGGATTGGCCCTGCAGCGGAATCGCCTGGCCCATCGCTATCTCAATTTTCGTTGGCAGACGATCCGCGCATTTTCGGACAAGAGAGAATTGATCGCCCGGGT
>DYLD01000305.1 GCA_020722315.1 Syntrophus aciditrophicus
GCGCCTCAGGCAGTATTTTTCAAAGGTCTCGAGAAGCGAAAGGAGCGGGGATGAAAAAAATAACGGCGGATTATTTTGCTGCGTTGTACGAGGTCGCCCGGGCTGTTAACGCCTCTTTGGAGCAGAAGAAGGTACTGGAAAAGATCGTCGAGAGCGTGGTCAAAGCGCTCCGAGTCAAAGCCTGCAGCATAAGGCTTTTTGACCTGCGGAGAAAGGAACTTTACCTCGGGGCTGCGTACGGCCTTTCAACGGGTTATATCCGCAAAGGCCCGATTTTGCTCGACGAGAGCGGTCTCGATCGCAAGGCCCTGCGCGGGAGGGTTGTCTGGATAGGCGATGTACAGACGGATAAGGATTTTCAATACGGAGAAAAGGCAAAAGCCGAAGGGATCAAATCGGTTCTTGCTGTGCCGCTGGTGCGGGAGAAAAGGGCTATCGGGGTTTTACGCGTCTATTCGGACAGGGTTCGGAGTTTCGATGATGACGAGATCAAATTTTTGAAAGCTGCGGCGCATCTCAGTGCGATTGCCCTTGACAATGCCCGTATGCACGAAGCCCTGCAGACCGGGTTTGATCTTTCCGTCGCCAATAAATACCGCATAGACGACAATTAAACGATGAGGAGGTTTTTATGGTCCGCCTCGGAATAAACGGTTTCGGCCGGATCGGAAGGCAGGTTTTAAAGGCCATTATCAGTCGTTATTCCGGCAGCATGAAAGTTGTCGCGATCAATGATCTCTTCGATGTGGAAACGAATGCACATCTGTTCCAATACGATACCAACTACGGCCTTTTCGAGGGCGATGTTGCCGTCGGGAAGGACTCGCTGATCATCGACGGCGATACGATCAAAAGCTTTGCCTTCCGTGATCCTGCCTCAATACCCTGGGACCGGGAAAAGGTTGATATCGTGATCGAGAGTACGGGGCTGTTTGTTACCGGCCCGAAGGCCTCGGCGCATCTGCAGGCCGGCGCGAGGAAGGTGATCATCACCGCCCCCGCGAAAGAGGAAGACCTTACCGTTGTGATCGGCGTCAACCAGGCGGATTACGACCCGAAGAAACACCATATTATTTCCAATGCGTCCTGCACGACAAATTGTCTTGCCCCGCCGGTGAAAGTTGTCCATCAAGCGTTCGGAATTGAAAAGGGGCTGATGACGACGGTTCATTCGTACACGAACGATCAGAGGATCCTCGATGCGCCGCACAAGGACCTCCGTCGCGCACGTGCCGCGGCGATGAACATCATCCCGACGACGACAGGGGCTGCGCGGGCTCTTTCTCTGGTTATTCCGGATATGGCCGGCCGTTTCGACGGCTATTCGCTGCGCGTACCGACTCCGACGGTGTCTATTGTTGATTTCACGGCTGTTCTGCAAACCAAAACGTCGACGGAAGAACTCCGAAACGTGCTCCGCGAGGCGTCAAAAAAAGAGCTTAACGGGGTCATGGCGTGTGAAGAAAAAGGGCTCGTATCGATGGATTTCAAGGGGAATTCCCACTCCTCCATCGTTGATATCGAATTCACTCAGGTCCTGGGAGGCAATATGGCCAAGGTTGTTGCGTGGTACGACAACGAATGGGGCTATTCCTGCCGTGTAGCCGATCTTGCCCATTACATTGCGAAGACGGGGATTTAAAAAGCTATACGAGGCCGCGGAAAAAAAGAGGTTCATCCGGTTTATGTGTACTTTAGGCAAAAAACGGGGCATTGCTAAACCTCAGTTTTACCTA
>DYLD01000074.1 GCA_020722315.1 Syntrophus aciditrophicus
GATCGGGAGGGATACCGCTTTGAGCATCCGACGTTTCCTGGAGAATCATACCGGCCCGGTATGAATAAGAGCTTAGTGGGTTTTTGTTAAGAGAGACCTTTGAAAAACGGTGCCTGAAGCGCAAATTTATTGATTTTCTTGAGCTACCACGCCGTGAAGCCCAAGGCTTTAAAGGCGTTAAAAACGCAAAACGTCAGAGAGCGTTTAGGCTTTGCCGCCGCAAGCGAGACGTTGCGGGGTCGAAAAAGATTTCTGAGCGCGAAGGCGGCGTTTTGCAAAGGTCTCGTTTTGCAACGGTCTCGAATAGATATGGAAAAGACGCTGTACTACTACAACTTTATAGAAACAAACTTCGGCCAAGCGGCCGCTGTCCTGCGGCGGGAATCTGATCGTTTGCTGGTTTCCCGGATTATCTTGCCGGGCATGATAAAACGCCGGGGAACCGAAACGATCCTAAAAATGTACCCCGGCGCTGTTATGTCTCCCGGGATTTGCGGCGCGGTTTGCACCCGGATTTCCGATTTTCTCTGTGGAGATGCGGTTGCGTTTGACTTTTCCGAGCTCGATATCGGGGTGGTTCATGGCTTCAGGCGGCGGATTCTGACGGCCGCTTTCGGGATTCCGAGGGGTTTTGTGATGACCTATGGGGGACTGGCGGCGAGTGTAAATGCGCCCGGCGGGGCGAGGGCGGCCGGAAACGCCCTTGCCGGCAACCCGTTTCCGCTGATCATCCCATGCCACCGGGTCATAAAAGGCGACAGGTCTCTCGGAGGGTTCGGCGGAGGTGTGCATTTGAAGAGATCCCTTTTGGAGCTGGAGGGGGTCTCTTTTGACGCAAAAGCAAGGGTGCTGCCGGTCCATATTCTGAGTTAAATACAGGCAGATGCAGATATTGCGGAGGTTTTGAAAAAGCGGCACATTAAAACTATTCTGAAAAAGGAGGACGGTTAGATGGCTTTTATTTCATTACCCGATATTAAGGATGTAGATGATTACACGCGGAGGGTTTTCATCGCCAATAAGGCGCTGACAGGCGAGATCAGCGAAACGGCGAGAATCCTTGCCATCAGGCAGGATATCATGAAGATGACCAACGTGATGATCAAGACCCTTCTTACCTCGGAAACAGAGCTGGATTACAAGACAAAAGAATGGATCGCAATCTTTGTCTCGCTGAAAAACGGCTGCGAGATTTGCGTTGACGAACATAAACGCATTGCGAAGATGTTCGGCATAACCGAGGAGGAGATAGACAAAACCGTCGCCAATCTTAGATCAGCGGACTTTCCGGAAAAACAGAGGATGCTGCTGCAGTTCTGCATCAAAATCACAAAAGACAGCTACAAGGTGGTCCGTGAGGAATTGGATGCGCTGCGCGAGGCGGGATATGCCGATTCCCAGCTTCTAGAAGCGGCGGCGATTGTGGGTTATTTCAACTATATAAATACCATAACCAATGGAATGGGCGCCGGCAGGTGACAGCAGACTGGTCTAACCATTTCGCTTAAGATGGACGGGTAAGGATTAGCTTTGAATATTTCCAGCCTCATGGGGAACAATTGGCTTGAATAGGCGAAAAAGAATTGACAAATGAGGGTTTGAAAAGTAGTATCAGCACGGATAAAGGTATTTATGCCTTGGCTTTTTGGGGGTTGCGGGCGATCGTCCGCGTCAGATTAATAAAATTTAAAGAAAGGGAGGGATGGGATATGAAGAAAAATTTTCTTGTTATCTTTGGTCTGGTCTTTTTGGTAAGCGGCCTTTTTATGCCGGCTGCATCGTATTCGGCTAAGACGTTGAAGATAGGCCTTGTCGACACCTATACAGGCCCGGCAACGGCGTTTACACTGGATGTTCTTGACGGATTCAAGCTTGTCGTGGATAAGCTAAACGCACAAGGCGGGGTACTGGGGCGAAAGATCATATACGAAACAAGGGATGAAAAATTCAAGCCCGACATCGGTCTCGCGATGGCAAAGGAACTGGTACTGAAAGAAAATGTTGATGTCCTGATGGGAACGATCAACAGCGCAACCGCGCTTGCCGTATCCGACTTCGCGAAGAAGGAAAAGGTGCCCTTTTTTGTTACGTTTTCCAAAAGCGAAAAAATCATCCTTGAAAAGGGCCACCGCTACGTCTTCATGATGAACGAGCATACCCAGATGGCCGGAAGGGCCGCTGCCGTTGCGCTGGCGAAAAAACCCTACACGAAATACTGGATTGCCGGCGATGACTACGAATACGGCCATGCAATCGCCAACGGCGTCTGGAAACATTTGCAAAAATTGAATCCCAAGGTTCAACTTGTCAACGAGACATGGTGGAAGGTCGGAGAGGCGGATTTAACGCCTTATATCACGCAGATACTCGCGGCAAAGCCGGATTTTGCAATCGTTGCGACAGGCGGCTCCGGCATGGTCAATTTCCAGAAGGCGGCAAAGGCGACCGGATTCAATCAGAAGGTTCCGTTCTATCAGCATACGGCCATTGAGCTTTCCACGCTGGCACCCCAGAAAAAGAACGCCCCGGAAGGCGTCTTCGGGACGGCCAACTATCTTTTCTATTATCCGAACTCCCCGGAAAACCAGGCGTTTGTGGCCGAGTTCCAGAAGGTGTACAATCGCTATCCCAAAGTCGGGGCTCTCTACGGATACCTGACGGCCAAGTTTATCGTCGAAGGCTTCAAAAAGGCGGGCAGTGTTGATAAAGAAAAATTCATCAACGCACTCGAAGGGATGGCGTTAGACAGCCCGGTAGGGAAACTCGCGATAAGGGCATGCGACCATCAGCTTGAGCTGCCGATGTACTTCGGCGTTACGACAACCGACCCCAAATACGATTTCCTCGTGGCAAAAGATATCCAGGTGATCCCGGCATCGCAATACATGCCGAGCTGCGAAGAGGTCAAGAGTTTGAGAAAATAATGCAGGTTTGTGAAGGGACATGCCGATGGACACCGGTGCGCTGCTCTTTCAGAAGATCCTCAGCCAGATTTTCGTTGGCTTAAGCAGGACGACAATCCTCTTCATCGTGTCGTCGGGTATGTCTTTGATCCTCGGGGTGTTGAGAATCCCAAACATCGCCCACGGATCCCTCTACATGATCGGCGCGTTTATGGCCTTCAGCGTCTCTAACTTTTTCGGCGGCGGATCGCAGGGATTCTGGATGGCTCTATTGCTCGCGCCGATCGGCGTGGCGATTCTGAGCCTGATTACCGAAAGGGGGATCTTTCAGTTTCTCTATAAACGGGAACACCTGATGCTGCTATTGCTGACGTTTGCGTTAAGCCTGATTTTCGGCGATTTGGTCAAGCTTGTCTGGGGCGCCGAGTACAAATCCGTCCCGGTACCCCAGGTTTTTCACGGCCATCTGACGCTGGTAGCCGGCATCCCGATTCCCCTGTACAATCTGTTTCTTCTCTTGGTAGGGCCCGTCGTGGCCATCCTTTTGTGGCTTTTCGTAAACAAGACAAAGATGGGGAAGATATCCCGTGCGGCGGCGGTGGATCGCGATATGGTCGGCGCAGTGGGTATAAACGTCAGCCGAGTCTTTGCGGCGGTCTTCGTCGTCGGGTGCCTGCTCGCGGGGCTGGGCGGGGTGCTGGTCGCCCCGACCGTGAATGTCACGCTCGGAATGGATCATACGCTGATCATGGAGGCGTTTCTCATTGTTATCATGGGGGGATTGGGAAACATCTGGGGGGCTCTGATCGGGGCCCTGATTTTCGGACTGGCCCAGTCTCTGGGAATCCTTATCTGGCCGCAGTTCGGAATCATATTTCCGTATGCCGCCGTCGTCATCGTCTTGATGATCAAGCCGACGGGGCTACTTAAATCGACGTGGTAAGAGTGTAAAATCATGCGGAAAGGGACTTCGACCAGAAACATTGGAATAGGGATCGCCGTTGTGGCTGTCTTTTTTCTTCTGCCGGCCTTTTTGCCCAGATTTTACGTCTATTTGATCTCGCTGATGCTTGTCTACGGCCTTCTGGCGACAAGCCTTAATATAGTCCTCGGATACGGCGGCGTATTCCAATTTCATCACTGCGTCTTTTACGGCGTCGGCGCCTATGCAACCGCATTATTTTTGACGAAAACGGGGGTGCCTTTTATCTTGAGTTTTCTCGCCGGTGCTGTTGCCGCGGCGGTTTTGAGTTTTTTGATGGGGATTATCACGGTCAGACTCTCGAAGCTCTATTTCGGGATGCTGCAGATTTCTCTCGGATCTCTCGTCTGGGCCATCGTCTATCGGTGGTACAGCTTTACCGGAGGGGATGACGGCATCCACGGAATTCCTGTTCCGGAGATCATCTCCTCGTATAACGGCTCCTACTACTTTACACTGGCCGTCACGCTGATCTGCCTCTTTCTGATTTACAAGATTATAAAATCCCCTTTCGGCAGCGCCCTGCAGGGGATAAGAGACAACCCCGTCCGCAGCGGCATGATCGGTATAAATGTGAAGAGACATCTTCTCGTTGCACTCGTCATCGCGGGATTCTTCGGAGGAGTGGCCGGATCACTTTTTGTCGTCGTGGACAAGACCGTTTTTCCGGACATGCTTTTCTGGACGCTGTCGCTTGAGGTATTTATCATGTGCCTGATAGGCGGGTGGTTCAGCTTTTTCGGCCCGATGGTCGGCGCGGCGATTGTCATTGCTCTCAGAACGTTCGTGAGCGGTTACACGGTTTACTGGGCGCTTGTATACGGCATCGTGATGGTTTTCGTGATCTTTTTTCTTCCCAACGGGATACTGGGGTTTCTCGAGCAGAGGGCTAAGCCCGCAGACGAAAAGAAGCTTATAGAAAAGGGGTAGGCTTGCTAAAGGTAGAAGGTCTCTCGAAATCCTTTGCTGGGTTCATGGCGGTAAACAGGGCCAATCTCGAGGTTGAAAAGGGCGAGATCGTCGCGGTCATCGGGCCGAACGGCGCCGGAAAGACGACCCTTTTCAATCTGATCACAGGAATCCTCAAGCCCGACGAGGGCAGGGTATTTTTCAAGGGCGAAGACATCACCGGTCTTTCCCCGCACAATGTATGCAGAAAGGGTATCTCCCGCTCGTTCCAGGTTGTAAACGTCTTTGAAAGGCTGTCCGTTTTCGAAAACGTCCGGATAGCGGTTTTGTCGAAGAACAGGATGTGCTGGAACTTCATCACGCCTTCTGCAAAACTTCTCGGCGACGAAACCGAGCGGATTCTCTCCAGTGTCGGTCTGGCAGATAAGAAAGACTCCGCCTGCTCAGACCTTTCCCACGGAGACCGCAAGGTTCTGGAAATAGCGGTCGCGCTGGGCGCGTCACCCGAATTTCTGATCCTAGACGAGCCCACGGCCGGCATGGCCCCTGAAGAAACCGATCGCTGCATCGAGTTGATCAGAAACCTTTCCGACACGCTGGGGTTGACAATCCTGTTCTGCGAACACGATATGGGGCTCGTCTTCTCCATTTCCGATCGGATTATGGTTATGGCCAGGGGCTCCACGCTTGTTCAGGGAACCTGCGAAGAGGTCAGACGCAACCAGGCCGTTCAGGACGCCTATCTCGGCGGAGATGATTATGACGTTTCTTGAATTGACAAAAGTAAACACCTTTTATGGCCTGAGTCATATCCTTTTTGACGTGTCGTTATCCGTCAACAAGGGGGAAATCGTAGGACTTCTCGGCAGGAACGGCGCCGGCAAGTCCACGACGATGAAGAGCATTATGGCACTCGTTCCCCCCAGAAGCGGATTTATCCGTTTCAAAGGCCAGGACATAAAAGGCAAGGACCCCTATCTGCTTTTCCGAACCGGCATCGGCTATGTACCAGACGACAGGAGGGTTTTTGCCGATCTGAGCGTCGATGACAACCTCGAAATCGTTTACAGAAGAAACGGCGACTGGACAAAAGAGAAGGTCTATCAGCTTTTTCCCCCTCTCGCAGAAATTAAGGATAGAAGGGCAGGACATTTGAGTGGAGGGGAACAGCAGATGCTCACGATCGGCAGGGCGCTGATGGGGAGTCCCGAGCTTCTCCTCCTCGATGAACCGACCGAGGGGTTGGCGCCTCTGATCGTCAAGGCGCTGGAAAACCAGATATTGCAATTAAAATCGATGGGTATCAGCATCCTCCTTTCCGAGCAGAACGTCAAATCGGCCTTGAAGCTAGTCGACCGTGTCTATGTCATCGACAACGGGCGGATACGCTTCGAAGGAACCGTGAAGGATCTCGAAACGAACGAAGAAATCAAAAAGAGATATCTGATGGTCTAGTCCCGCCGCGAAACGCCACAGAAGTCTTCCCGACATTTCAATCATTGAACAGGGTGTCACTATGAAGACGGTGTTTGTTCCGTCGCGTCTCTGGTACGAAAATAAAGAAAGGGCCCTTAAGTTTCCCGATCGCTGGGAAGTTGATAATCTGACATCGCCCGGATTTGAAAAGCCCGGTCTTTCACCGGCGGAGATAAACGCAAGGCTGATAAGTCCTGTCGCAGGCCCGACGCTGGAGGAAATGGCCCGGGGGAAGAAACAGGCGGTTGTCGTCTTTGACGACATGACGCGGCCGACCCCGGTGAGCAAAGTGGTTCCGTTTGTCCTCGAATCTCTTCACAAAGCCGGATTGAAGAAGGAGCAGATCCGGTTCCTCTGGGCGCTGGGAAGCCACGGCGCATACGATATGATCAACGCCCGGAAGAAACTGGGGGACTACGTCGTCGAAAACTACGCGGTTTACAACCACGATCCGTTTCAAAACACCGTCAGAATCGGCAGGACCCCGACCGGAGTCGAGCTCTGGTTCAACCGCGAATTTATCAGCTGTGATCTGAAAATAGGTATTGGGTGCATCGCGCCGCATGTCCACGTCGGTTTCGGCGGCGGAGGAAAAATCGTCTTTCCGGGTGTCGCCGGGCTCGAATCGATCATCCAGTTCCACAACCAGTTCTACCGTGATCAGAGCCGCACCGGCCTCGGGAATTTCGACAACAACATCATGCTCGCCGAATGCGATGCCGCGGCACAGATCGCCGGTTTGAACTTCAAGATCGACTGTCTGATCAACCGTCGCGGGGAAATTACGAATCTCTACGCCGGGCCGTTCAAAGACACACACAGAGCCGGTGTCAAAGAAGGGAAGGAGCATTACGGGATCCCTTATGCGACCGGATATGATATCGCCGTCTGCAACGCCTATGGTAAAGTCAGTGAGGCGGTCATCGCCCTTTTTTCGGCGCCGATCGTTCTGAAGTCCGGCAATTTTGGGACGGCGGTTCTGATCGCCGATGCGCCGGAAGGCCAGGCTGTTCACTACATCATGAGGGCCTGGGGTACGGACTACGGCGGCCGCCATTATGTCCCGAAGGTCAGCGGCGTAAAGACCATCACGGCCCCGATGAAGCGCCTCATTGTCTTCACGCCGAACCCCGACATGACGATGCTCGATCTGATCTGCCATCCGGATGACGCCGTTGTCGTGAAGTCATGGCCCGATGTCCTGGCACTGCTCGAAGAGGAATACCCGGGCGGCGCCCGTGTTGCCGTCATACAGGACGGAACGATGCAGTACATGCAACCGCCGCATCCGTAACGCGATCCCCCAAAAACGGTCTTTACAGAAACACGAGAAGCCTTTTTGCCGGATGTTGAACCAGCCATGCCAACGATGCCGGATCATCCTGCCGAGATTCAGGGTCTGATTGAACGGATCACGTTCTTTTAGGAGGGAAACCGGCTATTTTGGCCGCGCATTTTTTTAAAATCCACAAGTCCTGTTATTCGATAAAGCGGAGGAGAAATGATGGCATTTGAAAAGATGTTTGAGGAGTATGAAGCACGCAAGAAAAAGACACTGGCGCAGGGAGGCGAGACGAAGATAAAACGGCAACATGACAGGGGCCGGCTTACAGCGCGAGAGCGCATCGCCGCGTTGGTTGATCCTGACTCGTTCATCGAATTCGGGGCGTTCTGCACCTCCGATATGCCCGGCATGGAGGACAAAACGCCGGCTGACGGCCTGATCTGCGGCTATGGATTGATTGATGGGCGCAGGGTTGCCGTCATCGCCAATGATTTTACCGTTCTCGCGTCGACCAACGCGCCGGTCAATCTCAAGAAGATGCTCCTCTTCAAGAAACAGGTGCGTGAGTATGGCATACCGCTGATCTGGCTCGGAGAGGCGGGCGGCGCGAGAATGCCCGATGTCCAGGGGGCCGAAAGGATCATGAGCGGCGGGGCCGGTTCCGACATGCACTGGGCCGAATACACGAATTTCCGGGAAAGTCCTTTTATCATGGCGGCGATGGGGGAATGCTACGGCGTCGCCGATTTCGAGGCGTGCGCAGCGGATTTTGTCGTACAGGTAAAGGGGAGCGCGATTTGCGTATCTGGCCCGAGGGCACTGGAAAAGGCGATCGGACAGACGTACACGGCTGAAGAAATGGGGGGATGGGAGGTTCACGCAAAACTCACCGGCATGAGTGATCGGGTCGCGGAAAATGAACAGGATTGTTTCCGGATCATCAAAAAATACCTTGACTATATGCCGTCCAACAGCCGGGAACTGCCGCCGAAAAAATCTCTCCCCGAAGACTCGAACAACCGCATCCAAAAGATTCTCCAGATATTCCCGGAGAACAGGAAACGCGGCTACGACATGCGCCAGATCATCGGGTGCATTGTTGACGGAGGCGAATATTTCGAGCTCAAACCCGACTTCGGCAAGATGCTCGTGACCTGCCTTGCCCGTATCAACGGCGAGGTTGTCGGGTTTATTGCGAATAACCCCCTTTACAACGCCGGCGCGACGGACACCGACGCGCTGGAAAAACAGACGAGCTTCCAGTGTCTATGCGATTCGTATAATATCCCTCTGATCTTTCTGGTCGACTCCCCCGGCCACCTTACCGGCAGGGATGCGGAAATAAAGAGGGTGGGTGCAAAGGTTGTCAACAACCTGCAGAGCCTCTTTCAGGTTACCGTTCCGAAAATTGTCATCATCATCAGAAAGGGATACGGGCAGGCGCTGATCAACATGTGCGCTCTTGGTTCGGGCGCGAATTTCATGGTTGCCTGGCCGAGCGCCGAGATAGGGTTCATGGATCCGGAGATCGGCGCGAATATCGTCTTTGGAAATCTCCCCGAAGAGGAAAAAGAAAGGCTTGTCGAGCAGCTCCGGGCGGACACGACAGCCTATGCCGCCGCGAAGGGATACGGCATTCAGGATGTGATCCACCCCCTGGAGACCAGGAATTATCTGATCAACGTAATGAGTATTATCCGCGCGTCGAAAGACAGGGGTATAGGCAGGCATTTGCTCGCGAACTGGCCGACGAAGTTCTAGAGACGGGAGATTTGTCTTTGATACTCCCACAGAATCGAGAGGGCTTTTGCAGCCCTTTCCGGCGTCGGGAAGTTGGCCATTGCGCCCCCTGCCTCGAGCTGATCGATCTCCTTATCCCAGATTCCGGGCGGCGCAAGAAGACAGCCGACAACGGGTTTTTGCTGTTTCCATTCAAGCAAAAACCTTGAAAAACCCGCCACTGCGCCCCTGTTGGCCGATGCGAACATCATCAGAATCAAGACCGCATCGACGCTGTCATCTTCCAGAACGGCCCTGATAGTTCCTTCGATCGCGGGCGTGTTGTACCACGCAGGCCCCATATCGACGGGATTCGTCCGCATCGCAAGAGGCCCAAGGAGTTCGTTGATCAATCGCTGGGTCTTTGCGTGAAAACACGCAATCTCCAAACCTCCCGACTCGCAGACGTCCGCGGCCGCCATCCCCGGGCCTGCCTGTCCGGTCAGAATCGCGATCTTTTTGCCGCGCGGGAGAGGACAATGGGCAAGCGCATGGGCCGCATCCAAAAGCATCTCCGCGCTCTCGACGAAAAGGACCCCCGCCTGTTTAAACGCCCCCTGATAGATTTCATGCCTCCCCGCCAGGGAACCGGTGTGCGAGACGGAGGCCTGATTTCCTATGCGGGAGCTCCCCGTCTTGTACGCAACAACGGGTTTTGTGAAGCGTGTTTTTTTCATCTCCTCCATGAACCTTCCCGGCCGATCCATTCCTTCAATATAAAGGGCCAGGGCTCTGGTGTCCGGATCGTCCATAAGATAGGAAACCATTTCGGAAAAGTCGACATTGAGATGGTTCCCGAGCCCGACGATCTTGCTGAAACCCGCGTTCTGACGCATCGCCATGAAACCAAGGAGGTGGGAAACACCCCCGCTCTGGCTGACAACGGCGATGTCCCCTTTCCGGATCAGGGAAAACTCCGGGGTAAACGAGGCGTTCAGATCCTTTCGGAGATTGATCATGCCGAATGTGTTCGGACCGATAACCGGTATGCCGGCGCGGTCGGCAAGTTCAAAAAGCGTATGCTGGAGGGCCGCCCCCCGAGGATCGTCTATCTCCCTGAAGCCTGCGGAGATCAGCACGACTCCCTTTACACCCTTACGTTCGCATTGCTGAAATACGGCGGGAACGACCTCCGCGGGAAGGACAATGATCGCAAGATCGACCGCACCGGAAAAATCCTCGATAGACGAACACGTGTCAATTCCCATGATGGATTTCGTTTTGGGGTTGACCGGAACAATGATCCCACGAAAACCTCCTGCTGTGAGACTCTTCATCACGTGGAATCCGAGCTTTTCCGGATTGTCCGACGCCCCGAGAACGGCAACCGTGCGGGGATTGAAAAGATAGTCCAGATTTTTAAACAGCAAGGATCTGTTCATCAGAAACTCCTCCGACAACCTTCAGGCAGATGTTACGGATTCCGGGCGGACAAACCGGCCATACCCGATATATTCCTCCGGGCACGCAAATGCTCCTTCATCCATAACCATGCTGAGACCTTTACAAAACGCCGCCTTCGCGCTCATAAATCTTTTTCGACCCCGCAGGTGTCTCGCGGCGGCTTCAAAGGCTAAACGCTCTGGGATCGTTCGCGTTTTTAACGCCTTTAAAGCCTTGGCTTTGATGGCGGGGTACCTAAGAAAAATCAATAAATTTGCGCTTCCGGCACCGTTTTCAAAGGTATCATGCTAATGTCAAGCATTATTCCCGACGGCAATCGCAGCTGAGTTAAAAAGGTTTACTCCCGCACATTCGCAATGCAACACAAAAAGGTGCACTCCTCTGTTTCGCTTGCGTTCTTCATGCTATGGGGCTCCATTGTCGGGATAAAGACGAAGTCGTTCGGCCCCATCAGCCTCTGCTCCTTTACTTGATCATTCTCGTCATGCGAAAAAACGTTAAGATGCCCTGTCAGGACGTACGTGGTCTGGTAATAGAGATGGTTATGGATCGGTATTTCCCCTCCGGGGCCTACCGTGAAAAGGCGGAGGCCGTATTCCGCGGTCCCCTCCGGTCCCACCTTTGAAAGCCACTGTATCCAGACGTCCTTTACCGTCCGCGGAATTTCCCTGTATGGGTAGGCTTCGATCTTTGTCCGGGAGATATCTTTGACATTCTTCACAATCATTACACCCTCCTTAACATAAACACCGCATCAATTAATTCCTGAGAACTTTGCACAATCGCGAAACAATGACGCCTGAAGCGCGTTTTTAAAGATTTTTCGGGGTCGAAAATGAT
>DYLD01000306.1 GCA_020722315.1 Syntrophus aciditrophicus
CGATCCGCATCCGGGATTGCATAAGGATCCCCGCGGAGGAGATCCGGGAGTTTGAGAAGAGATGGTCTGTCGAGTTTTAGGGATGCCGATATAGGGTAAACGCAAGGAATACAAAAAAGCGAAGCGGATTAAACCCATTCTCGCTTTCGGGGGAAGCAGCTTTATCCCCTTGCATCAAAGCAAAAATGGCAACGGATTGAGCGAAGCGATGAAAAACAAGGGTATCACAAAACGTCTTTATACGGTTTCCGAGGCCGCCGAATACCTGGGGCGCAGCGTCAACGCGATCAGGGAAATGCAGTGGGCCGGAAAGCTCCCATATATTAAAGACGGAAAGAGAATCTTGTTTGACATCCGCGATATGGATTCATGGATTGAATCGCATCGGCAGACTGAATTTTTTTGAACTTTTCTGTTGGCATTTAATAACAGATGGTTTATATAAAGCCTCAAAGGAAACATGGAAATGACGAAAGAAGAATTCAAAGCATGGAGAGACGCAACAGGGTACAGTCAAGGCCAATTGGCAAAAGCCTTGAAAGTATCGCCTGTTACCGTCTCAAGATGGGAAACGGGAGCCCGGAGCCTGCCTTCATTCTTACAGTTAGCCTTGAGGCAATTAGAGATGACAGACGACCCGGCAACCAGGCGATTGAAGCAAGCGGGGAAAAGTCATGGGCGCAATTTATAAAAGGGGCAAAATCTTCTGGATCAAGTATTACCGAAACGGAAAGGCCTACCGGGAAAGCGCGAAGTCGGACAAGGAATCGGACGCAAAACGGTTATTGAAAAAAAGAGAGGGTGAAATCTCGGAGGGCAAAATCCCCGGCATCATCTTCGACAAAGTCAGTTTTGAAAGTCTGGTTGAAGATTTCCTGCAGGATTACCGGCTCACTGGAAAGAAGTCGCTGAGAAGGGCGGAGCAATCCGTCGCCCATTTGAAGGAATCCTTTCATGGGATGCGGGTTACGACCATAACGAGTCCAGTGATCAAGCGCTATATCGAAAAGAGGATTTCAGAAGGGGCCGAAAACGCCACAATCAACAGGGAACTGGCGGCCTTGAAACGGATGTTCAACCTGGGGGCGCAGCAGACGCCGCCGAAGGTTGACCGGGTGCCTCATATCACGATGCTCAAAGAAAACAACATCCGGCAGGGCTTTTTTGAACTCGGCGACTTTTTGAAACTCAGAGAGGAGCTGCCTGATTACCTGAAGGGGTTTGTCACGTTTGGATATAAGACCGGCTGGCGTTTTTCGGAAATAACAAACCTGAAATGGTCACAGGTTAACCTGAAAGAAAATAAGGTATGGCTTGAGGCAGGGACTACCAAGAACGATGAGGCGCGAACGGTGTATCTCGACAGCGAACTCCAGGCCATTCTCAATGACCTTTGGGAAGCCAGAAAAACCACGATGAAGGAAACTAAAACAATATCCCCTTATGTCTTTTTGAATAAGGCCGGCAATGACCGGATCAAGCTCATTCGAAAATCGTGGAAATCAGCCTGCATAAGAGCAGGGATAGGCAAACGGTTGTTTCACGACCTCCGGCGCACAGCGGTCAGAAACATGGTTCGGGCCGGCATCCCTGAAATCGTTGCGATGAAGGTATCCGGCCACAAGACAAGATCAGTTTTCGAGAGATACAATATCGTTTCCGATACCGACTTGATCCTCGCAGCGCAGAAACAGGAAACGTATCTCCGGGCACAGACGGGCACAATT